>NZ_JBEXCR010000025.1:0-197160 GCF_040605375.1 Nonomuraea sp. NPDC005650
AAGATCACCGAACAGGGCGACCACCACACCCTGATGTCCCTCAACGGCCTCTACGCCGACCTCTACACCCTCCAGGCCACCGCCTACCGCTGACCTTCATCGCAGGGCGGCCTCGATGACCGCGCGGGCGATCGCCGTCACGGTGTCGGCCCGCGTCCCGGGGTGCTCCAGCACGACCCCGACCGCCACCTCGGGCGCGTCCGCGGGCGCGAAGGCGGTGACGAGCGCGTGGTCGTCCGTCCCCGGGACGATCTCCGACATGACGATCGCGGCGGCCGCCCTGGGATGAGTTGCCGTTGGGTGGGCCGTTTTGGGGCGATTTGTAATAGAGCGGCCCGTTTTGGGGTGGCCCGCCTTGGGGCCGGCGCGCGGCGCCATCGTCATCATCGACGCCAGGCTCTTGGCCAGCGTCGGCGACACGGCCTTGCGGTACACGGAGGGTCCGGCGCGGTCGATGACCGACCCGTCCGCCAGCCGTACCTCCTCGACCAGGTACGGCTTCATCAAGATCCCGTTGTTGGCCACGGCGGCCGACAGCATGGCCACCATCAGCGGCGTCACCCGGCTGTCATAGTGCCCGATGGCCGACAGCGCGGTCTGCGCCCGGTCCATGGCCAGCGGATACCGGCTGGCCGTGGCGACGAGCGGGATCGACAGGTTCGGCGCGTTGAACCCGAACGCCTCCGCCTGATCCCTGAGCAGGTCCTGCCCGAGCTGCAGCCCGAGGTTGGCGAACACGGTGTTGCAGGACACATGGAACGCGTCCGTCAGCGTCGGCCGCTCCTTCCCGCACCCGCCGCCGCCCGCGTTCTGCAGGACCATGGGCGTCCCGGGCAGCCGCAGCCGGACGGGCGCGTCCACCAGGGTGGTCGGGGTGTACTCGCCGGAGGCCAGCGCCGCGGCCGCCGTCACCAGCTTGAACGTGGACCCGGGCGGATAGAGCCGGTTCAGCGCGCGGTTCAGCAGGGGCCGCGACGGATCCCGCCTGAGCAGGCGCGAGGTCTCGATGAGCCGCCCGGAGTCGAAGGTGGTGAGGGTGTTCGGGTCGTAGGTCGGATAGGTGGCCAGCGCCTGGATCGCCCCGGTCGCCGGATTGATGGCCACCACCGCTCCCGGGAGCCCCGTCGTCCTGAGCTCCTGGTACGCGGCCCGCTGCACCCGTTCGCTGATCGTCAGCCGGACGTCGGCCCCCTCCACGGCGCCGTCCCTGACCAGCGAGCGCACCTTGACCTTCGGGTCCTCCCCGGACAGCACCTCGTCCTGCGCCTGCTCGATCCCGGTGGAGCGGTAGAGCGACATGTGCCCGGTGACCGCGGCGTACAACTCGCCGGCCGGGTAGACCCGCCGGTAGACGTACGGGCCGCCGCCGGTGGAGCGGCTCACGGCGATCGGGGTGCCCTCATAGGTGAGGATGTCGCCGCGCGGATGCTCGAACCTGGCGATCAGCGGCCGCACGTTCCGATGGTCGGCGTTGAGCTCCCGCGAGCCGAACGCCTGGACGACCGTGACATGCGCCAGCAGCAGGAACAGCATCGCCGCGCACAACCTGGCGACGCGGAGCAGCGGCTCGTCGATCCGCTCCGCCCTCGTTCCGGCCATGGATCTTGGTTTAACAGCCGGAGCGCAAAGGCAAGGGTCTAACCCGTTCCTCATATTCGCTATGAAAACCTCAGTTGTGCCGTGATCCCTTATCAGCTTTGCTGAGTCTGAGGTTGGCGAGGACCGCTGAGCGTGTGGGGAGGCACCCGGCCGCGCTGCGGGTCGGCCGGGACCCAGGGGTACCGGGGTTACGAAGGTCCGCCATACGGTGTCCGGCGAGCGTGTTTCGCTCAAATGTTCTACCTAAGCACACAAACCATTGGTAGTGTTTCGGTCACACATTGTAGAGGCGGGTGGCCGAGACAGGAGGTGGGCGGGGTGCAGGTCGAGCGGCACACGCATCGATGCCGCCTCCGGGCAGGGGGCGGTGCATGAGCAAGCTCACCGCGACCGCGACCTGCATCACCCACTGCGCCACGGTGGAAGAGACCGGCGAGACCGTCTCTCACACCCTGCTGGTGCGGCGAGTCGCCTGGCTGTGCGGCCTGGCACGGGAGCTGGCCGCCCAACTGGTCACCGCCCGGTGGAACCCCGATGATCTGGACGCGCTCGTCTCCGGGGTCGGGCCGGACGGGCGCGCGCTGCCGTCAAAGGGATGGATGGCCCTGCGCCGACTCGGCTGGGGCGCGAGCCTGGAGCCAGGCGTGTACGCCTGCGATCGGGTGCTGCGGTGTGCGCAGGAGCAGGTCGCCCGCACCTTGCGGCTCGCGCTGCACCGGCGCCGCCTAGTGGCGGCGATCGTGGCGGCCTGGCCGCACAACCCGCGCGCCCGCACCCGCGCCGAATGGGACATGTTGCGCACGGCGCTGCCGGACGGGGTGAGCGCAGCGGCCATCCGCCACCGGACCCGGCAAATCCGCGCCTACCGCGACGAGCACGGCGGCGTGTTGCCGGGTGATCTGACCGAGTTGGAGGAGCCCCCGGACGTCGCGGCGCAGATCGTGCTGGCGGCGGCCGACCGGCAACTGGTCACCCTGGAGCGCACCGACCAGCGCAATGCCCACCTGCGGGTACGGCTCCCTCTGGTCGAAGCTCCTGCCTGCCGCAGGGACTGGGCCTGGCACCTGCTGCCGATCACGTTGCCACCCACCGTCCCACCGGAGGCGGCGCTGTGCACCCCCACCCTGCGGGTCAAAGGCGGCCAGGTGCGCGTCGATCTGCCGTTCCAGATCCCGATCGCCTTCGCGCCCGCCACCGGTCACGTGATCACATGCGGCTTCGACTGGGGCGTCAACACGCTACTGACCGGTACGGTCGCGCGGCTGGCCGATGGCCGGGTGCTCTCGGATGGGCGTCGGCTGGCCTACGACGCGAGCGGCGTGTCGGCCAAGCTACAGCGGCTGCGGGCCGAGCGCGAACACCTCGCCACCAAGCACAAGCATCAGGAAACGCTCCTGGCGGGCATCACCGTCGCCGATTCCCGCTACGCCCAGCTGGCCGCAGCCTGCCAGGTGATCAGGGTCGAACACGAGCGGCTGTGCACACGCATCCGTAACCTGAACAAGGCGCTGACCTGGTCGGCCGCACGCTGGGCGGTCGACCAGGCCGTCGCCGCAGGGGCGACGGTCATCTATCTGGAAGACCTGGCCACCCTGGAAGCACGCAGACGCCGCGGACGAGCGAACGCGCGGTTGTCGGGGCAGGTGCGCGGGCGGCTCTCTGAGGCGATCCGGCACCTGGCGGCCAAGCACACCATCGCCGTGGTCACCGTCCCGGCCCGCGGCACCTCCAAGTACTGCCCCCGCTGCGGCGAAGGCGCCTCGCCGCTAACGCATTGCCCGGCCCCGGACCGGCTCGCCGAGCGGGGCTGGACGTGGGCGTACTGCCCGGCCTGCGGCCTATCGTGTGACCGGGACCAGGCCGCGGCCGAGCGGATCGTCGCGCGCGGCCTGCTCGGCCAGCACGCCACCCGCACTCACCGCACCACCGGCACCCGCACCATCGGCAAGGGCGTAGAAGGCAACGTAGCCCGCGCCCGCCGACCACGCAAGGCGACCCGGGCCGCCCGGCGTTCCCGCCGCACCCGAACCGACCTGCACCCGCGACCGGCAGCACGGGACCGATCCAAGGACCGTCCCACCTCGAAACGGCTCACCCGCACCCCGAGGAACACGTTCATGATCTCCAGCCGTGTGCCCGACCGGCGTACGGTGCCCGCCCCACTCCCCCCACGGAGTGGCCAGCGTCCGGCGGGCCATGCACCCAAGCCGGGACGGCACCAGCCGAACCGGACAGGGCATGTCAGGAATTCTCACCATCGGACCGGCTTCCACCACGCCCAAGCCACTCCCGTACTCACGCTCACCGAGCGCGGGAGCAGCCCCGGCCACGCCACGCCCACCCGAGTTGCCTGACTCCTTCAGGAAACTACAGAGAATTCAAGACGCTAGAGCTGGCTGCGGTAGTAGGAGATCTTGTTGTGGATGTAGCTCTGCCGCTCGGCCAGCTTCTCGATCTGCGACCTGACCTGCTGGTCGTGCTCCTCCAGCAGCCTGATCCGGTCGGGGATCGTATCGTCTCCGGCGCGTACGAGCTCGGCGAAGCGGAGCATCTTGGCGATGGGCATTCCCGTGTCACGCAGGCAGCGCAACGTCCCGAGCCAGCCGACGTCCTCCTGGCTGAACCTGCGCTGCCCTGCCGCGTTCCGTCCGATGCGCTCCAGCAGGCCGATCTTCTCGTAGTAGCGCAGCGTGTCGATGCTGAAGCCGGTCTCCTCGACAACTTCCGCCGGTGTGTAAACGCTCACGCGCCCTCCTTCGTCGGTCGCATGAGCGTGACGCTGCTGTGTTCGATTGTTCGCTCGCTCTGCTCGCTCACGTTCTTCAGGATCCCACCTGGAGCCCACTCCAGGTCAATCGACTTGACATGGAGTGCGCTCCAGCTCCCAAAGTCGGCCCCATGAACATCGCACTCGGCACGATTCCGTTCGGCACGACCGTCGACCTGCGGGACACGTTCGCCATCCTGGACCGGTTCCACGAGGCCGGCGGCACGATGCTCGACACGGCCAACAACTACCCGTTCTGGGTGGAGGGCCGGTCGGGCGACGAGAGCGAGCAGGCCATCGGCGCGTGGCTGGCGGCCCGCGGCAACCGCGACGAGATCTTCATCAGCACGAAGGGCGGCGCCCGGCCCACCGTCCCCGGCGACACCACCCTGGCCTCCGCCGAGGGCCTGTCGGCCTCCGCGATCGCCAAGGCCGCCGAGGGCAGCCTGCGGCGACTGGGCACGGACCACATCGACCTGTACTGGTCGCACATCGAAGACCGCTCCGTGCCGCTGGAGGAGACTCTGGGGGCACTGAACGCGCTCGCCGAGGCCGGCAAGATCCGCAGCGCGGGGGCGAGCAACATGGCGACCTGGCGCCTCGAACGGGCCAGGAACGTCTCGGCCGCCCACGGCTGGGTCCCTTATACCTACCTCCAGCTCCGCCACACCTACCTGCGCCCGCGCCCGCTCACCGAGCTCGCGGAGTCCGGGCACACGCTCGCCACGGACGAGACCTTCGACTACCTGGCCGCTGAGCCGGATCTGACGCTGTGGGCGTACAACACGCTGATGTTCGGCAGCTACACGCGCCCTGACCGGCCCGTCCCCGAGATCTACGACCACCCGGGAACCACGCGGCGGCTCACGGTGCTGCGGGAGGTCGCGAACGAGCTGGGCGCCACGCCGAACCAGGTGGTGCTGGCCTGGCTGCTGGCCGACGGCATCGTCCCGATCGTGGGCGTCTCGACGCAGGCCCAGTTGGAGGAGGCCATCGCCGCCACCGACCTCAAACTGGACCCAGACCTCCACACCCGCCTCACCACCACCACCTGAACTTCGGACTCGCACCCCCAACCAGAAGGTCAGGGCGAGGCAGGCCGCCGGGAGGGCCAGGCCGAGTAAGGGGGTGGGAGGGGCGGTCAGGCGAGGTGGTCGGCCAGGTAGCGGCGGACGAGGTGTTTGCATTCGGCGATCAGCGCCGCATCGCCCGAAGGGTTGACGCGGAACGCCAGCTTGAGCACCGCGTCCGTAGCCTCCACCGCCACCACCAGCGCGCGATCCAGCCCCGGCCCCACCGGCGCGTCCAGGAGTTCGAGGGTGAGGGTGCGCAGCCGATCCGCCACCACCGTGTTGTTCTCCTGCGTCCCGTCCAGCGCCGTCTTGCTCCCGCCGACCGCCGGGCCGCCCGGGGCGAGGAGGACCTCGCCGAAGTCCAGCACCGCGAACCCCGGCGTCGTGCGCTTCATGGCGACGAACTCGTCGATGGCCAGGTCCACCAGGTCCGTCCAGTGCCCGAGGTCGGCCTTGGGGATGCGGTCGATGACGCGGGACAGGAACGCCTCGAGGTTGCGCCGGGCCAGCGCCCGCACCAACCCTTGCTTGTCGCGGAAGAACTGGTAGAAGGTGCCGATCGGGACCTCGGCCCGGCGGGCGACCTCTTTGGTGGTCATGGCCTCGTAGCCGACCTCATCGAGCAGGAGCGCGCACTCGTCGAGCATCCGCTCCACCCGCTCCACGCTCCGGCGCTGGGCGGGACGGCGGCGCAAGGTACTCGTCATGACCCCATCCTGACTTATTACCGCCAGTAAAGTTCCCGTAGATGAAAGGAGCCCGGGATGTTCCTGTGGGGGACGGCCACGGCCGCGTACCAGATCGAGGGGGCGGTCGAGGAGGACGGCAGGGGCGTCTCCATCTGGGACACCTTCGCCCACGAGCCGGGCCGCGTCAGGGACGGGCACACCGGGGACGTCGCGTGCGACCACTATCACCGGTGGCGCGAGGACGTCGATCTCATGTCCGGCCTCGGCGTGAACGCCTACCGTTTCTCCATAGCGTGGCCGCGCGTCCAGCCGCAGGGGGACGGGCGGGTCAACGCGGAAGGGCTCGACTTCTACGAGCGGCTGGTGGACGCGCTGCTGGAGAAGGGCATCCAGCCGGTGCCGACGCTGTTCCACTGGGATCTGCCGCAGGCGCTGCAAGATCGCGGCGGGTGGATTAATCGCGATATTTCGGGAAATTTCGCCGAGTACGCCGCCACCGTCGCCGACCGCCTGGCCGACCGCGTCCCCCTCTGGATCACCCTGAACGAGCCGTTCGTCCACATGGCCTTCGGGTACGCCATGGGCATCCACGCCCCGGGCCAGGTCCTCCTCACCGACGCGCTCCCCGCCGCCCACCACCAGTTCCTGGCCCACGGTCTGGCCGTGGAGGCCCTGAGGGCGGCCGGCGCCCGCCAGGTCGCCATCACCAACAACTGCACCCCGGTCTGGCCCGCGTCCCAGGAAGAGGCCGATCTGAAGGCGGTGGAGGCGTACGACATCCTGCACAACCGCCTCTTCAACGACCCCATACTTATCGGCAAATATCCGGACCTGTCGGCGTATACCCAGAGCCTCGACTTCATCCGGGACGGCGACCTCGACGTCATCGCGGCCCCGCTGGACGCCCTGGGCATCAACTACTACAACCCCACCCGCATAGCCGCCCCCATCGACGAGGGGCTCCCCTTCACGGACGCGGGCGTCACCGGCTACCCCACCACCGCGTTCGGCTGGCCGGTCGTCCCCAACGGCCTGCGCGAGCTCCTGACCGGCCTCAAGTCCAGGTACGGCAGCGCGCTCCCGCCCATCCTCATCACGGAGAACGGCTGCTCGACCGACGACACGCTCGAAGACGGGCCGCGCATCGAGTTCCTGGAGGGCCACATCGCGGCGATGCGCCGGGCCATGGCCGAGGGCGTGGACGTACGGGGCTACTTCGTCTGGTCCCTGCTGGACAACTTCGAGTGGGCCGAGGGCTACCACCAGCGCTTCGGCCTCGTACACGTGGACTTCGAGACCCAGCGCCGCACCCCGAAGGCCTCCTACCGCTGGCTGCGGGAGCACCTCCGGGCTCAGAACACCGACACGTGAACGTGGTCGTAATGGTTGGCCGTGACCCCGCCGCGGTCCGACATAGGGTCCCAGCCGCCGCCTGAGCGGATGTCGTAGTAGCGCTGCTTCCAGATGATGTACATGACGCCGATCCGGGCGCCGTTCTTGATCAGGTAGTCGGCCAGCGCGTCTCCGCGGGCCTCGTCGGACCCGCCGGCCATGGTGCCGCCACGCGACATCATGAAGTCGCAGGCCCGGCCCTTGCCGTGCTCGCCGGGGTCGCCGGGGCGCAGGCAGCCCACGCCGTACTTCATGGGGAAGTTCCGCATGATGTCGGCGCGTACGTCGATCATGCGCTGGGTCAGGCCCTCGGCGCCGCCGGGCTGCTGGAAGCCGTACTTGGCGAGCAGCTTGTCGATGTCTCGCTGCTTGCTCTGGAGGTTCTTGATCTCCTTGCGCAGCTTCTCGATCCTGTCGTTGGCGGCGAGCTTCGCCTCCTTGGACTTCGCGATCAGCTTCTGGACGCTCTGGACGCGCCTGGTGCGCTCGTCGGCCATGTAGGTCATGTTGGCCGCCTGCCCCAGCATCACGTGCGGGTCTACGTTGGGGGTCAGGAGCTGGAAGGTGTCGAGGGGGCCCACCATGTAGGCGGTCTGCGCGATGTTCGCCACGTCCGCCTGCGCGGCCTTCAGCTGGGCCTGCAGGGCGCCGGAGGTGGTGGCGGTCCGTTTCACCTGGAGCTTGATCTCCTCCAGGCTCTGGATCTGGCCGCGGTAGCGCTTTTCGAGCAGCTCAGCCTGCTTGGTGAGTTTGCGCAGGTCACCAGGGCTGGGATCGGCCACGGCCGGGGACGGCCCGGGGAGGCCGAGCAGCCCGGCGAGGACGGCGACAAGAACGGCGATCCGCCCGATTCTCACACCCGCCCCCTCCCCTCATAGACGGACCGAAACTATAGAAGATGATCTTGATCCCTGTCATCCGAACGGCCGAACTGCCGCACCATTGGCGACTTTTCTGATGATTTGTCCGAATTAAGGCGGACCTAAAGATTGGGCCTTGTCTAGATCGCTCCAACGGTCTGAGATGGCGATCGAACTCGTCTCTGCGAAGGGGCAGATCGTGTCTCGAACGTTGACTTTCGCCACCGCCGTCATCCTCGCCTTAGGCACCTCCATCGTGGCCACGACCGCGCGGGCGTCCGTGGATCCGTTACCGCCCCGGGACCGCATCGAGCTCTACCAGCTCGACAGCGCCCCGGGCACCGCGCAGACGCTCAGGGAAAAGGGCTTCGACGTCGTCCAGCAGCAGAACAAGGGCGCCCAGGAACACATCGAGCTCACCGCCGCGCAGGCCGACCTCGACGCGCTGCGCAAGCTCGGCCACAAACCCGAGCCCGTACGCAACCCGCAGGGCCAGACCCAGCTGGAGGCCGCCAAGGCGCAGGCGGCCGGCGGCTACACCGTGTGGAAGTCCTATTCCGCGCCGGGCGGCATCGCCGACCAGCTCAAGGCCATCGCGAACGCCAACAAGGACCTCGTCAAGCTCCAGTCGATCGGCAGGACGCTGAAGGGCCAGGACATCCTGGCCGTCAAGGTCACCACGGGCGCCCGGCTGCTGCCCGACGGCATCAAGCCCTCGACGCTCTACTCCGCCACGCAGCACGCCCGCGAGTGGATCGCCACCGAGGTGGACCTGCGGCTGCTGAAGCACGTGATCGCGAACAGGGCCGCGCTGAAGGACCTGCTCAACAAGACCGAGCTGTGGTTCGTGCCGGTGGCCAACCCCGACGGGTACGACTTCACGTTCACCGAGGGCAACCGCCTGTGGCGCAAGAACCTGCGCGACGTCAACGGCGACGGCAAGATCACGGTCGGTGACGGCGTCGACCCGAACCGGAACTTCCCGACGAACTTCCACTACGACGAGGAAGGCTCGTCGAGCATCCCGAGCAGCGAGACCTACCGCGGCACGGGCCCGGCCAGCGAGCCGGAGACCAGGGCCATGGACGGCCTGCTCAGACGCATCGGGTTCGAGATGCAGCTCAACTACCACTCCTACGGCCCGCTGCTGCTCTACCCGAGCGGCTTCCAGATCGCCACGGAGACGGCCGACAACCCGATCTACGAGGCCATCACCGGCAACGACGCCAAGCCGGCCGTCCCCGGCTTCGACCCCGACCTCGGGGCCGAGCTGTACACCACGAACGGCGACACCAACGACCACGCCCACCGCCAGTACGGCACGCTGTCGTGGACGCCGGAGCTGGACGAGGGCTGCGACGGCTGCGGGTTCGTCTTCCCCGACGACGAGGCGCTGGTGCAGGGCGAGTTCGAGAAGGGCCTGCCGTTCGCGCTCGACGTGGCCAAGTCCGCGGTCAACCCCGCCGAGCCGGTGAACCACCTGGGCAACACGGCCCCGGACTTCGAGATCGACCCGTTCGAGGTCAGCTGCGGCAAGGACCAGGTCGTCCAGGTCAACGCCAAGCGCAAGCTCGGCCCGGTCCTCCTGAACTACCAGGTCAACGGCGGCCGTACCAAGACCGTCCCGACGGGCGAGTGGAAGGGCGGCGAGCGGTACGGCAGCGGCTACGACCGCTACTACCACCGGCTGCGCGGCAAGATCACCGGTACCAAACCCGGCGACAAGGTGAAGGTCTGGTTCGCCTCGATCGGCAGGAAGAGCGCCGACTTCACCTACACCGTGGCGGCCGACATCGGCGGCAAGGTGCTGATCCTGGCCACGGAGGACGTCACGGGCCTCAGCCCGGCGCAGGGCGTGACCGAGGCCAAGTACGCCGACGAGTACGCCGCGGCGCTCACGGCGGCCGGCTACACCTCGGACGTGTACGACATGGACAAGATGGGCCGCAGGGCCCCGCACCCGCTGGGCGTGCTCAGCCACTACAAGGCCGTCGTGTGGGAGACCGGCGACGACATCATCCCGAGGTCGCCCGGCCAGGTGGGCGGCACGACCTCCAAGGGCGGCGTGGACACCGAGCTGGCGGTCCGCAACTACCTGAACGAGGGCGGCAAGCTACTGCACGCCGGCAAGTACCCGTCGTTCGCGGCCAACAACAACGGCGCCTACTACTACCAGCCCGACCAGCCGGCGCAGCCGGAGTGCACGGTCCCGGACGACCCGCCGTGCATCCCGGTGTTCAACGACTTCCAGCAGTACTGGCTGGGCGCGTACGTCTTCTTCGACGACGCCGGCACCGACCAGAACACCGGTCAGCCGTTCGCGCTGACCGGCAACGGCGGCAGGTTCCAGGGCTTCAACGCGACGATCGAGCCGGGTCACACCAACTCGTTCGTGGCCACCTCGGCCATCCTGCCCGCGCAGCAGTTCCCGCTGTTCGCGAGCTCGGCGCAGGTCAAGTGGGCGCGTCCTGGCGGCCCGTTCGACCCGCACTCCGGGGCGTGGGACGTCTACAGCGGCATCGCCGACGTCTCGTGGAAGCGGCTGACCAAGACGATCGACCTGACCGGCAGGACCGGCGGCGAGCTGACGTTCTGGACGTCGTACGACACCGAGAACACCTGGGACTACCTGGCGGTCGAGGCGCACACGGCGGGCGGCGACGACTGGACCACGCTGCCGGACGCCAACGGGCACACCACCCAGGAGACCGGCAGCAGCTGCGACCCGCCCAGCGGCGGCGACGGCTGGCGGACGATCCACCCGTTCACCGAGCGCTACCAGGGGCCCAACTGCGAGTCCACCGGCACCACCGGCGCCTGGAACGCCGCCACCGGCAACTCGGCCGGCTGGCAGCAGTGGAAGATCGACCTGACCCCGTACGCGGGCAAGCAGGTCGAGCTGTCGGTCTCCTACATCAGCGACTGGGGCACCCAGGGCGCGGGCGTCTTCCTGGACGACTTCGCGGTCACCCTGGACGGCGTGACGACGGAGCAGACCTCGTTCGAGTCGGACCTGGGCGGCTGGACCGTCGGGGCGCCTCCAGAGGGCACCTCGCCGTCGATCAACAACTGGTTCAGGACGGACCAGGTCTTCGAGGAGGGTGCGGGAATCGTCACCAAGGACACCGTCTACCTGGGCTTCGGCGCTGAGAGCGTGACCGACGCGGCCACGCGTGCCGACCTCGTCAAGAGATCCATGAAGCACCTGCTCGGGTAGGCCCGCGGAGGGGTGCGGCCGCGCGTGCCGCGCCCCTCTTGCGTGTCCGGACAGAACATGGTTCGGTCACCTTGAGGAAGTCCGGAAACAAGCAAGCATTCGGTCAAACAGGAGGGTCACGACATGCGCCGGCACGACACGCTGTTCATCGGGGGCGAATGGGTGGCCCCCGCGGGCACCGGAACGATAGACGTCGTCTCCCCGCACACCGAGGAGGTGGTCGGCCAGGTGCCCGACGGCACGGCCGAGGACATGGAGCGCGCGGTCGCGGCCGCCAGGGAGGCGTTCGACCACGGGCCGTGGCCGCGGATGACGTTCGCCGAGCGGGCCGAGGTCATCGGCCGGCTGGCCGCGATCTACAACGAGCGGCAGGGCGAGATGGCCCAGCTCATCACGGAGGAGATGGGCTCGCCGATCACGTTCTCGAACCTCGCCCAGGCGCCCCAGCCGCTGGGCATGCTGCAGTACTACGCCGAGCTGGGCAAGACGTTCGCGCAGGAGGAGCAGCGGCCGGGGCTGTTCGGCCCGCTGACCGTGCGCAGGGAGCCGGTGGGCGTGGTGGCGGCCGTGGTGCCGTGGAACGTGCCCCAGTTCGTCACGATGACCAAGGTCGCGCCCGCGCTGCTGGCCGGTTGCACGATCGTGCTCAAGCCGGCGCCGGAGACGCCGCTGGACGCGTACCTGCTGGCCGAGTGGGCGATCGAGGCGGGCATCCCCGCGGGCGTGCTCAACATCGTGGCCGCGGGCCGCGAGGCCGGCGAGTACCTGGTCTCCCACCCCGGCGTGGACAAGGTGGCCTTCACCGGCTCGACGGCGGCCGGCCGGCGCATCGGCTCCATCTGCGGCGAGCAGCTCAAGAGGGTCAGCCTGGAGCTGGGCGGCAAGTCCGCCGCGATCGTCCTGGACGACGCCGACCTGGCCGCCAGCATGGGCTTCCTGTCCATCGCCTCGCTCATGAACAACGGCCAGGCCTGCGTGGCGCAGACCCGCATCCTGGCCTCGCGCAACCGCTACGACGAGGTCGTCGAGGCCGTCGCGAACATGGTCAACTCCCAGCCCGTCGGCGACCCCGCCGACCCGGCGACCGGCATCGGCCCGCTGGTGGCCAAGCGGCAGCAGGACCGGGTGGAGGGCTACATCAAGATCGGCATGGACGAGGGGGCCAAGATCGTCGTCGGCGGCCTCGACCGTCCCTTCGACCGCGGCTGGTACGTCTCCCCCACCGTCTTCGCCGGCGTCACCAACGAGATGCGCATCGCCCGCGAGGAGATCTTCGGCCCGGTCCTGGCCGTGATCCCGTACGAGGACGAGGCGGACGCCGTCCGCATCGCCAACGACAGCGACTACGGGCTGGCCGGCACGGTGTGGACGGCCGACGCCGAGCACGGCATGGACGTGGCCCGCCAGGTCCGCACCGGCACGTACGGCGTCAACTGCTTCATGCTGGAGACCAACGCGCCCTTCGGCGGCTACAAGGCCAGCGGCATCGGCCGCGAGCTGGGCCCCGAGGGCCTGAACGGCTACCTGGAGTACAAGACGATCGCGCGGCTCGGCTAGCACCGGCGAGAAGGGCCTCGCGGCGTTCCGCGAGGCCCTTCGTCGTGCCACGGGACGTGCACCCAGCGCGCCCCCGCAACGCTAGGTACAGATCCCGCTACCAGCAGTATGTCCCACGTCCACCGCAACGGCGGTTTCCTTCCCCAGGGACTTTCTCCCGGCGGTTTCTTTCCTTACGCCCTAGGTAGACGTGAATTACTCACGAAAAGTTCGAGGAGATCCATTTGCCGATTCGTCGGATGAGTTCGGGGGTCGCGGCGGTCTCCGCGTGGCCGTACCCGGGCTCGACCCAGAGCTCCTTGGGCTCGCGGGCCCCGGCGTAGAGCTGGTGCGCGTGGTCGAGCGGGAAGAACGTGTCGCGGTCGCCGTGCACGATCAGCAGCGGGGTCGGCGAGATGAGCGCGGCGGCCTCGTGGGGCGGCATCGGGATCGGGTCCCACTCGCCGCGGGCGATCCTCGTCCGCTTGACCACCCGCGCCGCCAGGCGCCCGAACGGCCGCTCGATGGCCCAGTGGACCTGCCGCATCGGCTTGGTGCCGCGGTAGTACCAGCGTGCCGGGGCGCTCACCGCCACCACGGCGTCCACGCCGCCGCGCAGGGCCGCGTGCCGTACGGCCACCGCCGCCCCCATGGAGAAGCCCACGACCGCGATCTTGGAGTAGCCGACCACGCGGGCGTGCCGGACGGCGGCCTCCAGGTCGAGGACCTCCAGGTCGCCCACCGTGGACTCGCCGCCGGAGCGCCCGTGGCCGCGGAAGTCGAAGGCGATCACGCCGCCGTACCCGCTCAGCACGTGCACGATCCGCCGCGCGGTCCGATCCCGCCACGACCCGGTAAACCCGTGCGCCATCACTATCCCTAGGTCGGTGCGGGTGGAGGGGGTGTGGGCGGCGTTGATGCGTACCCCGTCGTCGGTTCTGAGCATGACGGGGAAATGAGGCGCGTAGGGCATGAAGACGAGCTTATGTTCGCGATGTGCTGAGGTCTGCGACGCTCATCACGATCCGTACGCGTGATTCGTCCGCCGCGTCGAGCGCCATCGGCACGTTGGAGATCATCACGCGGGCCCCGCTGGCGTGGATCCGATCCCTGAAGGCGCCCACGTCGAGGTCGCACGGCAGCGGCCAGGCCACGCCGCCCGCGGCGATCACCGCGTCGGTCGCCACCAGCAGGTCGGCGCCCACGGGCAGGCAGATGAGCACGGTGTCGCCCGCGCGCACGCCTCTGCGCCGCAGCTGGACGGCCGCGACGGCGGACCTCTCGTCCAGCTGCTCCTCGGTGAGCCTCAGGCCGGTGCCCGAGTCCACCATGACGATGCGCTCATCCATGTGGCCCACGGTAGGGAGGGCCCCTCATGCGTACATGGGGCGGAATATGCAGATCCCTATGCAGAACCGCGCAGCGCTCAGGGGGCGACCGCCGGGTGCTCGGCGGCCCAGACCGCGATCTGGGCCCGTGACGTGTAGCCCAGTTTCTCCATGATGTTGGCGATATGCCGGGCGACCGTGGCGGGGCTGATCACCAGCTCCGTCGCGATGGCGCGGTTGGACAGCCCGCGGGTGAGCAGGCCCGCGATCTCCTGCTCGCGGGCCGTCAGCAGCGAGTGTTTGACCCGTTCGGCCGCCACCGGCGCCCGCTGCGCCAGCCGCTCGCCCTCCAGCACGTGCCGGGCGGCGTCGTCGGGGCTCATCGCCTGCCCCCGCGACCACAGCGAGGTGGCGCGGCCGTCGCCCAGCTTGGTGCGGGCCCGGCCGAGCAGCTCCTCGGCCTTGATCGCGGGCAGATGTTGCCCGATCGACTCGCGCAGCCGGGTCGCCGCGCCCGCGGCCAGCACCGCGCCCTCCAGGTCGCCCTCGCACTCCGCCAGCACCGACAGCCCCACCAGGCACAGGGCCACACCGTGGCGCTGCCCGGTCTCCCTGCCCAGGGCGAGGCTGGCGGCCAGCCACTCCCGCGACACGGTGAACTCGTGCAGCATCGCCGTCACCCTGCCGACCCTGGCCAGGGCGCGCGACAGATCGAGGTCGCTGCCCAGCTCGCGCAGCCACGGGACGACCATCTCGTACTGGGCCTTGGCGGTCTCCAGGTCGCCGCGGAACTCGGCCACCGCGCCGAGCTGGGTGGCGGTCCTGGCCATGATCCACCGGTGGCCGTGCTCGCGGGCCCGGGCGAGCGCCTCCTCGCCGTGCCGCTGGGCCTCGCGCAGCCGCCCGCGCGTCAGCGCCACGGCCGACAGCCCGGCCAGCGCCGCCGCCTGGTTCCACGCGTCGCCCGAGCGCAGGGCCTGGGCCAGGCCCTCCTCCGCGTGGTGCACCGCGTCCTCGGGCCGGCCCATGCGCAGCAGCACGACGACGATGAGGCTGTGGATGACGCAGCGCGCGAACATGTTGGTCGCGGGGAGCCCGGCCAGGCTCTCCTCGGCCAGCGCCAGGGAGCGGCTCAGCTCGTCCCTGGCCTCCAGGCCGTAGGCGAGGTATCCCTTGGCCTGCGCGATCTGCTCGTCGGGCACCTGGCTCAGGTCGAGCGAGAGCAGCCGCTCGATCCAGGTGACGGTCTCCGTCAGGTTTCCGCAGAGCGGCAGCAGGCCGCTGCTGGCGGTGCAGAGGCGCAGGCCCAGCGGCACGTTGCCGGACTCCACGGACCAGTCGAGCGCCATCCGCTGGTCGACGACGAGGTGCTTGCTCATGGTCAGCGCACCGAGGCGGCGCGCCCACGGGACGCCGCGCTCGACCAGCTCGGTGGTGAAGTGGCGCTCCTGCAGCTCGCAGACCACGCGCAGGTGACGCTCGCGCAGGACCTCGCGCTCGCCGGCCTGCCGGAGGCACCCCACCGCGTAGCGCTTGATGGTCTCCAGCAGCCAGTAGCGCCTGCGGCTCTCGTCGCACAGCACGAGGGACTTGTCGACCAGCCCGCCGAGCAGGTCGACGATCTCCGCCTCCGAGATGGGCCGCTCGGCGCAGACCTGCTCGGCCAGGTCGAGGTCGAAGTCTCCGGCGAACACCGACAGCCGGCGAAGCAGCACCTGCTCCTTCGCCGACAGCAGGTCATAGCTCCACTCGACGGCCGCGAGCAGCGTGCGCTGCCTGGCGGGGGCGGTGCGGCCGCCGGTGGTGAGCAGCGAGAACCGGTCGTCGATGCGGTCGGCGATCTGCCCCGGGCTGAGCAGGCTGGTGCGGGCCGCGGCCAGCTCCAGCGCCAGCGGCAGCCCGTCGAGCGCCCGGCACAGCCGCACCACGTCGGGCAGGCTGCCGGGGCCCAGCTTGGTGCCGGCGGCCGCCGCCCGGTCGACGAAGAGCTGCACGGAATCGGCCTCGGGGCTGCCCTCGTGGGGCACGTCGAGCGGCGGGACCCGCCAGATCAGCTCGCCGGCGATGCGCAGCGGCTCCCGGCTGGTGGCCAGGACGCTCAGGCGCGGGCAGGCCGCGATCAGCGCCGCGGCGACCTCGGCGCACCTGTCGATGAGGTGCTCGCAGTTGTCGAACAGCAGCAGGCAGTGCAGGCGGCGCAGCCGGTCGAGGACGGTGCCGAGCACCGGGCGGCCCGCCTCCTCCCGCACGCCGAGCACCCGGCCGATCTCCTGATCGACCAGCTCGGGGTGGCTCAGCCGGGCCAGCTCGACCAGCCAGACGCCATCGGGGTACGCGGACACCAGCCCGGCCGCGACGCGCAGGGCCAGCCGGGTCTTGCCGATGCCGCCCACCCCGCACAACGTGACGACGCGCGTCTCGCGGAACAGCCCGCGCAGCTCGTCGAGATCGCGCTCGCGACCCACGAATCGGTTGGGCTCCGCCGGAAGGTTGTGCCTGGGGGGATCTGGCATGTGGTCACCCTGCGTCGCTGAAGGATCACACTCTCCCACAGTGTCGCACTTTTCACAGCCCAAGCGAGCTCACGATCGCCCTTTCGTCGACGACACGCAGGATGGGGTCGCCGAGCAGCCGTCTGGCCAGGTCGTACGGCGCGACGACCATGGTGGCCCGGCGCTCGTGGGCCAGCACGCGGCAGCCCACCAGGCTCGGCTCGTGGGCGATGACGACGTGCGCCCCCACCGTCATCGCCAGGTCGATCACCCGCAGGCCCCGGAACGGCTCGCTCACCGCGCTGATCACCACGTCGTCCTTGCCGATCACCAGCCGGGTCGCGAGCCTGCGCAGGTCGCCCGCCAGCGAATGGTTGTCGAACACCTGCCCGCCGTAGACGGCGACCGCGGGCCCGGCCAGCGGACCGTACTCGAGGGCGCGGTCGCCGATCAGCGCGGTGAACGGCTTGGCCCCCGGGACGGACTCGAAGGAGAAGACCCGGTCGACCTTCACCGCGGCGGGGTCGTAGCGGCGCTGGGTGATCATGAAGCGCCCCGTGCCCGAGGCCGCGAGCACCGCCACCCCGCCCGCCCAGGCCACGGCATGGACCGCGACGGGCAACGTCGTGCCCTGCGGGACGTCGACGATCACCTCGTCGCCGAAACGCAGGCCCTGGCGCTGCAGACCGGCCGCGGCGCGGGTGACGCGCCGGGCGAACGCGGCGTATGACAGCACCTCGCCGGTCCTGACTTCGCTGACCGCCGGTTGGTCCCCCTGGGTCGGCGCCGCGGCCATAACCAGCTCTGTCCAGGTCATGCCGACAATCTAGGGACGCGGGCCCCGGTTGCCATGCGCACAATTGTGCAACCGGCTATGTACGTAAGGTTTTCCCCGCGCGAGACGTCCGGTTACGCAAGCGTTCCCTCTATGTAGGCGAAGCTTTCACCTCGCCTCGCGCCCGTTCCTCGGGAGATCCGCTCAGGTCGCGCTTGTCATCAGAGGGGATCAACTAGACTTATAAGGCCGCGACTTCGCGCGGCCGCCCCCACGACACAGAGCGAGACGTCATCATGCCTTTGAACAGCCGCGACGACCTGCGGAACATCGCGATCATCGCGCACGTCGACCATGGCAAGACCACGCTGGTCGACGCCATGCTCTGGCAGTCCGGGGCCTTCCGCGCGAACCAGGACGTCGACGACCGGGTCATGGACTCCAACGACCTCGAGCGCGAGAAGGGCATCACCATTCTCGCGAAGAACACCGCGGTCCAGCACGGCGGCATGACCATCAACATCATCGACACCCCCGGCCACGCCGACTTCGGCGGTGAGGTCGAGCGCGGCCTGTCGATGGTCGACGGCGTGGTGCTGCTGGTCGACGCCTCCGAGGGCCCGCTGCCGCAGACCCGCTTCGTGCTGCGCAAGGCGCTGTCCGCCAAGATGCCGGTCATCCTGTGCATCAACAAGGTCGACCGCCCCGACGCCCGCATCAAGGACGTGGTGGACGAGGTCTACGAGCTGTTCATGGACCTCGACGCCACGGAGGAGCAGATCGACTTCCCGATCGTGTACGCCTCCGCCAAGGCGGGCCGGGCCTCCATGGAGCGCCCCGAGGACGGTGGCATGCCCGACTCGACGGACCTCGAGCCACTGTTCGACATCATCAAGTCGACCATCCCCGCGCCGACGTACGACCCCAACGCGCCGCTCCAGGCCCACGTCACCAACCTCGACGCCTCCTCCTACCTCGGCCGCATCGCTCTGTGCCGCATCCACCAGGGCATCATGCGCAAGGGCCAGCAGGTGGCCTGGTGCCGCACCGACGGCACGATCCAGCGCGTCAAGGTGACCGAGCTGCTCATGACCGAGGCCCTGGAGCGCAAGCCGGCCGAGGAGGCGGGCCCCGGCGACATCATCGCCATCGCCGGCATCCCCGAGATCATGATCGGTGAGACGCTGGCCGACCCCGAGGACCCGCGCCCGCTGCCGCTGATCACGGTCGACGAGCCGGCCATCTCGATGACCATCGGCACCAACACCTCGCCCCTGGTCGGCAAGGTCAAGGGGGCCAAGGTCACCGCCCGCATGGTGAAGGACCGCCTCGAGAAGGAGCTGGTCGGCAACGTGTCGCTGCGCGTGCTGCCCACCGACCGGCCCGACGCCTGGGAGGTGCAGGGCCGCGGCGAGCTGGCGCTGGCCATCCTGGTCGAGCAGATGCGCCGCGAGGGCTACGAGCTGACCGTCGGCAAGCCGCAGGTCGTCACCAAGACCGTCGACGGCAAGGTGCACGAGCCGGTCGAGCGGCTGACGGTCGACTGCCCCGAGGAGTACCTCGGCGCGGTCACCCAGCTCCTGGCCGTGCGCAAGGGCCGCATGGAGCACATGACCAACCACGGCACCGGCTGGATCCGGATGGAGTTCGTGGTCCCGGCGCGCGGCCTGATCGGCTTCCGCACGGAGTTCCTCACCGAGACGCGCGGCACCGGCCTGGTGCACCACGTGTTCGACTCGTACGAGCCCTGGTTCGGCGAGCTGCGCACCCGTAACAACGGCTCCCTGGTGGCCGACAGGTCCGGCCCCGTGACCGCGTTCGCGATGCTCAACCTGCAGGAGCGCGGCACGCTGTTCGTCTCGCCGACGACCGAGGTCTACGAAGGCATGATCGTCGGCGAGAACTCCCGGTCCGACGACATGGACGTGAACATCACCAAGGAGAAGAAGCTCACCAACATGCGCTCCTCCACCAGCGAGGAGACGGAAAAGGTGATCCCGCCGCGCGTCCTTTCGCTGGAGCAGGCGCTGGAGTTCATCCGCGAGGACGAGTGCGTGGAGATCACTCCGGAACACGTGCGCATCCGCAAGGTCGTGCTCGACGCCGCCACGCGCGGCCGCGCCGCGGCCCGCGCCAAGCGCGCCTGAGGTATTCCTGACGGCTTTTTCCGGCGTAAGCGCGCATGGTAAGGCTTCCGGCCCTGCCATGGGCGATGAATGAGCCCGCCGGTCAAGAAATGGGGTCATGGGGAAAAGCTGTAATCACACCGTGACCCCGTGACATAGAACATTCCGCCATTCCGGAGAATCATCCAATTTGTGGGATGGCTCCGGATGGCAACTGCGTTCGGGCTGGCTCTGGTGTCGTTGGGGGCGATCGTTTGGTGCACCGTCGCAGCCAGACCGGTGGCGGGACCCGCGCCGCTCAAAAGCACCGCGGTTCCCAACCCGTGGGTGGCGGCCGCCGCCCGCGCCGACCCCACCGTCGGCTGGGCCCGCAAGGCCACCAGCGAGGTGCTGATCACCAGGGCGACTAGGAGCGACCTGGAACCGGTGCCCGAGGGGCGGCTCGATCCCCGCCAGCGGCAGGTCAAGGTGACCGTCGTGCACCGGCTCCAGATGGCACCCAAGGACCCGCTCACGGAGTCGCTGCGCCAGGGCAGCGGGTTCCCCGGCACGCTTCAGCAGGTCACCGACGCCGCGTTCGGCGCCATCAAGGTGGAAGGGCCCGGGCTGGCGCCCACGACGCGCCTGGCGCCGATCCTGACCTCCGACTCCGGCGGCACCACGGCCAGGTTCACCGTGACGCTGCTGCGGCAGGTCAAGAGGGACGAACTGCTCAAGCTCGACTTCACCGCGCCCAGCGCGCTCCCGCTGATCGTCACCTCTCGCTCGATCGCGGTGCTGCCCGGCGAATGGACGGTGCTGCGGCTGGCGGGGATCACGCCGGATCGGGAGCAGGAGGAGCGGCTGGAGTTCACCATCGGGGCGTATCCGGTGAGCATGACGCTGGCGCCGGACTCGTTCGGGTTCGCCGACACGGTCGTGGAGGACGACTTCTCGTGGGCCACCGCGCTCGGCGTGCTCACCGCGCTCGCGCTCGTCGCCTTCCTGGCGCGCTCGCTCGGGCGCGGGTGGTGGGATCGGCTGCCCAACAGGGAGCTGTTCGTCGGGCTCGCCGTGGCGGCCCCCACGCTGCTGATCCCGCTGGTCGCCGAGGACTGGTCGGCGGTGGCGTACGTGATCCTGTTCGTCGCGGTGCCCGCGCTCGCGCTGCGGCACGCGGGACGGGTGCTGCCCACCAGCCCTCCGTGGAACACGCGCGACCTGCTGGTCGTGACCGGGCTGGGCGTGGTGGTCGGGGTCGGCATGCTGGCCTGGTCGTGGTTGCACGGGCAGCTGGCGGGGCAGACGCTGCTGGCCGGAGGGGCGGTGGCGGCCGTGGCCGCGGCCGGGTCCGCGGTGGCGTTCAGCGTGGACCTGGGGGTCAGGCCGGTGATCGTACGGCTGGCCGTGCTGTCGGCCGAGGCCGCGATCGGGCTGCTGGCGCTGGCGCTGTGGATGCGGGCGCTGCTGGCCGGGGTCTATCCGCCGGACAGCATCCGGCTGGTGCTGGCGCTGAGCTGGGCCATGATCCCGGTCGCCGCCATCGCCGTGGCCACCAAGCAGTGGACGCGCGGCGCGGTGATCGGCGCGGTCGTCGTGAGCCTGCTGGTCCAGGGCTGGCCGACCGAATGGCTGGACTCCGGGTCGTGGAGCCTGGCGGCGTCGCAACCCGAGCCGCGGATCGGCAGCCTGGTGCTCACCCCGCTCGTGCGCGGGGTGCTCGGGTTGCTGCTGCTGGGGTTCCTGATGCTGGTGCTGCGGCTGCGGCGGCTCGGTGACGAACTCGCCGCGATCGACAACCCGGTCGCCGAGTCGACCATGTTCGCCGTACTGATGGTGCTTTACATCACGCCCGGCGGCAGCACGACCCTCGCGGACATCGACGTGCCGCTGCCGCTGCTGGCGATCACCTCGATCGTCGCCTGGGCGAGCGCGCGCTGGCTGCTCTCCGGGCCGCGACCCGTACTCACCGAGCCCGCTTCGCCGGAGGAGCACCGCCTGCTCATCAGGGCCGCCCTGCACAAGCGGCTGCTGCTCGTCGCCGAGCAGGAGCTGTACCGCATCGGACGGGGCAGCATCGGCTCCGGCGAGATGTCGATGGCCGACTTCGACGAGCGGCGGGACGCCCTGGAGAAGGCGATGCGGCAGCACGGCCGCCACCCCGAGACCGCCTTCGCCACCTCCGCCGGATGCACGCCCTGGCACAACGGCGTGCACGCCTTCGCCGTGAGCCTGCTGCTGAGCCTGCCCTTCGCGATCGTGTACGGGTGGCCGGACGGGGCCGACCTGACCAGCTTCATCTTCGACGCGCGCTACCTGATCACGCTGCCGGCCTTCGGCTTCCTGTACGGCTACTTCTACCCACGCCTGCGCGGCACCCAGCCGATGACCAAGGCCCTCCAGCTGACCGCCGCGGCCCTGCTCACCGAGCTGTCGGGCTACCTGTCCACCCTGGTGGAGCCGGACATCGGGGCCGTCGACAAGGTGCAGGTGGTGGGGATCGTGGTGGGGCAGGTGACGATGGTGTGCGTGGGGCTGGGGCTGTACTGGGAGTGGCGGCTCATGCACCTGGCCGGGGAGCCGTGGGCCCGGGTCCGCAACCTGCGCAGCATCCGCAGCCTGGCCGCCCCCGCCCTGGCCATCCTCGTGGCCGCCGGCACCACCGCCGCCACCTCAGCGGCCGGCCAAACCGTCGACCGCATCCTCAAGGGCGACCAGATCACCACCACCGCCCCCCGCTGACCACCCCCACCTGCGGAACCGGGGCCTGAGCACCGACCGCGTTGCGCCGAGCACCACCGGACAACGCCTCGCCGACCCGGCGCCGGGTGACCAGCGCTCAACGCGGGGGCGGCGAGCGCCTGGCCGGTGCCGCGTCGACCGGGAGCACGCCGCGCCGCCAACGCCCGCCACGGGGCGCACGACGCCTGGGGGCCAAGGTTGGGGTTAGCGGCGGGGGAGTTCGCTGGCGCGGACGTGGGCGCAGAGCCAGTCGAGCAAGGGCCCGTAGGCGCGCCACGTACGGGACACCCGCTCCCGCACCTCCGCCGTGTGCACCCACGGCTCCGGCTCCCAGCGCACCCCCGCGTACAGCGACTTGTGCCGCAGCAGCTCGATCCGCGGGTGGTCCTCCGAGAAGCCCCGCGGTTTGGTCTTGAGGCGCTCCCCGCCCAGCGCGTAGCCATCGCCCACGAGCGCCCCCGTGATCGACTCCAGAGGCTTGCCCGTCAGGTCCTCGTCCACCGCCGCCCGGTAGCGGGCCACCTGGTCGGGAGCCTGCGTGTAGAAGCCTCCGGCCGTGAACAACCCGGCCGCGCTCAGCTCCACGTAGAGCCCGATCCCCGGCTGGAGGTCCACGAAGGCACCCTGATGGGTCTTGTACGGCGACTTGTCCTTGGCGAAGCGCACGTCGCGATAGGGCCGGAAGAGCTGCGCCGCCCCGAACTCGGAAGCCAGCTCGTCCGTGAGCGCGAGCATCGGCTCCCGCACCGCCTCCTCGTAGAGGTGCTTGTGCCGCGTGAAGTAGGTCTTCGAGTTGTCCGCCTCGAGCCCCTCGTAGAACAGGAACGCCTCATCAGGGAAGCCGCTGAAACCCATGCCCCAAGGGTGCCACGCCGCACCGACAGCTCGGTCACCGCTCCGTGTACGTGCGCCCCGGCGACGGCGTCCTGCCGTAGAGCTCCGAAACCGTGACGAACGTGAAGCCCTTCCGCCCCAGGATGTCGAGAATGGCCGGCACGGCCTCCACCGTCGTGCGGTGGATGTCGTGCATGAGGATGATCGATCCGGGTTTGGCCTCACCGGCCCGCCGGGCCACGATCGTGGGGACCCGGTTCAGCCAGTCGAGGGTGTCGACGTTCCAGAGGATCTGCGCCAGCCCTTCGCGGCGCGACTCCTCGGCGACGGCCTCGTTGGTCGACCCGTACGGCGGCCGCATGACGTGCATCCGCACCCCGGTCAGCTTGAACACGAGGTCGTCGGTGTGCCTGAGCTGCCGTTCGACCCCGTCGCGCGACAGCCCGGTGAGGGCGGGGTGGCTCCAGGAGTGGTTGCCGATCTCGTGGCCGTCCTCGACGATGCGCCGGACGAGGTGGCCGCCCTTGTCGGCCGCCACCATCTGCCCGATGACGAAGAACGTGGCCTTGACGTCACGCCTGTGCAGCAGGTCGAGCAGCCGCGCGGTGTACTCGCCGGGCCCGTCGTCGAAGGTCAGGGCCACGCACTTGAGCTTCGAGCAGTCGAACTTGCGGCTGCGTGGCCAGCCGGACCCGTACTGCATCGACACCAGCCGCTTGGCCAGCGCCGCCGGATCGACGACGGCCGCCTTGTACGGCACGATCGGCGTCGCAGGCGGCGCGGTCTGATGGCGGCGCGCCACCGAATAGGTGACACAGATCGCCAAAGCGAGCAGGGCCAGCGGCAAAGCCCATACGCGCATGGTTCCCCCCGAAACGCCGCGCGCGGGGGCCTATGGATAGTCCTGGACCGGTTTCCCCCGCAATTCCCTGGCCAGGTCGTCCCACCAGAGTGGGATATCGGCCTGCAGTTCCTTGTAGCGGCGCGCCACGCGCATGGCACATCCGACCGGATCCGTACCCAGATGCCGACGTTTCACCGCTCCTTCCTGCCAACGGTAAAAACCATCTCTATACCGAACGACCAGGCCTATCCATACCGAGATTGTCGCTCCGTCCCCTACCTCGTACGCGCTGGTGACGCCCAGAGCGCGAAGCTCCGCCTGGAGCTTCTCTGTCGCCGCGGGGGCCTCACTCACACGCCACTCCCTGCCCACATTCCGCCACACCAAGGATGTACCCAACAACGGGCAACAGCCGTCCAACGCATGGATTGACCTGCTCCCGCCCGGATGAACGGGGATTCCCGTGCCTCTTACGCGGCAGCTCGCGGCGCGGAGCGCGCGGCGAGCCTTGGAACGGGGTGCTTGACGCTTCACGGACCCGGCCGGAGCACCTAGATTACTGGCTGTTACCGATCTTTTCCACAGTGTTCCAAGGTCATTGGTCGTGGGCCTCGTGCGGCTCCGCGACCACCATCACGAACCTGAGGTCCTCGGTGCCCCGGTTGGCATAACGATGGGGCCGATCGGCGGTGAAGAGCACCGCGTCGTCCTTGCCGATCACGTGGCTCTTGCCGTACACGGTGAGCGTCAGCTCCCCGTCCAGGACGGTCAGCATCTCGCGGGTGCCCGGCGGGTGGGCGTCGCCGTCGTGGTGGCCGCCGGGCGGCAGCAGCCAGTCCCACAGCTCCAGGATCATCGGCACGTCGGCGCCGACCAGCAGCCGCGCCCGCACGTCCCCCTGGTCGAACGTGACCACGTCGGCCTTGCTCACGATCCGCACCGTCGGCACGTCGGCGACCTCGACGAGCCGGGCCACGGTGACGCCCAGGGCCGAGGCGATCCGGGTGAGCGTGGAGACGCTCGGGTTGGTCCTGCCCTGCTCCACCTGCACCAGCATGCCCCTGCTCACCCCCGACCTGGCGGCGAGGGCGTCCAGCGTCAGCCCCCGGTGCGCCCGCTGGGCCCGGACGTTGTTCGCGATGGCCTGGTTGATCAGATCGGGATCTTCCACGCAGTGCAGTCTAGTGAATCCCATTTGCAGTGGAATGTACTCTATGTGTTGTACTAACAGTGCAACCTGTTGAACCGAAGGAGGTGCACCGGTGACGGTGATCCTGGCGACCGCCTGCGCCGTGGTCTACGGCACGGCCGACTTCTTCGGCGGCCTGGCCACCCGGCGCTCCCAAGTGCTGTCGGTCGTCGTGCTGTCGCAGATCGCGGGCCTGGTGCTGATCCTCGCCCTGCTTCCGCTGCTGCCCGGCACGCCGAGCGCCGCCGCCCTGTCGTGGGGCCTGGCGGCGGGGCTGTCGGGCGCGGCCGGGCTGGTGCTGTTCTACCGGGCGCTGGCCACGGGGGTCATGTCGGTGGTCGCCCCGACGACCGCGGTCACCTCGGCGGCGCTGCCCGTGGTGTTCGGGCTGGCGACGGGCGAGCGGCCCGAGTTCTGGGCGCTGGTGGGCGTGGCGCTGGCGCTCTGCGCGGTGCTGCTGATCAGCCAGGACAGGTCCACGGACCGGCGGGGCTCGCTCGCGTCCGTGCTGACCGCGCTGGCCGCCGGGGCCGGGTTCGGCGGCTTCTTCATCCTGCTGGCCATGGCCCCGGACGAGGCGGGCCTGTGGCCGCTGGTCGGCGCCAGAGTGTCGTCCATCACGACGGTGGCGCTGCTGGCCCTGGTCACGCGGCGCGCTCTCAGGCCGGCCCCGGGCTCCCTGCACATCATCGTGGCGGCGGGCGTGCTCGACATGGCGGCCAACGTGCTCTACCTGCTGGCCCAGCGGGACGGCCTGCTCAGCCTGGTCGCCGTGCTCGTCTCGCTCTACCCCGCGAGCACCCTGCTGCTGGCCAGGCAGGTGCTGGGAGAGCGCCTGCGGGCCATCCAGGTGACCGGTGTGGCCTGCGCGCTCGGGGCGGTGGCGTTGATAGCCGTTGCGCAGCACCTCTAGCGCTTGCTACGTTTCGCCCGTGCGCCCCGACCGGGCACGTTCCGACGGCGAGTCGCTGCGCCACATCGCGGTGCCGCACGACTCGGACGAGGCCTTTGTGAGGCTCGCCACGCCGCGCGTGCGCTCCGCCCTCGACGAGGGCAGGCACGTGCTGGTGATCACGTGCGCGGACAAGCTCGACCTGCTGCACGACGCCCTCGGCCGCGACGCCGGGCGCATCGACAGCCGGGTCTCCACCGGCTGGTACGCGCACCCGTACCGCACCCTGGCCGCCTATCACGAGTACACCCGCGACCGCCGCACCCTCGTCATCGGCGAACCCGACTGGGAGGGCCGGAGCGAGCGCGACATCAGGGAGCTGATCCGCTACGAGTCCCTGGTCAACGCCGCGCTCCGCCCGGCCGCGACGATCATGCTCTGCCTGTACGACGCGCGCCGCGCCCCCGCGACGGCGCTCGACTTCGGCCCCGTCAGCCACCCCTACCTGCTGGGCGCGGACGGCGAGACGGCCAGCACCCGCTTCGTCGAGCCCCACGAGCTGGTCCTGAACGGCGACCTCGCGCCCCTGCCCGCGCCGCCCGACGACGCCGAGGCCATCCCCTTCACCGCCCGCGAGCTGAAGCGGCTGCGCCAGAGCGTGGGCGACTACGCCAGAGCGGCCGGCATGGACCGCAACCTGATCACTTCGCTCGTGATCAGCGTGTCCGAGATCGCCGCGAACAGCATCGAGCACGGCGCCGGGCACGGCCTGGTCACGATGTGGGTGAGCGAAGGGGAGGTGGTCTGCGAGATCGCCGACCCCGGCGGCGCCCTGGACGACCCGTTACCCGGCTACATACCACCTGAGCCCGAATCCCCACGGGGATACGGGCTCTGGATCAGCCGGCAGCTCTGCGATCTCGTGCAGCTGCGCAATGAAGGCGGCGTGTTACGCGTCCGCCTTCATCTCATGATGGGGTCGTAGGGGTCTTCAGGCGGCCCGCTGGGCGGGGAGCCGTACGGCGCCTTCCTCGCGGGCGTACTCCTCCAGCATGCCGCGCAGCTGGCGGCGGCCACGGTGGAGGCGGGACATGACGGTGCCGATGGGCGTGCCCATGCGGTCGGCGATCTCCTTGTACGCGAACCCCTCCACGTCGGCCAGGTAGACCGCGACGCGGAAGTCCTCGGGCAGCGAGCGCAGGGCGTTCATCACCACGTTGTCGGGCAGCCGGTCGAGCGCCTCGGTCTCGGCCGAGCGCAGGCCGGTCGAGCTGTGCGACTCGGCGGCGTGCAGCTGCCAGTCCTCGATGTCCTCGGCGGCCGACAGCTTGGGCGAACGCTGCTTCTTGCGGTAGTCGTTGATGAAGTTGTTGGTGAGGATCCGGTGCAGCCACGCCTTGAGGTTGGTGCCCTCCCGGAACTGGTGGTACGACGTGTACGCCTTCGCCACCGTCTCCTGCACCAGATCCTCCGCGTCAGCGGCGTTGCGGGTCAGGCGCATGGCGGAGGCGAACAGCTGCGACGTCACGGGCACGACATCGCGCTCGAACCAGTCCTGACGCTGCTCATCGGTCATAGTGATCAATTCATTCCCCCTTGCGCTATCCCCCGTTTCGGCACAAGCCGCCTGCGGGCGGTTTCCATCATGGCAAGTCCCAAGTAAGGGACGCGTTAGAGGTTCCGCCTTGGTCAGAGGGGGGTTCCGTCCATCTGCTCGCGGCGTGTGTGGTCACGTCCACGGCCGGACAAGTCTCAGTATCATAACACTAACCACCCAATTTCGCAGTAATAGTGGCAAGAGTCACATGGGATAGCGTATGGCCATGAGTTTCGTGGACCGTCACGACCCTGCCGCGCGCCGCTGGGTGACAGACGCCATACGCAAGGTCGAGGCCGATGCCAACCGTAGTTGCGACACACATCTGCACGTCTTTCCGCTTCCCTCGCACTGGGGTGTAAACCTCTACTTGAAAGACGAGTCGGTGCACCCGACAGGTTCACTGAAACATCGACTTGCCCGGTCCTTGTTCCTCTACGGCCTGGCCAACGGCTGGATCGGACCCACCACGACGATCGTGGAGGCGTCGAGCGGATCCACGGCCGTGAGCGAGGCGTACTTCGCCCGGCTGCTGGGCCTGCCGTTCATCGCGGTCATGCCCGCGTCCACGTCGCCGGAGAAGTGTCATCTCATCGAGTTCTACGGCGGGAAGTGTCACCTCGTGACCGACCCGGGCGCGATCTATGACGAATCTCACCGTCTGGCCACCGAGACCGGCGGCCACTTCATGGACCAGTTCACCTACGCGGAGCGGGCGACCGACTGGCGTGGGAACAACAACATCGCCGAGTCCATCTATTCCCAGATGTCCATGGAGCCCCATCCGGAGCCGTCGTGGATCGTGGTGGGCGCCGGCACCGGCGGCACGTCCTCGACCATCGGCCGCTACATCCGCTACCGCCGCCACCCCACCCGCCTGGCCGTCGTCGACCCGGAGGGCTCGGCCTTCTACCCGAGCTGGGTCTACGGCGACGCGTCGGTCACCGCGCGGGGCTCCCGCATCGAGGGCATCGGCCGCCCGCGCGTGGAGCCCTCGTTCCAGCCGTCCGTCATCGACCGCATGATCGCTGTCCCCGACGCCCGCTCGATCGCCGCCATGCACTGGACCCGCGAGGTCACGGGTCTGGACGTCGGCGGCTCCACCGGCACGAACCTGGCGGCCTGCGCGGACCTCATCCAGGAGATGCGCTCGGCGGGCGAGCGGGGCAGCATCGTCACGCTGATCTGCGACAGCGGCGACCGCTATCGGGGCACGTACGGCAACCCGAACTGGCTCGCGGACCAGGGCCTGGACGTCGATCCCCACCTGGCGGAGCTCCGCGCGTTCCTCAGCGCCCCGTAGCCGGATCAGGCCCTCGCCGGGTCCACGGAGAAGAGCTTGGCCACGTCGTCCAGGATCGCGTGAGCCCCCTGGATGCCCACCGCGGTCATCCAGGTCAGGTCGCTGACGTCGTGCTTCTCGCCCTTGAGCTTGCCCCAGAGCGGGTTGTTCACGAACTTCTCCTTGGGCCCCTCGGCCGACGCGTCCTGATATGTCGAGACGAAGATGTGGTCGGCGTCCAGGTCCGCGATCCGCTCCTGGCTGACGTCCACCGCGATGGCGTCCTGCTCGGTCGGCTGCCCCTCCGGCCGCGGGAACCCGACGTCCTTCAGCACCAGCCCGGAATAGGACCTCTCAACATAAAGCCGGACCGTGGGCTCGCCGGCGAACCGCACGACCGAGATCGTCGGCAGCTCGCCGTCCTTCGCTTTGACGGCCGCGCCGATCTTGGCCGCCCGTCCCTCGTACTCCTTGATCCTGGTGTCGGCGAGCTCCTCCTTGCCCAGGGCCTGTCCCATGAGCCGGATGTTCTCCTTCCAGATGGCCCCGGTGGTCTCGCTGAAGACGGTCGGCGCGATCTTGGACAGCTTGTCGTACAGGGCCTCGTGCCGGACCTTCGCCGAGACGATCAGGTCGGGCTTGAGCGCCATGATCTTCTCCAGGCTCGGCTGCTCCAGCGAGCCGACCGGGGTGGCCTCCTTGCCGTACTGCTCGGCGACGGCCCCCAGGTAGGCGGGCAGCTTGTCGTCGAGCGACCGGTACGTCGTGTACCCCACCACCGGCGTCTCCAGCGTGAGCACCGCGTCGACGAAGCTCTGGTCGAGCGCCACCACCCGCTTCGGCTGGGCCGGGATCACGGTCTCGCCCATCGCGTGCTTGACCGTTCTGAACGGAGCGCCGGAGGCGGGAGCGGCCCCGGCGCCCCCGCCGGAAGAGCCGGAAGTCCCGCAGGCCGCGAGCCCTGCCACGAGCAGAGCGCCGACCAGCACGCGCAACGGTCTCATCAGATCCCTTTCCCGAATCCCAAAATAAGGTAACCCTAAATTAGGTTAGCCCTGCCTAAGCTGGCATACTTCAGCGAGATCGGGCAACGTTGAGGAGGACGTGGGTGAGTACGACCGCCGTGGCCCCGCGTCTCCATGGCATCCGGCACAGGCGGCTCACGGCTCTCCTCGTCCTGCTGGCCGCCGTGCTGGTCGCGATCGTGCTGAGCATCACGATCGGCTCCAAGTCCGTGCCGCTGACGGACGCCTGGCACGCCCTCACCGCCCCTACCGGCACCGACAACGACATCGTCATCCGCTCGCTCCGCGTCCCCAGGACCGTTCTGGGCGTCCTCGCCGGGGTCGCGCTCGGCGTGGCGGGCGCGCTCATGCAGGGTCACACCCGCAACCCGCTCGCCGACCCGGGCCTGCTCGGCGTCACGCAGGGGGCGGCGTTCGCGATGGTGTCCTCGATCATCCTGCTGGGCACGTCGAGCCTGCTCGCCTACATCTGGTTCGGCCTGGCGGGCGCGCTCATCGCCAGCGTCGGGGTGTTCGCGCTGGGCATGGTGGGCGGCAGGGGCGGCCCGACCCCGGTCACGCTGGCGCTGGCGGGCACCGCCGTGAGCGCCCTGCTGTACGCGCTGACCTCGGCCATCGTGCTGCTGGACGAGCAGGCGATGGACGTCTTCCGGTTCTGGCAGGCCGGCTCGATCGCGGCCAGGGGCGCGGACGTGGTCTGGCAGGTGCTGCCCTTCATCCTCGTGGGCCTGGTGCTCGCGATGGCCAACGCGACGGGCCTGAACGCGCTCTCCCTCGGCGAGGACGTGGCCAGGAGCCTCGGCCAGAACATCTCCAGGACCCGCGTCATCGGCGTCGCCGCGGTCACCCTGCTGACGGGCGCGTCCGTCGCGGCCTGCGGCTCGCTGGCGTTCGTGGGCCTGATCGTGCCCCACCTGGTCCGCCCGCTGTCGGGCACCGACCATCGGTGGCTGCTGCCGTTCTCGGGGCTGGTCGGCGCGGCGCTGCTGCTGTTCGCCGACGTGATCGGCCGCGTGGTGGCCCCGCCGGGAGAGCTGGAGGTGGGCGTGGTGCTCGCGCTGCTCGGCGCGCCGTTCTTCGTCGCGCTCGTCAGGCGCAGGAAGCCGGTGCGACTGTGATGACCGCCCTCTCCCTCCGCGTCGGCACCGTGTCCTGGCGGGTACGGCTGCGCGGCGTCGCCGTCACCCTGACCGGCCTCGTCCTGATCGCCCTGCTCATGGCCATGAACATGCGCATCGGCGAGATCCGGATGACGCTGTCGGAGGTGATCTCGGGCACGTTCGACGTCGACAGCGCCGCCCACTTCGTCATCATGGAGCTGCGCCTGCCGCGCGCCCTCACCGGCGCCCTCGTCGGCGCCGCGCTCGCGCTGTCCGGCGCGATCATCCAGTCGATCGCGCGCAACCCGCTGGCCAGCCCCGAGATCCTCGGCGTCACCACCGGCGCCTCCGTCACGGTCGTGGCCGGCGTCGTGGCCAGCGGCACCGCGTACGGCGGCACCAGCGGCCTGCTGGCCACCGTCGGCATCCCCGCGCTGGCCCTGCTCGGCGGCCTGGTCGGCGCGGCGGTCGTGTACGGGCTGGCGTGGCGGCGCGGCCTGGACGGCTACCGGCTGGTCCTGGTCGGCATCGGCGTGGCCGCCGTGTTCACGAACGTCAAGTTCTGGCTGCTGACCGTCGGCGACGTCAACGACACCGGCCGCGCCATGGTCTGGATCAGCGGCTCGCTCAACGGCCGCGGCTGGGAGCACGTGCTGCCCACCGCTCTGGCCCTGGCCGTGCTGGTGCCGCTGACCCTGCTCGGCACCCGCTCCCTCGACGCCCTGCGCTTCGGTGACGACACGGTCGCCGCGCTCGGCGTCCGCACCAACCTGGCCCGCGCCCTGATGATCCTGGCGGCCGTGCTGCTGGCCGCCGTGGCCACCGCCTCCGCCGGCCCGATCGCGTTCGTGGCCCTGGCCTCGCCGCAGATCGCGCTCCGGCTCACCCGCTCCGCCCAGCCGCCGCTGCTGTGCTCGGCGGTCGTGGGCGCCGTGCTCACCACCGCCGCCGACCTGATCGCCAGGACCGCGTTCTCCCCGCTGGAGCTCCCGGTCGGCATCGTCACGGCGGTGCTGGGCGCCCCTTACCTGATCCACCTGATCTGGAGGTCACGCAAATGAGGCTGCAGGCCGCCGGCGTCAAGCTCGGATACGGCGAACGGCTGGTGGTCGACGGGCTCGACCTCGGCATCGAGGCGGGCACGGTGACCACGATCATCGGCCCCAACGGCTGCGGCAAGTCCACGCTGCTGCGCGCGCTCGGCCGCCTGCTCAAGCCCCAGGGCGGCGAGGTGCTGCTGGACGGCAAGCGCATCGACAAGATCCCCACCCGCGAGGTGGCCAAGATCCTCGGCGTGCTCCCCCAGGCGCCCAGCGCCCCCGAAGGGCTGACCGTGGCCGACCTGGTGGCCAGGGGCAGGCATCCGCACCAGACCTGGTACCGGCAGTGGTCCTCCGACGACGAGGGTGCGGTGGCCGCCGCCCTGGACATGACGGGCCTGGCCGACCTGGCCGAACGGCCGCTGGACGAGCTGTCGGGCGGGCAGCGGCAGCGGGCGTGGATCTCCATGGCCCTGGCCCAGGGCACAGACCTGCTGCTGCTCGACGAGCCGACCACGTTCCTGGACCTGGCGCACCAGGTGGAGGTGCTGGAGCTCGTACGGCACCTGCACCAGGAGGCGGGCCGCACGGTCGTCATGGTCCTGCACGACCTCAACCTGGCCGCCCGCTACGCCGACCGGCTGGTGGCCATGCGCGCCGGGCGGGTTGTCGCCGCGGGCGCCCCGCACGAGGTGCTGACCGAGGACCTGCTGGGCGAGGTGTTCGAGCTGGACGCCAAGGTCATCGAGGACCCGGTGGCGGGGACTCCGCTGGTGGTGCCGATCCGGCCGCGTTCGCATCCCGCGCAACCGCGCGCCTGAGTCACAGCGTCTGAGTCACAGCTCAGCCAGCGCGCGCCCGACCTCCTCGTCCCCGGGAGCCAGCTCCGCGGCCCGGAGCAGGTCGTCCCTGGCCTGGTCCGCCCGCCCCGCGGCCCGGTAGACCACGGACCTGTTGAACAGCAGCTCGGCCGTCTCCCCCAGCTTGAGCGCGTGCGTCAGGTCGGCCAGGGCCGCGTCGTGCTCGCCGCGCTCGAAGGCCAGCTCGGCCCGGCCCGCCCAGGCCGCCACCAGCTCGGGGGCGGCTTCCAGCGCCCCGTCGAACGCGGTCCGCGCCTCCGGGTGCCTGCCCTCGGCCAGCTCCACCTGCCCGAGCACGCACATCAGGTGGGGGTCGCGCGGCGTCAGCCCCAGCCCGTGCAGCACGTCGTCCCTGGCCCGCGCGTAGTCCCCCATCGCCACGTCGATCCCGCTGCGGTTCACGTACGCGGGCGCGAACTCGGGGTCCAGCTCCAGCGTGTGGTCCAGGTCGGCGCGGGCCCCTTCGAGGTCGCCCGCCGCGAACCGGACCTCGGCCCGGTTGTAGTACGCCTCGGGGAAGGGCGGGCTGAGCCGCATGACCGCCTCGTAGTCGGCCAGCGCCTCGTCCGAACGGCCGAGCCGGTGCAGGAGGTTGCCGCGTTCGAGGTAGTAGTCGGGATAGCCGGGATCCGCCTCGACGGCCCGCGTGTAGCCGGCCAGCGCCTCCTCGGTCCTGCCCGCCATGGCCAGGAGCTGGGCCCTGTTGGCGTGCAGCACGAGCCGGTGGATCGGGTGCTCGCCGGCCAGATCCGTCTCGGCCAGGTCGACGGCCTGCCGGACCAGCTCCGCCGCCGCCTCGTAGCGCCCCCTGCGCACCTCGACCAGGGCCTTGCCGTTGAGGTCGAACCCGAGGTGGAAGGCCCGCTCGCGGCGGTCCGGCAGCAGCGACGTGATCGTGATCGCCTCGTTGATCCAGGCCAGGGCCTGCTCGGGGTCGCGCCGGGCGGGGTCGTGGTGGCGGACGAGGATCATGGCGGTGGCGTACGCGACGGTCGCGCGGTGCTTGGGGTCGGTGCTCACGCGCCTGGCCCGGTCGTAGAGCTCGCGGGCCTCGTCCTCGCGCTCGATGGCCTCCAGAGCGCCGGCGACGCGCTGCAGGAGCTGCTGCCAGCCCTCCGGGTCGTCCTCGTACGCCATCCCGCGCAGCACCGCCAGGCCCGACTCGGCCATGGCGTGGTGGAAGCCCTCGTCGCGGTATCGGTCGAAGTCGGTGCGCAGCGGCCCGGCGCTCGGGGCCGACGGGCCCTCGTCGATGCGGAGCAGCCCTGGGTCGAGCCTGCGCCGCAGCACGGCCACCAGCTCGGCGTCGGTGTGGTCGGCCTCGCCCAGGTTCGTCACGGTGAGCGCGAGCGGGCCCGCGTCCCGCAGGTGGTCGCGGACGAACTCGGCCAGCCCGTTCGCGATCCGGAGACTGCGCCGGGCGCCGGGCACGAGGATGCGCTGCCCCATGGGCAGGCTGCCGGCCAGCGAGATCCTGCGCTCGGGGACGGACTCGCGTAACCGCGGCGCGGCGGCGCGGATCTCGATGTCATGCGCGGCGACCAGCTCGGGCCGGCGCTCCAGCGCCTGGGGGACGAGGTGGCCGAGGAGCCCGGCCGCGAAAGTGTAGGGGCCGCCGATCCGGCGGTCGGCGTCAACGGAGATCGTGTCCACGAAAGAGCCTTTCCGTGCTGGCCGGCGCCCCACGAGACGCCGGCCGTGCGGCTCAGGCGCTGTGCCTCGGCGCGGCCGCGGCGGTCGGCTTCACGGTTCCTGGCCGATGAACGACGATCTTCTTCATGGCGCCCCTTTGCGCGGAACGAGCGATCACTGATGACCGCTACATGTCAGCACATAGAAAAGCCTTCGAACAATTGTTTATCTGGTAAGGGCTATTTCTCGAACAATTACCGCGTGCCCGGAATCATCAGTCGCCCAGGATCGCGTCCACGAACACCTCGGGGTCGAACGGCGCCAGGTCGTCGGGCCCCTCGCCCAGCCCCGCGAGCTTGACCGGCACCCCCAGCTCCCGCTGCACGGAGATCACGATGCCGCCCTTGGCGGTGCCGTCGAGCTTGGTCAGCGCGATGCCGGTGATGTTGACCACCTCGGCGAACACCTGGGCCTGGCGCATGCCGTTCTGGCCCGTGGTGGCGTCGAGGACGAGCAGCACCTCGTCGACCGTGGCCTTCTTCTCGATGACCCGCTTGACCTTGCCCAGCTCGTCCATGAGGCCGGTCTTGGTGTGGAGGCGGCCCGCGGTGTCGACGATGACGACGTCGACCTTCTCCTCGATGCCCCTGGCGACGGCGTCGAACGCCACCGAGGCGGGGTCGCCGCCCTCGGGGCCGCGCACGACGTCGGCGCCCACCCGCTCGCCCCAGGTCTGGAGCTGGTCGGCCGCGGCGGCGCGGAACGTGTCGGCCGCGCCGAGCACGACCTTCTTCCCGTCGCCGACGAGCGAACGGGCGAGCTTGCCGGTGGTGGTGGTCTTGCCGGTGCCGTTGACGCCCACGATGAGGGCCACCGCGGGCCGCTCGCCGTGCTTCTGGATCTGGAGCGTGCGGTCGAGGTCGGGGTTGATCTGGGCCAGCAGCTCCGCGCGCAGCAGACCGCGCAGCTCCTCGGGGGTGCGGCTGCCCAGCACCTTGACCTTGGTGCGCAGGTCGTCGACGATCACGCGGGTCGGCGCGACGCCGACGTCGGCGGTGATCAGCTTCTCCTCGACCTCGTCCCACACGTCGTCGTCGAGGCGGTCGCGGGACAGCAGCTCCAGCAGCCCGCGCCCGAGGGCGCTCTGCGAGCGCGCCAGCCGCGAGCGCAGCCGCACCATCCGGCCCGCGGACGGCGGCGGCACCTCGATCTCCGGCTTGACGACGGCCGGCTCGGCGGGCTTGACCGGTGGCGGCAGCGTGGTGGTCGCGCCCTCGCCCTCCTCGCCCGCCGCTCCCGCGGGCCGTTCCTCCTGCTCGGGAAGCACGGGCGTCTCTGGCGGGGCGACCGGCGGGGCCGCTCCGCGACCCGGCTTGAAGTACAGCAGAAGGCCGCCGGCCGCCAGCAGGGCGACGACGGCCACGATCACTATGACGCCGAGGTAACCATCCACAAGATGTCAGTTTTCCAGATCGACCGGCATGGTCATGCCCAAGGCGCGCCCTGACCCGGTCCTTTGGGGCGGGAGGAGGGCAAATACGGCCGAACCGCGCGCCCCCTTGGCGGGTTCAGGCCGGTTCGCGTTCGCGGAGGCGCTGGCTGACCACCTGCGTCACGCCGTCGCCGCGCATCGAGACGCCGTAGAGCGCGTCGGCGATCTCCATCGTGCGCTTGTTGTGCGTGATGACGATCAGCTGCGAGCTCTGCCGCAACTCCTCGAACAACATCAGCAACCGCTGCGTGTTGGTGTCGTCGAGCGCCGCCTCGACCTCGTCCATCACGTAGAACGGCGACGGCCGCGCCTTGAAGATGGAGATCAGGAACGCCACGGCGGTCAGCGACCGCTCCCCGCCCGACAGCAGCGACAGCCGCTTGACCTTCTTACCCGGCGGCCTGGCCTCCACCTCGATGCCGGTGGTCAGCATGTCGGCCGGCTCGGTCAGCACCAGCCGCCCGTCGCCGCCAGGGAACACCCTGCCGAAGATCTGCTCGAACTCCCGGGCCACGTCCTCGTACGCCGAGGCGAACATCTGCTCCACCCGGTCGTCGACCTCCTTGACCACGGTCAGCAGGTCGCGCCTGGTCTTCTTGAGGTCCTCTAGCTGCGAGGTGAGGAACGCGTGCCGCTCCTCCAGCGCCGCGAACTCCTCCAGGGCAAGGGGGTTGACCTTGCCGAGCTGGTTCATCTGCCGCTCGGCGGCCCTGGCCCGCTTCTCCTGCTCCTCGCGCACGAACGGCACGGGCGGGTCGCCGGGGACCGGGGCCTCGGGCCCGTACTCGGAGATCAGGGTCTCGGTCTCGACCCCGAACTCCTCCAGCGCCCGCTGCTCCATCTGCTCCAGCCGCAGCCGCTGCTCGGTGCGGGCGACCTCGCTGCCGTGCACGCGGTTGACCAGCTTGTCCAGCTCCTGGCCGAGCTCGCGGACGCGCAGGCGTACCTGCTTGAGCTCGGCGTCGACGGCGACCCTGGCGAGGTCGGCCTCGTCGCGCTCCCGCTGCGCGAGCCGGATGGAGGACTCCAGCGCCCCGAGCACCTGCTTGGCGCCCTTGCTGACGGCCTCGGCCACGACGGCCTGCTGGCGGCGCCTGGCGCGCTGGGCGGCGGCCTGGGCGCGCTCCTGGCGCTCGCGCTGGGCGGCCCGGACGAGCCCGTCAGCGCGGCCCTCGATGCCCTTGACGCGTTCCTCGGCGGTGCGGACCTGGAGCCGGGTGTCCATCTCGCGCTGCCTGGCGGCCTCGCAGGCGCCGGCCAGGTCGTCGCGCAGGTCGGTGGTGGGCTCGGACTCCAGCTCCTGGGCGTATTCGGCCTCGGCCAGGCGGATCTCCAGCTCGGCCAGCTCCTCCAGCCCTTCCGCGCGGGACTCCTCCGCCCTGGTGACGCTCCCGGCCAGGCGCTCGGCCTCGTCGTGGGCGGCGTTGGCGGCGGCCTCCAGCTGGGCCAGGCGCTTGGCGGCGGCGGCGTTACGCTGGTCGGCCTCCCGCTGGCGGCCCCTGACCTGGTCGAGGGTCCCCTGGGCCGCGCTCACGCCCGCCTGGGCGGTGGTGACGGCGGTCTGGGCCTCGTTGACCTTCGCCTGGGCGGCCTCCAGCGCCGCCTGGGCCGCCTGCTCCTGCTCGATCGCCTGGTCGAGGGCGGCGGCGGTCTCCTCCGCGCGGCTCTCGGCCGCCTCCAGGTCTCGTACGGCCTCGTCGAACGCGGCCCGCACCTGGAGCACGGAGGTGCCGCCCTCGGAGCCGCCGCTGGCCAGGTGCGCGCCCACCAGGTCGCCCGCCTTGGTGACCGCTCTCAGCTCGGGGTGGCTCTCGACGACCGCTCGGGCGGCCTCGAGGTCCTCCACGACCACGACGTCCGCGAGCACGTGATCGAGGGCGGGCCGCAGGTGGTCGGGGACCGTGACGAGGTCGGCGGCCCATCTGCCGCCCTCGGGAGCCGTCGAGCGGGAGCGCCGGGCCCCGTCCTCCGTCCCGACCAAGAGGGTCGCCCGGCCCGAGCCCTGGGTGCGCAGCAGGTCGAGGGCCTCGACGGCCGAGTCGAGGGTCTTGACCGCGACGGCCTCGGCGACCGGGCCCAGCACGGCCGCCACCGCCGGCTCCGCGCCGGGCGTGACCTGCATCGAGGCGGCCAGCGGCCCCAGCACCCCGGCCAGGTCCGCGTCCAGCAGGGCCGCGCCTCCGTCGCCCTTGGCCAGCCCCAGCTCCAGGGCGTCCCGGCGGGCGATCAGGGCGGCCACGGACCGCTGGGCGTCCTGGTCGGCGGCGCGCGCGGTGGACATCCCGGACTTGGCGGCCTGCAGGGCGGCGCGCGGCGCGTCGAGGGACGACTTGGCCTCATCGGCCGCCGCCCGCGCCTCGTCGGCGACCGCCTTGGCCTCCTCCACCACGGCCTGCGCCGTGGCCAGCTCCTCCGCGAGCGCCGGATCGACCGCGGGCTCCTCCAGCCGCTGCGCCTCCAGGTCCTCCCTGGCCCGCCGCTCGCGGTCGGCCGCGCCGGCCACGGACTGCTGGAGCCGCCCGATCTCCTCCTCGGCGGCCCGCGTCCGGCTCCGTACGGAATCGACCTGACCGCGCAGCTTGGCCAGCCCTTCACGGCGGTCGGCGGCGGCGCGGGCGGCCAGGGCGAGGCGATGCTCCTCGGCGCTCAGCTCGGCCTCGGCCTCCGCCCGCCGCTGGACGGCGTCCTCCAGCAGCTCCTGAGCCTGCTCCAGCTCGGCACTGAGGATCAGCTCCCGCTCGCGCACCTCGGCCGCCTCGCGTTCGAGGTCTTCGGGGTCGCGGCCGCGGCGGTCGATGGCGGCGGCGTCGAGCGCGTGCCGGTGGCGCTCGGCGGCGAGCTGCGCCAGGCCGGTGATGCGCTCGCGCAGCGACGAGAGCCGGAAGTACGTCTCCTGCGCCGCGCTCAGCCGGGGCTGCGTCTCGGCCTCGGCCGTCTCCAGGGCCGCCTCGCGCTGCTGGCCCTCGGCCAGCTCGGACTCGACCTGGTTGCGCCTGGCCGTGATCGCGGCCTCGTCGGCGGCCTCGCGCGCCAGCGTCGTACGCAGGACGCACACGTCGTCGGCCAGCAGCCGCAGCCGGGCGTCACGCAGGTCGGCCTGGATCACGGCGGCCTTGCGGGCGATCTCCGCCTGCCGGCCCAGCGGCTTGAGCTGGCGGCGCAGCTCGGTGGTGAGGTCTTGCACGCGGGTCAGGTTGGCCTGCATGGAGTCGAGCTTGCGCAGCGCCTTTTCCTTGCGCTTGCGGTGCTTGAGCACGCCGGCGGCCTCTTCGATGAAGGCCCGCCGGTCCTCGGGCCCCGCGTGCAGGACGGCGTCGAGCTGGCCCTGGCCGACGATCACGTGCATCTCGCGGCCGATGCCGGAGTCGGACAGCAGCTCCTGGATGTCGAGCAGGCGGCAGGTGTCGCCGTTGATCGCGTATTCGCTCTGCCCCGACCTGAACATCAGCCGGCTGATCGTGACCTCGGTGTAGTCGATCGGCAGCGCGCCGTCGGTGTTGTCGATGGTCAGCGTCACCTCGGCGCGCCCGAGCGGCGCCCTGGAGGAGGTGCCGGCGAAGATGACGTCCTCCATCTTGCCGCCGCGCAGCGACTTGGCGCTGTGCTCGCCCATGACCCAGGCCAGGGCGTCGACGACGTTGGACTTTCCCGAGCCGTTGGGGCCGACGACGCAGGTGATGCCCGGCTCGAAACGCAGAGCGGTCGCGGAGGCGAAAGACTTGAAGCCGCGCAGGGTGAGGGTCTTCAAATACAAGCGCGACCCCCTTCTCCCTGATGCGGACTCCGGAAAGCCTACTGGTCCTCACTGCCCCATGCGGGGCCGTACAGTCCGGATAGAGCCGACCTGGGCAAAGGAAGCTTTCCGAAAGTGCGCAAATAACAAGGGACGCCTCTCCGAGACGTCCCTGGGGTCTTGCGCTCCGATCACTCTCAGGTGAGTGCCGGCTCGCGCTCTTGCATGCGGCTTAGCGCCTCGTCGCGGGTTTGCGCCGCAAGAGCGTCATTGGTGGCCTGAAGTCGGATGAGTTCTGCCTCAAGATCCCGGATACGCTGCTGCAGGCGGCGCATCTCCGAGACCATTCGAGGGTCAGGACCGCCGACGTGGCCGAGTAGAGCCTTCGCCATGGTAAAGGGTCCTCCACGCTGAGTGACCAGACTGGTTCGCGCACTTCTATTCCGCGGGAGGGGTGCGCGTGGTACCTAACAAGAGTCGCACCGGCAGTGTGGGCGGTCAAGTCGAACGAACCGCTGAGCCCTACTGATGGGCACTCCCGACATACAACTATACCCTATTTGGGCGGTTTAACGGAAGTCGCTAGCGCTCCACAAACCCACCCAAACTACCTCGGGGTTCACTCCAACGTTCTACTACTCCATCGACCCTGCCCGGCGTGTCGCAACCTCTGAGCAGCGCCAGCAGCTTGACGCACGCCTCGCGCGGGCCCTCTGCGACCACCTCCACCCTCCCGTCCTCGGTGTTGCGCGCCCATCCCTCGAGCCCCAGCTCGAGTGCGCGTGCCCGGGTCCACCAGCGGAACCCCACACCTTGGACCCTGCCCCGTACCCAGGCGGTCAGCCGTGATTTCTCACTGTTTTCCTGCATTTCCTCTCCCGTTAGGCCACGAGGGACTCCACCCCGTGCGCGTGCCCGACGGCCGCCTCGTTGAACGCCAGGACGGCCGCGGTCTCTGCCGCCTTCACCCAGGTCAGACCCATGATCGACGGGCTCAGGCCGGCGACGGGGACGAAGCTGACGTCGGGCCGCCGGTGGTGGGCCGCCGTGGGCGTGCAGAACAGCATGCCACCCCGGTCGAGCGCCACCTGGGTCAGGCCCTCCTGGCTGGTGGCCACCGTAGCGGCCAGGGGAATCGGACGTCCGGAAGGGGTTACGGACGGTGCGATCCGCTCACGCCAGGCGCGCGGAGCGGGGCCGTCCAGGCCGATGAGGGGGACGCCGGCCAGCTCCTCCGCGGCGATGCCCGCGCGGGCGGCCAGCGGGTGGCGGACGGAGACGCCCAGCTGGTAGGAGACCTCGTTCAGCCCTTCGCCTGTCGCCAGGTCCGGCTCGCTCACCGGGAGTAGCGTGAACGCGAGATCCACCTGCCCGGCCCGCAGCTTGCCGAACGGGTCGGAGAGCGGGATCTCGACCAGCTCCACCTCGCACCCCGGATACCGGCGCTCGAAGGCGAGCACGCTGCCGGTGACGACCTCCGTGGGCGTGGCCAAAAAGCCGACCCTGAGCTCGCCGGTCACCTCGCGGGCGGCCGCCTTGGCCCGGTGCACCGCGTTCGCCAGGCCGTCGTACGAGGGGCGCAGGTCGGCCAGGAAGCGCTCGCCCAGGGGCGTGAGGCGCACCCTGCGGCTGGTGCGCTCGAACAGCCTGCCGCCGATCCTGGTCTCCAGCGAGCGCATGAGCTGGCTCACCCTGCCCGGCGAGAGATAGAGGCGCTCGGCCGTACGCGCGAAGTGCAACTCCTCGCTGAGCACCACGAAGCACTCCAGCTCCCTGAACTCCATCCTCATCACCCCGGATCGCTTAGCCTGCCTAAACCAAGCCTTCGGACTTCGTCATTGTTCCCGCCCGCGGCGGAACCCGAGGCTGGGTGGCATGACCATGACTGATGTCTCCCCCGCCACCCGGGCGCGCTGGCTCGCCGTGTCGTCGGTGGCCGTGGGCACCTTCACCGTCGTGACCAGCGAGATGCTGCCCGTCGGACTGCTGACCTCGATCGCCGACACCCTTGAGGTGTCCGACGGGACGGCCGGGCTGATGATGTCGGCGCCGGGGCTGGTCGCCGCGGTGTCCGCGCCGGTGCTGGCGGTCACCGCCCGCCGGCTCGACCGGCGGGCCATCCTGATCGGGCTGATGGCGCTGCTGGCGGTGGCCAACCTGGCGGGCGCCCTGGCGCCGGGCTACCCCGTCATCCTGGCCGCCCGGGTGCTGACGGGGGTGAGCATCGGCGGGTTCTGGGCGTTCGCGGCCGGTCTCGGGACGCGGCTGGTGCCGGAACGGTCCGTCGGGCGGGCCACGTCGATCATCCTGGCCGGGGTCTCGGTGGCGTCGGTGCTGGGGGTGCCCGCGGCGACAATCGTGTCGTCGTTCGCGGGATGGCGCAGCGCGTTCGCCGCGATGGGGGCGGTGGCGCTGGTCCTGGCCGTCGTCCTGTACGCGACCCTGCCGCCCCTGCCGGGCGAGGCCCCTGCCCGCACACCGGGAGCCCGGCGCGGATGGCTCTCGGGGCCGCTCAAGACCGTCCTCGTCATGACCGTGCTCGTCGTGTCCGGCCACTTCGCGGCCTACACCTACGTCCGGCCGTTCCTGGAGCAGGTCTCGCACGCCGGCCCGGCCCTCGTCAGCACCGTCCTGCTCCTGTACGGCGCCGCGGGCGTCGCGGGCAACTTCGCCGCCGGGGCATGGGCGGCCAGGAACCCCAGGCCGGTCCTGATCGCGCTGGCCGCCCTCATCGCGCTCGCCACGGCGGCCCTGGCCTCGATCGGCCTCCCGCCGGTCGTGCTGCTGGTGTGGGGCTTCGGCTACGGGGGCGTCGGGGTGACCCTGCAGCTGTGGATCATGCGCGCGGGCGGCGGGGAGCTCGGCACGGCGCTGTTCGTCGGCGCCTTCAACGTCTCCATCGCGCTCGGCGCGTTCGCCGGCGGCCGGATCGTGGACGGGGTCTCGACCTCCGCGGTGATGTGGCTGGGCTCCGGGCTCGCCGTGCTCACCGCGGTCGTCGCTGGCACCTGGGGCAGGAGTAGGACGAGCGGTTCATGAACGGCTCCCGCCTGATCGCGGTGCCGCAGCGGGAGCAGGGCAGGTCGCGCCGGCCGTACGCCTCCAGCGAGCGCTCGAAGTAGCCGCTCTCGCCGTTGACGTTCACGTACAGGCTGTCGAACGAGGTGCCGCCCTGCTCCAGCGCGGAGGCCATGACGGTGCGCACCGCGGCCAGCAGCTCGGCGATCTTGGGGCGCGTGAGCGTCTGCGTCTGCCGGGCCCAGTGCAGCCGGGCGATCCACAGGGCCTCGTCGGCGTAGATGTTGCCGACGCCGCTGATCAGTGACTGGTCGAGCAGGGCGCGCTTGATCTCCGTGTGCTTGGCCCTGAGCCTGAGGGCGAACTCCTCGTCGTCGAAGGCCGGCTCGAACGGGTCGGGGGCGATGTGGGCGATCGGCTCGGGCACGCCTTCGGCCAGGCCGGTCAGCATGACGTGGCCGAACGTGCGCTGGTCGACGAAGCGCAGGTCGGGGCCGCCGTCCTCGAAGCGGACGCGTACCCGCAGATGCTTCTCCGGCGGCGAGTCGGGGGCGACGACCAGCAGCTGGCCGCTCATCCCCAGGTGGGCCAGGAGGGCTTCTTCGGCGCCCGACAGCGGGAGCCACAGATATTTGCCGCGCCGCTCGGCGGACAGCACCGAACGGCCCTTGAGGCGCGCGGTGAACTCGTCGGCGCCGGGCTCGTGCCGCCTGATGGCGCGGGGGTGCAGCACCTCCGCCGAGGCGATCTCGCGGCCGGTGACCCACTGCGCGAGGCCGCGCCTGACGACCTCGACCTCCGGTAGCTCAGGCACCTCAGAACCTTTCCGGCAGCAACCTAAATCTCGCCCTCCGGATACATCCGGAGGGCCTTTCAGCCCGCTGGCTGGCTCTCGCGCTGCTCGCGCCGGGCCCGGATCCGGGTCCAGGCCGCCTCGGCCGCCTGCTGCTCGGCCTCCTTCTTGCTGCGCCCGGTGCCCGACCCGTACGACTCGCCGCCGACCCGCACCATGGCGGTGAACGACTTGGCGTGGTCGGGGCCGCTCTCCTCGACGTGGTATTCGGGCACGCCGAGCGCCTCGGAGGCCGTCAGCTCCTGCAGGGAGGTCTTCCAGTCGAGCCCGGCGCCGAGCGAGGCCGAGCGGACGATCAGCGGGTCGAACAGCAGGTGCACCACCCGGAACGCCTCGTCGAGGCCCTTGTCGACGTAGATCGCGCCGATCAGCGCCTCGAGGGTGTCGGCCAGGATGGACGACTTGTCGCGCCCGCCGGTGCCCTCCTCGCCCCGGCCGAGCCGCAGGAACCGGCCCAGGCCCAGGTTGCGGGCCACGTCGGCCAGCGCGCGCATGTTGACCACCGCGGCACGCAGCTTCGCCAGCTGGCCCTCGGGCAGGTCGGGGTGGTTGCGATAGAGCGTGTCGGTGACCACCAGGCCCAGCACCGAGTCGCCCAGGAACTCCAGGCGCTCGTTGGTGGGCAGGCCACCGTTCTCGTACGCGTAGGAGCGGTGGGTCAGCGCCCGCTCCAGGATGTCGGGGTCGAGGCCGACCGCCAGAACCCGCTCCAGCTCGTCTCGCGCGACCTCTACTGCCACCGGCTTAGGACCTGTGCCCACGTGCTTTCCTCCTCGGACATCTTCGCATGGTGCGCGGACTGCGGAAGATGCCCGAAAACGTGGTGGGCGTCGGGGTAACACGTAGCCCCGGCGTCCACCACGACCGCGGGCGGACCGCCGCCGCACGCATCATCTGAGACGGTAACGCCGACCGAGGCACAATGGCACCCGGTCGGCATCACGTCAAGAATCAGGCGGACGGCTCGATGACCTGACGACGGTTGTAGGTGCCGCAGGTGGGGCACGCGATGTGCGGCTGCTTGGGCGAACGGCACTGCGGGCAGCTCACCAGGGCGACAGCAGTCGTCTTCCACTGGGAGCGACGGTGGCGGGTGTTACTCCGCGACATCTTTCGCTTCGGGACGGCCACGTCACTTCTCCTGATCGTTATCTTTGTCGGTAATCAGACCTTGCAACGACGCCCAGCGGGCATCGACCTTCTCGTGCCGGTGATCCTCGCCGGCCTCGGCCAGCTTGATCCCGCACTCCGTGCAGAGCCCCTCGCAGTCCTCGCTGCAGACGGGGCTCAACGGCAGTGCGAGCACCACCGCGTCGCGGAACGTCGGCTCGAGGTCGAGCAGCTCGCCGTCGAGCAGCGAGTCCTCCTCCGAGGCGTCCTCGTCGGAGTAGAAGAACAGCTCCTGCAGGTCGACCTCGATGTCCGAGGTGACCTGGTCGAGACAGCGCGAGCACTCCCCGGCGAGCGGGGCCTGCGCCGTGCCCGACACGAGCACGCCTTCCATCACTGCTTCAAGCCGGAGGTCCAGCTCGACTTCGGCGTCTTTGGGGACACCGATCATGTCGACGCCGAGATTCGCCGGTGCCGGGAGGGTCAGAGTCATCTGCCGCATCGAGCCCGGCCGCCTTCCCAGGTCGTGGGTCGAGATCACCCACGGGGAGCGGGGGTCGAGGTGCTGAGTCATCCTGCTCTCGCTAGGCATGGCGACACGATCGCCGTCGTACAAGGCCGAAATGAAAGGATAGCAGGTCGCGCTCAGCCCCTGAGCCGCTCGATGAGCAGCTTGTGCACCAGATCGGGTACGAGGCCCGAGACGTCCCCACCGTACCTGGCGATCTCCTTCACCCGGCTGGAGGACAGGAACGAGTATTCGGGGTTCGTCGGCATGAACAGCGTCTCGACCCCCGACAGGCGGTAGTTGAGCTGCGCCATCTGCAACTCGTAGTCGAAGTCGCTGACCACCCTGATGCCTTTGACGATGGCGGGGATGTCGTTGTGCTTGCAGAAGTCGACCAGCAGCCCGTGGAATTTCCGCACCTTGACGTTCGGATAATCCTTCGTCACTGTCTGCAGGGTCTCAATTCGCTCGTCGACCGTGAACAGGCTGCTTTTCTCGACGTTGATGAGGACTGCCACGGTCACCTCGTCATAGAGCCGGACAGCCCGGCCGATGATGTCGAGGTGACCGTTGGTGATGGGGTCGAACGACCCCGGGCAGACTACGCGGCGCAAGACGCCTCCCAGGTTTACGGGTTCCCGGCGGCGCGACCGTACCAAACGGACGCTTCGCCATATCGACGGACCCTCTCCTCCACGTAGCCTTCCGGCCACATAAGGGCCTTTCCCCTGCTTTCCCTCTCAAATGCCACCAACGCCTCATCCAGCAGCCAGCCGTTGTCGCGCAACGACGCGAGCGTCCGCTGGACCTCTTCGTCGGACACGGCGTAGGGCGGGTCGGCGAAGACGATGTCGTACGGCTCGTCGGGCGCCTTGCCGAGCACGCGCTCGACCTTGTCCGCGATCACCTGGGCGCCTGCGAGGCCCAGTGCCTGGACGTTCGCCTTGATCGTCCTGACGGCCTTGGGGTCGGACTCCACCAGGACGGCCTCCTTGGCGCCCCTGGACAGCGCCTCCAGGCCGATCGCCCCGGACCCGGCGTACAGGTCGAGCACGCGGGCGCCGGTGAGGCCGTACAGCGAGTCGAGCGTCAAGAAGATGCCTTCTCTGGCCCTGTCGCTGGTCGGTCTCGTCCCCCGCCCCGGCGGCACCGCCAACTGCCTGCCACCTGCGCTGCCTGCGATGATCCGCGTCATGTGACCCATTGTTCCGCATGTTCGCGCAGGTCAAGAGTGGACAAGTGTCTGCCTCGAGTACGCAAGGGTGATTCACATCGGTGCGGCGGGCCCGCATGATGAGTTCTGCGGCCTTCAAGGTGACCCACATGAAGGCCGACCGGCGTGATCGTGAGCCCTTCCGCACGCCGGTTCCCTCGGCACCTGACCCGAGGGTGGGCCCAGCCGGGGACGGCATTCGGGGGGAGGCCGTCCCCGCGGCTGGGCCTTTTACTTCTCCACTCCCCTTCCGCGCTGCGTTATCGCCCCGCGACCCACCGCTCCGGGTACACGCCACACGACCCCGCGCCCACCCCACCCGCCGCACGCGTCGCGCCGAACACCACCGCACACCACCTCGCCGCACCGTCGGATGGCCGCAACCGTCCCGTTCTCCCCGGTCCCGCGATCGCGCCACGCGGCCCCGGGTGGGGTGGTCAGGTTTTTTCCAAGTACTCCGCGCGTTCGTCCTCCAAGAGCCGGGCGATCTCCGCCCGCAGGCCGTCGTGCGACCTCAGGTCAGGGTCGGACGCCAGGAGGGCGGCGGCCTCGTCGCGGGCCGTGGCGATCACGTCCTCGTCCCGCAGAAGCTGCAGCAGCTTCAGCGACGACCGCTTGCCCGACTGCGCCGCCCCCAGCACGTCGCCCTCCCGCCGTTGCTCCAGGTCCACGCGCGACAGCTCGAAGCCGTCCAGGGTGGCGGCCACCGCGTCGAGGCGCCCACGGGCCGGGGTGCCCTCGGCGAAGTCGGAGACCAGGAGGCACAGCCCCGGGAGGCCGCCGCGGCCGACGCGGCCGCGGAGCTGGTGGAGCTGGGAGACGCCGAAGCGGTCGGCGTCCATGATGATCATGACGGAGGAGTTGGGGACGTCGACCCCGACCTCGATGACCGTGGTGGCCACCAGGACGTCGAGCTCGCCCCGCGTGAAGGAGCGCATGATCGCGTCCTTCTCCTCGGGCGGGAGCTTGCCGTGGAGGGTGCCGACCCGCAGGTCGTGGAAGGGGCCGCCCTTCAGGAGCTCGGCCACGTCGAGGACCGCCAGCGGCGGGCGGCGGTCGTCGTCGCCGGCCGCAGCCAGATCGCCCTCGTCGCCCTCCAGATCGCCGATGCGCGGGCACACGATGTACGCCTGCCGCCCCAGCCCCACCTCCTCCCGCACCCGCTCCCAGGTGCGTTCGAGGTAGTGGGGCTTCTCGGCGGCCGGGACGACGTGCGTGGTGATCGGGGCGCGGCCGGACGGGAGCTGGGACAGCGTCGAGACCTCCAGGTCGCCGAAGACGGTCATGGCGACCGTGCGCGGGATCGGGGTGGCCGTCATGACCAGGACGTGCGGCCGGCCGCCGCCCGCCTTCTCGCGCAGGGCGTCGCGCTGCTCCACCCCGAACCGGTGCTGCTCGTCCACCACGACCAGCCCCAGGTCGGCGAACTGCACGTGCTCCTGCAGCAGCGCGTGCGTGCCCACGACGATCCCCGCCGTGCCGGAGGCGGCGTCCAGCAGGGCCGCGCGGCGGGCGGCGGCGCCCATGGAGCCGGTCAGCAGCGTCACCGCCGTGCCCCCGAACATGCCCCCCTGCGCCAGATCCCCGAGCATGCCGGTGATCGAGCGGTGGTGCTGCTGGGCCAGCACCTCCGTGGGGGCCAGCAGCGCCGCCTGGCCGCCCGCGTCGACCACCTGGAGCATCGCCCGCAGCGCCACCACCGTCTTGCCCGCGCCGACCTCGCCCTGCAGCAGCCGGTGCATCGGGTGCTCGAGCGCGAGGTCGGCGGCGATCTCCTCGCCGACCTTGGCCTGCCCCTCCGTCAGCGAGAACGGCAGCCGCGCGTCGAAGTCGGTCAGCAGGCCGTCGCTGCGCCCGGGCCTGGCCTTGGCGGGCAGCGCCATGGCGGCCTGGCGCCGCCGCAGCAGCACGGCCTGCAGCACGAACGCCTCGTCGAACTTCAGCCGCTTGCGCGCCCGCCCCACCTCGGCGAAGTCCTTCGGCCGGTGGATGGCCTCCAGCGCCTCGCCCAGATCCTGCAGCCCGTGGCGGGCCCGCAGGTCGGCGGGCAGCGGGTCGTCGAGGGGGCCCAGCGTGTCGAGCACGACGCCGATCGCGCGCCTGATCGCCCACGGCGTGACGTCCTTGCCCGCGGGATAGATCGGCACCGGCGCCGCCGCGAACTCCTCCGCGCTCGCCTCGCCCTCCTCGAACAGCTCGAACTCCGGGTGCGCGAGCTGCCAGCGCGGCTTCGAACGCGCCCCGAACAGCCCCACCTTGCCCGCGAACATGCCCCGCAGCCCCGGCTTGAGCCGCGACTCGGCCACGTGGGAGCCCTTGCCGAAGAACGACAGGTAGAGCTTGTTGCCGTTTCCGTCGACGACCTCGACCTCCAGCCAGGTGCCGCCGCGGTTGCGCATGGGCTTGCGCATCAGCCTGGTCACCTCGCCGACCACGGTGGCGTGCTCGTCGACCTCCAGCGCGTCGAGCGTGGTCAGCTCGCCGCGCTCGGCGTAGCGCCGGGGATAGTGGCGCAGCAGGTCGCCGACCGTCTCCAGGTCGAGCACGCTGTGCAGCAACTTGGCGGTCTTCGGGTCGAGCGCCTTCGTCAGAGGCTCGTCGAAACGGCTCACGGCATTAAGTTCTACCGCTTCCGCCCGACAAGAATCCCGTCTGACGCCAGTTCACTCCACGCCGATCAGGAGCGGGTAGCCGCCCTGCTCGCCGTCGTACACGACCAGGTCCACGTCGGGCCGCGTACCCCGCAGCTGCTCCTCCAGCCGCGCGGCGAGCCCCGATGGCGCCTCCGCGCCCGTGACCAGGGTCACCAGCTCGCCGCCGCCCGCCACCATCCGGTCCACGACCAGGGTGGCCACGCGGTCGAGCGAGCCTCCGATCACCGCGACGTCCCCGTCGATCATGCCGAGCACGTCGCCGGGGCGGCACAGCCCCGCGCTCGTCATCGCCTCCCGGTCCGCCACCGTGACATGTCCGTACCGCGTGTGCCCCGCCGCGTCCGTCATCGCCACCACGTCGTCGTCGAAGCGGCGCAGCGGATCGTGTACGGCCAGCGCCGCCAGCCCCTGCACGGTCGCCTTCGTCGGCAGCACGCTGACCGCGACCCCGTCCTCGCGGGCGATCTCCGCGGCCGCGGCGGCGACCGACCTGACGCCCTCGTCGTTGGGCAGGACCGCGACCTCGCTGCCCGCCTGCCTGATCGCGGCCAGCATCGCGGGAAGGGCAGGGCGGGTGCCGGGCTCGCGCCGCACCACGACCGCGCCACTCTCCTCGAACAGCGCCGCGATCCCGTCCCCCGCGGCCACCGCCACCACGCCCCGGCCCGCGCTGCCGCGGTGGGTGCGTTCGGCCAGGTACGTGATCCTGATCCGGTGCGGCCGCCCGGCCCGCAGCCCGGCCTCGACGGCGGGACCGGCCTCGGCCACGTGGACGTGCACGTTCCACAGCCCGCCGCCGCCGACCACGACCAGCGAGTCGCCCATGGCGTCGAGCTCCTCGCGCAGCGCGGCCACCGCGGCGTCGCCGGCGTCCAGCAGGTACATCACCTCGTACCCCGCCCCCACCTCGGCCATCGGCGCGACCCGCGAGGTCGGCGCGGGCACGTCGTAGTGGTCGCTGTAGGAGTCGGTGATCACGGAGGCCAGCGTCTCCAGCACGATCGCCGCGCCCGCGCCGCCCGCGTCCACCACGCCGCTGCGGGCCAGCACGTCCAGCTGGGACGGCGTACGGCGCAGCGCCGCACGGGCCTCGCCCGCCGCCTGCCGCGCCACCTCCCGCAGATCGCCCCCGTCGACCTCCTGCACGGCCCGCGCGGCGGACTCCAGCACGCTCAGCACCGTGCCCTCCACCGGCCTGGCCACCGCCTCCCTGGCGAGCACGGCGGCCCTGAGCAGCCCGGCCCGCAGGTCGGGGCCGTCCTTCAGCACCTCGGCGAGGCCGCGTAACGCCTGGCTGACGATCACCCCGGAGTTGCCCCGGGCCCCGACGAGCGCGCCGTACGAGAGCGTCTGCCACACCACGGCCGCGTCCACGTCGTCGGGCAGCGACTCGACGGCCTCGGCCGCGGACAGCATGGTCAGGTGCAGGTTCGTGCCGGTGTCGCCGTCGGCCACGGGGAACACGTTCAGCGCGTCGATCTCCGTCCGGGCCCGGCCGAGCGCGTCGGCGGCCAGGCGGGCCCAGCGGCGCACCGCGGGCGGGTCGAGGATCTTCATCTGCACCCTCCCGGCTCCCGGCGTGGCCCGGATGCGCTACGGTTGTCGATGGAGAATATCGCCGCCGGACCTCCGGTCCAGTGCTCCAGTTCGCGCCCATAGGTGTGGATCGGATATTCTCGTCTGGCTGGCCGGTTGTCCCGGCATGCCCTCCGCCCGGAAAGCATCCGCGGACAGGGCTACATCGACTGTTTTAAGGAGCGAACCGTGGCTTCCGTCTGCGATGTCTGCCGCAAGGGCCCGACCTTCGGCAACAACGTGTCCCACTCCCACCGCCGTACCCGTCGTCGTTGGAACCCCAACATCCAGACGGTGCGCGCGGTCGTCGGCGGCACGCCGAAGAAGCTGAACGTGTGCACCTCGTGCATCAAGGCGGGCAAGGTCACCCGCTAGTCCCACGCTTTCGCGCAAGCCCGTCGCTCCCGAGGGAGCCGCGGGCTTGCGTGTTTTCCGGCCCCTGAGGTCAGCGCCAGCGCCAGGCGTGGTCCACCGGGCCGATGCCGCTGCCCAGGGGGAAGCCGCGGGCGATCGCGCCCGTCACGTACTCCTTCGCCTTCCCCACCGCCTCCGGCACGTCGTCGCCCAGCGCGAGCCGGGAGGCGATGGCCGAGGCCAGCGTGCAGCCCGTGCCGTGGGTGTGGCGGTTGTCGAGGCGCTCGGCGGCGAAGCGGTATTCGTCCGTGCCGTCCGTGAGCAGGTCGACGGGCGCGCCCGGCAGATGGCCGCCCTTGATCAGCGCCCAGGTGGGCCCGAGCTCCAGAATTGCCTCGGCCGCCGTCCGCAGCCCGTCCTCGTCCTCCACCTTGACGGAGGTGAGCTGCTCCACCTCCCACAGGTTGGGCGTCACCACGGTGGCCACCGGCAGCAGCCGCGTCCGCAGCGTGTCGACTGCCTCGGGCGCGAGCAGGGAGTCGCCGTGCTTCGAGACCCCCACGGGATCCACGATCACCGGCGCGGCGTACGAGCCGAGCGCGTCCGCCACGACCTCGACCAGCGCGGGCGAGGCCAGCATGCCGGTCTTCACCGCCTGGGCGCCGATGTCGCCCAGGACCGAGTCGAGCTGCGCGCGCACGGCCTCGGGCGGCAGCTCCCAGTAGCCCTGGACGCCCAGGGAGTTCTGGGCGGTCACCGCCGCGATGACGCTCATGCCGTGGACGCCCATGGCCAGCATGGTCTTCAGGTCGGCCTGGATGCCCGCGCCGCCTCCGGAGTCGGAGCCGGCGACGGTCAGGACGCGTGGAGGGGTCATAGCCCCATCCAACCACTCAGCTGACGGCGCAATCCCCGCTGACCAGCCCGCAGTTCGCGGCCTTCTCACCCTTGCCCGTGGCGGTGAACGTGACGTTCACCGAGTCACCGGCCGTCAGCGACGCCGACAGGTCGAGGATCAGCAGGTCGCCGTCCTGCGTCCACTGGGCGCCGGTCACGGTCATGACCTCGCCCTCGACGGGGACGGAGACCGTCGGGTTCTCCAGCGTCTCGCGGGAGGCGTTCGAGAGCGTCATGTCGGCCTGGTAGCTGAGCAGGCGCTGCTTGATGGTCTGCTTGATGTTCATCGCGCCGCCCTGGCCGGACCCGAAGGTTCCCGTGCCGGTCGGGAGCGGGGTGCTGCCGCCGCTGGTCGGCGCGCCACCGGTGTCGGAGTCGTCCAGCGTCGAGGGCTCCTCCTCCGCGGTCGGCGTCTCGGAGGCGAGCTCCTCGACGGGCGGCGTCGGATCCTTCGTCGGCTTCGCGGACGTCTTCACCTTGGTCTTGCTGGGCGTCGGCGTCGCGGACGCGGTACGTCGCGGCGTACGGGCGCTGTAGGAGGCCGTCGGCGACGGGGTCTGGGACGTCGTCGGCTCGTCCGCCGACTCCTCCTCGGACGGCTCCTCCTCCGGCGTGCTCTCCTCCTCGGTCGGCTGGGAGGCCTCCGGGCCCGGCCGGTTGGTCGACGCCTGTACGGCGGCGCAGGTCGCGCCCGAGCACTTGGCGGGCTCGCCCGAGCTCATGAACTTGACGCCCGCCACAGTGCCGCCGAGCACGACGGCGACCGCCGCGACCGACAGCAGCGCGACCCGGCCCTTGCCGGCGCCCGACGGGGCCGGGGCGAGCATGTCGTCGCCGCCACCACCACCGCCACGGCCGCCCTTACGGCGCCCACGGCGGCCCTTGGGCTCGTCCGGCTCGTCGATGCCGGAGTCGGCGGCCCAGTCGGAGGCGAGGAAGCCGGTCTCGGCGTTCGCCCAGGCGGGCGCATGCACGGCCGTGGGCTCGCCGGCCACCTTGATGTCCCCGGGCTCGGGCGGAACGGACGGCGGCATGGGTGGCATGGGCGGCCTGCCGGTGCCGTCGAACGGCCCGTTGTCGGCAGGCGGTCCGCCGAAGGCGCCGCCCGGCACGTCGGGGCCGTCGAAGAAGGCCGTACGCTCCATGGGCCCGTCAAAGGGCCCAGGCGTCTCGAACGGGCCTCGACCCGGGCCTCCCGGGCCGGGCGGCCCGTCAGGGCCGCCGAAGAAAGCCGTGCGCTCGGCGGGACCCGGCGTGTCGAAAGGGCCCCGCCCGGGGGGCGGGCCCGGATTGCCGGGGCCGCCGAACCCGTCGGAAGGCCCCGGACCGCCGAAAACGGCCGTCCGGTCGGCAGGCCCGTCAAAGGGACGATCGGCGGGCCCGTCGAAAGGGCCGGGACGATCGGCGTCAAAAGGGCGGTCGCCCGCTGGGCCCCACTCCGGCGGCCGGGCGAAGGCGCCCGTCGTCTCGAACGGCCCGGCCTCCCCTGGACCCGGCTGCGGGAAGCCACGCGCGGTGTCGTTGGCCGGGGGGAAGCCGCCGACGGGGTCCTTGGGCAGCGCGAAGGCACCGGTGGTCTCGAACGGCTCGGACTGCGGCCCGCGCGGAGGCGGTCCGTCAGTGCGCCGCGGCATGGGAGCCCACTGGCCTGTCACCTCGGGTTCGTCCGGCAGCGAGGGCCAGCCCGGCGGCTCGGCCTGCTCGTCAGGACCCCAGAATGCGCTGTTGCTCCCCCCTTCATCCCCGTCTTCGGATCCACCTGTGCCGTGGCGGCCCATGGCTGCCCTTTCTCGCGGTTACAGTGGCCGCCAATCTTCATAACACCTTCGCCACACCCTTGTCACAGCAATCCCCGGAGTCCCACCACAAATCCGGAAAATGTCACTCAAATCGTGACAAGTCGTCACCGAAAGTGATCCCAGCCGCGCCGGCCTATCTCGCGCCCCCGCACCACTACACCTTCACCCGCCGTCACCTGGCCCACGACCTGCCACGACGGCGGCAGACGCACCTCCGCGGGGAAGACCGCGGCGAGCGCGTGATCCTCGCCGCCCGTGAGCACCCACTCCAACGGATCGACCCCCAGCTCCTTGGCCGCGACCGCCACCGGCTCCCCCACGGCGAACGCCCGCGGGTCCAGCTCGATCCGCACGCCGCTGGCCTCGGCGACGTGGCCGAGGTCCTGCAGCAGCCCGTCGCTGACGTCCAGCATGGCGCTTGCGCCCAGCCCGGCCGCCCGCGGCCCCATCGCGTACGGAGGGCTGGGCCGCCGATGCGCGACCACGACCTCCTCCAGTACGGGGTTCTCCGGCACGCCCGCCTCCAGCAGCGCCCACCCGGCGGCGGCGTACCCCAGCCGCCCGGCCACCGCCACCACCTGCCCCGGCCGGGCGCCCGAACGCGTCACGGGAGCCCGCCCGCCCAGGTCGCCCAGCGCGGTCACGCCGATGACCACCAGGTCGCACCTGGTGATGTCGCCCCCGGCGACGCTCGCCCCGACCACCGCGCACTCGTCGCGGAACCCGTCGGTCAGCGCGTCCAGCCACTCCAGAGGCAGGTCGGCGGGCACGCCCAGACCGACCACCAGAGCCGTCGGCTCGGCGCCCATGGCGGCCACGTCGGCCAGATTTTGGGCGGCGGCCTTACGGCCCACGTCGTAACCGGTGGACCAATCCCGGCGAAAATGTCTACCCTCGATCAGCAAATCCGTTGAAACCACGACCCGGCCGTCAGGCGCGCCGACCACGGCGGCGTCGTCACCCGGGCCGAGCATTACCGCCGCACCCTGGGGCAGACGTCCGGTAATCCGATTTATCACTCCGAATTCGCCGAGATCTCCGACTGTGATGACGCACCTCCTGACGCACACAGGGTACGGTGGCCCTTCGGCGTGATCCAATCGCCCGGGAGGACGTGATGGTGCAGGCCTACATCCTTATTCAGACCGAGGTCGGCAAGGCCGCTGCCGTGGCTCGCGAGATTGCCGGGATTCCCGGGGTCACTCAGGCGGAAGACGTGACGGGGCCCTACGACGTGATCGTGCGCGCGGAGGCCAACAACGTCGACGAGCTGGGCAAGCTCGTCGTGGCGCAGATTCAGGCGGTGGAAGGGATCACGCGTACCCTTACGTGTCCGATCGTCCACATCTGAAGGTAGTCGTCGCATGCGTGCCGCCGCCGTCCTGCTCGTTCTCCTAGCGCTCGCCGGTTGCGGCGGCACCGTACAGGTCGAGCCGCCCAAGCCGACGGGTGAGGCGGTCGCGGCCTGCGGCAAGCTGGCGACGTTGCTGCCCGAGACGCTCGACGGCGACCGGCGTGGCACGTCCACGCCCGAGTCGCCGTACGTGGCCGTCTGGGGCGAGGGGGTCATCGCGCTGCGCTGCGGCGTGCCCAGGCCCGCCAGGATGGCGGCCACGGACCAGCTCCAGGTGATCGGCGGGGTGGGCTGGTTCGCCGATCCGGACCGGCCCACCCTGTTCACGGCGGTCACGGACCTGGCCTACGTGGAGGTCACGGTCGGCGGCGAGCACGTGGCCGCCGAGGTGCTCGCGGACCTGTCGAAGCCGATCGCCCAGGTCGCGCCCTCGTCCGGATGACCGTCTCTCAACGCAGGCCCGTTTCTCAACACAGGCCCGCTTCTCAACGCAGGCCCGCGGACCGCGCCAGCGCGAGCTGGATGAGCCGGTCGACCAGCGCCGGGTAGTCCAGCCCCGAGGCGGCCCAGAGCTGCGGCGCCACCGACAGGGACGTGAACCCGGGCATGGTGTTGATCTCGTTGAAGATCAGCTCGCCGTCGGGCGTGTAGAAGAAGTCGACCCGCGCGAGCCCCTCGCAGTCGAGCGCCTCGAACGCGCGCACCGCCATGGCCCGCAGCTGCTCGGCCGTCTCCTCGGGGAGGTCGGCGGGCACGGTGAGCGACATCTGGTCCGGGTAGTACTTCGCCGCGAAGTCGAAGAACTCCTGGCCGCCCTCGACCTTCACCTCGCCGGGCTGCGACGCGACCGCGGGCTCGTCGCCGAACGACTCCAGCACCGCGCACTCGATCTCGCGGCCCATGATGGCGGCCTCGATGATCACCTTGGGGTCGTGCTGCCTGGCGAGCTCCACGGCCGCCTCCAGCTCGCCCGGATCGTGGGCCTTGGAGATGCCTTGGGAGGACCCGGCCCTGGCGGGCTTGACGAACACCGGCCAGCCGAGCGACTCGGCCTCCTTCAGCACGCGGTCGCGGTCGAGCCGCCAGTCGCGGTCGCGTACGACGACGTGGCGGCCGGTCGGCAGCCCGGCGGCGGCCATCACGGTCTTCATGTGGGCCTTGTCCATGCCCACGGCGCTGGCCAGCACGCCGGAGCCGACATAGCGCACCCCGGCCATCTCGAGCAGGCCCTGGATGGTGCCGTCCTCGGCGAACGGCCCGTGCATCACGGGGAACACCACGTCCACGGCGCCGAGCTCCACGGGGATGCTGCCGGGGTCGTACGCCACCAGCGAACTCCCGCCGGACGGCAGCGCCAGCGCCGCGCCCGTGGTGTCGACGACCGGCAGCTCGCCAGACTCGATGGCGAACCGCTGGTCGGAAGCTGCCAGCACCCACCGGCCGTCCTGGGCGATCCCGATGGGGATCACCTCGTACTTGCTCCTGTCGATCGCATCCAGGACACTGCCCGCGCCCATCAGGGACACGGCGTGCTCAGAATTGCGGCCTCCGAAAACAACGGCGACGCGTGGCTTGCTCATGGTGTCCGAATCTACCGGGGTGTCCGGGGCACAGCGAGCCAAGCACGCCGTAATCAGGTCTTTCTCACTCACGTCTTACACGCCGTAACGCTCCGGTTTGGGGGAGCGTGACATGAGCAGCGTGCCCGCCTCGGCCGGTGACATGCCGTCGTGCACCACCCCGACCACGACCTCGGTGATCGGCATCTCGACGTCGTGTTTCCTGGCCAGCTCCAGCACCGACTCGCAGGACTTCACGCCCTCGGCGGTCTGCTTAGTGGCGGCCACGACCTCGGCGAAGGTCATGCCCCTGCCCAGGTTCTCGCCGAAGGTGCGGTTGCGCGACAGCGGCGACGTGCAGGTCGCCACGAGGTCTCCCATGCCCGCGAGCCCCGCGAACGTGTGCTGGTCGGCCCCCAGGGCCGCGCCCAGGCGGGAGATCTCGGCCAGCCCCCTGGTGATGAGCATGGCGCTGACGTTGTCGCCCATGCCCATGCCCGCGGAGACGCCCACGGCCAGCGCGATCACGTTCTTCACCGCGCCGCCCAGCTCGACGCCGACCACGTCGGTGTTGGTGTACGGGCGGAACCACGGCGGCAGGTGGCAGATCGACTGCAGCCGGGCGGCGACCGACTCGTCGGTGCAGGCGACGACGGTGGCGGCGGGCTGGCGGTGGGCGATCTCGGGGGCCAGGTTGGGCCCGGAGACGACCGCGACCCGCTCCTCGGGCACCTCGGCGACCTCGCGGATCACCTCGCTCATGCGCTTGGACGTGCCCAGCTCGATGCCCTTCATCAGGCTCACCAGGACCGCGTTCGGGGGGATGTGCTCGCGCCAGACGGCCAGGTTGGGCCGCAGCTGCTGCGACGGGACGGCCAGCACCACGAACTCGGCCCCGTCGAGCGCCCGGGCCGGGTCGGTCGTGGCGCGCAGCTTCTCCGGGAGGGGGATGCCCGGCAGATAGTCGGGGTTGACGTGGTCGCGGTCGATCGCGTCGACCAGCTCCCGCCTGCGCCCCCAGAGCGTGACCTCGTTGCCGGCCTCCGCCAGGATCATCGCGAACGTGGTGCCCCATGAGCCCGTCCCGAAAACGGCCACCTTTGTCATGCCATCACCGCCTGGTCGGATCGTAAGGGGTCTCGGGGGCCTTCTCGCCACGCAGCTCGGCGAGCTGCTGGGTGATCGCGGCCGTGATGTCGGCCGTCGCCTCACGCAACACGTCCGCCTGGATCGGCAGGCCCGCGTACTTCGACAGGTCCACCGGCGGGCCCACCGCCACGTGGAACGTCTTGCGCGGGAACAGCCGGAGCTTCTTCTCCCCGTACGGCAGCAGCTCGTGCGCGCCCCAGTGGGCCACCGGGATGACCGGCGCGCCGCTCTCCAGCGCCAGCCGGGCCGCGCCCGTCTTGCCCACCATCGGCCACAGGTCGGGATCGCGGGTGCAGGTGCCCTCGGGGTAGAACAGGATCGCGCCACCGTCCTTGAGCCGCTGAGCCGAAATGTGCAGAGACTTGGCCGCCTCGGCGCTGCCCCGGTCGACGGGGACGGCCAGCAGCCCCGTCACCGCCTTCCCCAGAACTGGCACTTTGAACAGAGCGGCCTTGGCCAGGATTACCGGCCAGCGCCCGTTGTTGTAGAGGAAGTGCGAGAGCAGGACCGGATCAGTCCAGGAGAGATGGTTTGTCGCGATGATCACGCCGCCGGTGCGCGGGATGCGCTCCCCACGACGCCAGTCCCTCTTGACCAGGAGCCAGGACAGCGGTTTCACGACGACGACTGCCAGGGTTTCCCAGAAACGCGACGGTCGCGCGGGGCGGCTCATGGTCTCCTCCAACACATGCGGGATGCGCCCCAAGTCTCCCGGTTGGCCGCGCGGGATGTCGAGGCGGGATGCTTAAGACTATGAGCATCCGCTGGTCACTCGTGGTCCCGGTGAAGACGCTGGTCGCGGCGAAGACGAGGCTGGCGGCGGCCACGGGCCCGCACCGGACCAGACTGGCCGTGGCGGTGGCCAGTGACACGGTGTCGGCGGCGCTCGCGTGCGCGTGGGTCGCCCGGGTGATCGTGGTGACGGCCGACCCCGCCGCCGCCGGCCCCCTCGGCGCGCTGGGGGCCGAGGTGGTGCCCGACCCGGACCGCGGCCTGAACACCGCCCTGCGCACCGGGGCCGCCCATGCCGTACGCGTCGCGCCCGGCGACCCGGTGGGGGCGCTCCAGGCGGACCTGCCCGCCCTGCGGCCGGCGGAGCTGGGGACGGTGCTGGCGGCCGCCGCCGAGTTCGACCAGGCCTTCGTGCCGGACGCGCTCGACGTCGGGACGACCTTCTACGGGGTGCGGCCGGGGATGCCGTTCACGCCGAGGTTCGGCGGGGAGTCGCGGGCCAAGCACCTGGCGGGCGGGGCGAAGGAGCTGTGCGTGCCGGGGATCGACTCGGTGCGGCGGGACGTGGACACGCCCGACGACCTGCGCGCGGCCGTGGCTCTGGGCCTGGGCCGCCACACGGCCGCGGTGGTCGCCGAGCTGTGGCCCGGCTCATGAGCTCGTGGGCGGGGCTCATGAGACGGTCGCGGGTGTCTTCATGATGGCGGGCGCGGTCGCCACCGCCAGGTGCGACAGGCCCATCAGTGCCACGCCCGCGGCGAAGGCGGCGTAGCCGCCGAGCCACTCCCCCAGTGCGCCGCCGGCCACCCCGCCCAGCGGGTACGCCCCCCACATCAGGAAGCGCATGCTGGCGTTGACCCGGCCCATCAGGTGGTCGGGCGTGATGCGCTGGCGGTAGCTGAGCTGGGCCACACCGAAGATCGAAGTCACCACGCCGAACAACGACGAGGCCACCGGGAAGATCAGCAGCCCCCAGCCGGGGCCGGTCGCCAGCGCGGGCAGGTAGAGCACGGTCGCCAGGACGGCGGAGCCGTACAGGGTGGGGCCGCTGCCGAAGCGCGCGGTGACGCGGGCCACCAGCGCGGCGCCCACGAGGGAGCCGGCGGCGGCGGCCGACAGCAGCAGCCCGTACTGGGCGGAGCCGACTCCCAGCTCCTTGACCAGGTAGAGCGGCAAGCCGACCGTGGAGATGCCGTTGGCCGTCATGACGAGCGCGCCCCCGACCGCGACCCTGCGCAGCACCCGCTCTCCCGCGACGAACCTGATGCCCTCCGCCACCTCCTGGCGCAGCCTCCGTTCGCTTCGCCGCGGGCTCTCCTCGGCCCGCACGCGTGACAGCAGGAGCGCGGAGAGGAGATAGCTGACGGCGTCGGCGAGCAGCGCGATCGGCGCGGTGAACACGGCCACCGCCCAGCCTCCGACGCCCGGTCCCGCGAGCAGCGAGGTGTTCCTGGTGACCTCCAGAACGCCGTTGCCGCGTTCGAGGCGCTCTTTGGTCACGATGGCGGGCAGGAAACTCAAGTGGGCGACGTCGAAGAAGACCGTGCCCACGCCCAGCACGAGGGCGACCGCGTACAGCTGCGGCAGCGTCAGCACGTCGAACCAGGCCGCCACCGGGACGGAGAGCAGCGCCACGCCACGCGCGACGTCGGACCAGATGAGGATCGGGCGGCGCCGCGACCGGTCCACCCACACGCCCGCGGGCAGCCCGATCAGCAGGAAGGCGAGCATCTGGGCCGCCGACAGCAGGCCGAGCTGGAAGGCCCCGGCGTCCAGGGCGAGGAGCGCCGTCAGGGGAAGGGCCACCACCGTGACCTGCGTGCCCAGTTGCGTGATGGCGTTCGCCCATGCAAACCGCCAGAAGTCGCCCATACGCCCCATATCTCTCGATCTTTACGGCCTGGCCGGGCATGGGGCAAACGAATTACGCTGATCAGTGTGCAGGGAACGGTACGCAGCTTCGACGAGGCCACGCGCTCGGGGACGGTGTTCCTCGACGACGGGACCGTGCTGGAGTTCGGCACGCCCGCCTTCGACGCGGGGCCGCTGCGGTTGTTGCGCACGGGGCAGCGGGTCAATCTCGGGATGTCCGGCGGGCAGATCGCCTACGTCACGCTCTCGACCTTCCCGGTCCCCGACGCCTTCGGCGGCCGGCCGCCGGCGGGCGATTCCGAGTAACGGGATTGCCGGCTGAAAATGCAAACGCCCGGGCCGACGGCCCGGGCGTGCTCGTGCTATGGGTTTACCTCTTCTTGCCGATTTTCTTGCCGCCCTGGTTGACCAGCTCCTTGAAGTCGGAGCCCGGACGGAACTTCGGTCCCCAGCTCTCCGCGACGTTGATTTCCGCGCCCGTCGACGGGTTCCTGGCCGTGCGGGCGGGCTTGTTCACCATCTCGAATGCGCCGAAGCCCGTGATCGAGACCTTGTCGCCGCTGGCCACGGCCTTCTGGATGGTGTCGATGACCGCGTTCACGGCCTCGGTGGCCGTCTTCCTGTCGCCCACCCGATCAGAGATGGCCTCGACGAGTTCTCGCTTGTTCATGAAAGTCCTGCTCCCCCAGTTACGGCTCGGGGTTCCAGCTCACGAGTTCGCCGTAGAAACCCCTTACGGGCTTTGAAAGTAGGCGGGATCGCGGATGAACTCAATCACCTAGCGCGTTTTCCTCACTACGTGGCGTGTCGAGAGAGGCCAGAAAGGCGTCGAGCCGGGCGGCGGCCCTTTCCGGATCCCGCTTCGCCAGGTCGCAAATCGCGAGGTAGCGGCGGGCCAGCCGGTCCTTCTCGGCGGCGGGAAGCATGCGGACGCGGCGGTGCGCCTCGCGCAACCGCCGCGCCAGTTCGTCGTCTTCTAGACGGTCGTCGGCAGCCATGGCTGCCGACCATTCTCGTACGCCGCCACTTCGTCGGCGTGACGCAGGGTCAGCCCGATGTCGTCGAGGCCCTCCATCAGCCGCCAGCGGGTGTAGTCGTCGATCTCGAACGCGACGACCTCATCGGCCCAGCGGACCTGGCGTTCGGCCAGGTCGACGGTGATCTCGAGCTTCGGGTCCGCCTCGACGGCCGCCTGCAGCGCCTCGACCTTGTCGCCCGGCAGGATGACCGGCAGCAGGCCCATCTTCGTGGAGTTGTTGCGGAAGATGTCGCCGAAGCGGGCGGCGATCACGACGCGGAACCCGTACTGCTGCAGCGCCCAGACCGCGTGCTCACGCGAGGAGCCGGTGCCGAAGTCGGGGCCGGAGACGAGGATCGAGCCGCCCTCGTAGGACGGGTCGTTCAGCACGAACGTCGGGTCCTCGCGCCAGGCCGCGAACAGGCCCCTCTCGAAGCCGGTGCGGCTGACCTGCTTGAGCCAGACGGCCGGGATGATCTGGTCGGTGTCGACGTTGCTGCGGCGCAGCGGCACCGCCGTACCGGTGTGGGTGGTGAATGCTTCCATCGGTCCAGGTCTCCTTTACAGGTCGGCGGGCGCGGTGAGACGGCCGGTGACGGCGGTCGCGGCGGCGACCTGCGGCGACACCAGGTGGGTGCGGCCACCCTTGCCCTGGCGGCCCTCGAAGTTGCGGTTGGAGGTGGAGGCGCTGCGCTCGCCGGGCTGGAGCGTGTCGGGGTTCATGCCCAGGCACATCGAGCAGCCGGCCTCGCGCCACTCGGCGCCGGCGGCCTTGAACACCTCGTGCAGGCCCTCCTGCTCGGCCTGCAGCTTGACCAGCATCGAGCCGGGGACGATCAGCGTGCGGGTCTTCACCTTGCGGCCGCGCAGGATCTCGGCGGCCGAGCGCAGGTCCTCGATGCGGCCGTTGGTGCACGAGCCGACGAAGACCGTGTCGACCTCGATCTCACGCAGCGGCGTGCCGGCGGTCAGGCCCATGTACTCCAGCGCCCGCTCGGCGGCGGAGCGCTCGACGGGGTCGGAGAAGCTCTCCGGGGACGGGACGGCCTCGCCCAGCGGCAGGCCCTGGCCCGGGTTGGTGCCCCACGTGACGTACGGGGTCAGCGTCGAGGCGTCGATCTCGACGACCTTGTCGAACACGGCGTCGTCGTCGGTGCGCAGCGTCTTCCAGTATTCGACGGCCTGGTCCCACGCCTCGCCCTCGGGCGCGTGCGGGCGGCCCTTCAGGTACTCGAACGTGGTCTCGTCCGGCGCGATCATGCCGGCGCGGGCGCCCGCCTCGATGGACATGTTGCAGACCGTCATGCGGCCCTCCATCGAGAGCTTGCGGACGGCCTCGCCGCGGTACTCGACGATGTAGCCCTGGCCGCCGCCGGTGCCGATCTTGGCGATGATGGCCAGGATCAGGTCCTTGGCGGTCACGCCCGCGGGCAGCTCGCCGGAGACCTCGATCGCCATCGTCTTCGGCCGGTAGGCGGGCAGCGTCTGCGTGGCCAGCACGTGCTCGACCTCGGAGGTGCCGATGCCGAACGCGATGCCGCCGAACGCGCCGTGCGTCGAGGTGTGGGAGTCGCCGCACACGATCGTCATGCCCGGCTGCGTCAGCCCGAACTGCGGGCCGATGATGTGCACCACGCCCTGACCGGCGTCGCCCATCGGATGGAGCCTGATGCCGAACTCGGCGGCGTTCTTGCGCAGCGTCTCGACCTGCGTCTTGGACACCGGGTCGGAGATCGGGCCGAGCACGGTCGGCACGTTGTGGTCCTCGGTGGCGATCGTGAGATCAGGCCGCCGCACCTTCCGGCCGGCGAGACGAAGCCCGTCGAACGCCTGCGGGCTGGTCACCTCGTGAATGAGGTGCAGGTCGATGTAGAGCAGGTCCGGTTCGCCCTCGGCGCGCCGGACTACGTGTTGCTCCCAGACCTTCTCGGCCAATGTGCGGCCCATGATCTCCTCCTGTTTGTTCGCGACGCGCCATCGCACCGCTTGCTCAGGCCCGGTCCCGCCGGTCGCCGCTCCGGGGGACCAGCGCTCCCACCTGCCTGTCGCTCGGGTCCGGTCTCTTCCCTCGTCACTCCGGTCGCTACGCTCCCATCGTTCCTCGGTCCCGAGACCGGCGCTCCTCGCGGCGGCGGGAGTTTGCCTCCGACTTGCCTTCTCATATGTCGAGACGGCAGTATCGGTGTATGGACAACTCTAGCGGAGTCGGAGTACTCGACAAGGCAGTTCTTGTACTCAATGCCCTCGAAGCGGGACCCGCTTCACTGGCGCAGCTCGTCCAGGCCACCGGTCTGGCCCGCCCCACGGCCCACCGGCTGGCCGTCGCACTTGAGCATCACCGCATTGTGAGTCGTGACACACAGGGCAGGTTCGTACTGGGCCCCCGGCTTTCCGAGTTGTCCACCGCAGCCGGCGAGGACCGGCTGCTGGCGGTGGCCGCCCCCGTGCTCATGCAACTCAGGGATCTCACCGGGGAGAGCGCGCAACTCTACCGCCGCCAGGGCGACGAACGCGTCTGCGTCGCCGCCGCCGAACGCGCGAGCGGCCTGCGGGACACCGTACCCGTGGGCTCCGCGCTGCCCATGACGGCGGGCTCGGCGGCGCAGATACTGCTGGCGTGGGAGGAGCCTGACCGGCTGCACCGCGGCCTGCGCGGCGCCAAGTTCAGCGCCGCCACCCTCGCCTCCGTACGGCGCCGTGGCTGGGCCCACAGCGTCGGCGAGCGCGAGCAGGGGGTGGCCAGCGTGTCGGCGCCCATAAGGGGCAGCGGCGGCAAGGTGATCGCGTCCGTTTCGGTCTCCGGCCCCATCGAACGCCTCACGAGGGCGCCGGGGCGGCTCCACGCGGTGCCCGTCATGGCCGCGGCCGAACGTATAACAGAGGCAATGCGTCGCACGTCATGATCGGCGAAACCAGGTATTTGGGGAGCCGAGTGCCTCGTGGGCGCACTAGCCTGAGTGCGTGACAGATCGCATCGAGGTAGCCGCCACTGAGCTGCGACCCCTGCTCGAAGAGTTCATCATGTGGGCGCGTGCGAACGCCCCCGGAAGCGACCCCGAGCTCGTGGGGCCCGCCGCACTGTGGCACCGTCTCGCCTTCTCGCAGGACCTCGGCACGTGGAAGCGCGCCGACCTGCGCAACCTGCTGCTCGACCGCATGCCCAAGGTCGTGGAGGATCCCGACGCAGCCGCCGACGGGATGCTCCCGGCCGTGGACGCGTACCTGACCTTCCTCTCCCAGACCGGCAGGCTGGGCAAGGACTCCGACTCCCTCGCCGATCTGCAGGAGGAGCTCGACGACGTCGAAGACGAGTTCGTCGACCTGATGGAAGAGCTGCTTGACGACACCGAGGGCGACGACGGGGAGGACGAGGTCGGCGATCTGGGCGATTTCGAGCCGTTCGCGGACGACCTCGCCGAGCTCGACACGATCCGGCTGCGGCCCGACTCGGAGCTCGCCGAGGCGGCCCGGCAGGCGCCGCTGGTGGCCAAGGCCCGCGACCTCGCCCTCTGGGTGGGATCCGGCCGCCGGGTGGGCGAGGACACGCTCCTCTCCGACACCGAGGTGGAGGAGGCGCTGGCCGCCGTCGGGCTGCCCAGGCCCGACGCCGACGGCCCCATCGCCGAGGCCGTCCCGCAGCTCTGGAACATCTGGAACCTGGCCGTGGACCTGGAGTTCCTCCAGCCCGGCGAGGGCAACACGGTCGCGGTGCAGGACGACACCTCGGAGTGGCCGTTCGACGACGACGAGGACGTGCTCGACGCCTGGATGCTCGGGCTCCACTCCGTCGACTACGGCGACCCGGAGCTGAGCGACGAAGACCTCACGATGGCGCTGGCGGGCCTGACCCGGGGCCTGCTGGTCAGGCTGCTGCTGGCGGGCGGCTCACGCGACCTCGAGGAGCTGGCCCAGGACCTGGCCGAGTCGGCCGCCGACCTCGACGAGCTGGGCTCCGACGCGTGGCAGGCGGCCGGCGACCCGCTGGCCCCCGCGATCGACTGGCTCGTCGGGTACGGCATGGTCGAGGTCGACGGCAGCACCCTCCGCCTCACGCCGCTCGGCACCGAGGGCGTCGTCCACCTGGTGGACGACGCCGACATCGAGGTGGACGCGCGGCCCGCGATCGAGTCCATGAGCGCCCACGAGCTGCTGGCCCTCAGCGCCGAGCTGCCCGAGGACGAGGCGGACGCGGAGTTCGCGGCCTGGATGCGGCTCCGGGAGCCGGGCAAGGCGGCCGAGGAGCTGCTGGACGCGGCGGCCGAGGACGAGAGCGACGCGCTGATCAGGGTGCAGGCGGCCAGCGTGGTCGGCACCCTCGGCGAGGCCGCCATCCCGGCCTGGCAGGCGGCGCTCAAACAGCCCTCGCTCCGGCCGTACGCGGCCACGCACCTGAGCCAGCTGGAGGTCCCGGGGGCACCCGAGCCCACCCAGGACGACACCCACTGGCTGATCCTGGACATGTGGACGATCTCGGCCGGGCTGGGGCGCTCGGAGTTCGTGAGCAGCCTGCGGGACATCGGGCCCGAGATGGTCAACAGCCTGCTCGAGGTGATCTGGCGGATTCCGCACGCGCACGTGGAGGAGCTGCTGGACCTGATCTCCCAGGTCCACCCGGACAAGCAGGTCGCCAAGGCGGCCCGCCGCGCCCTCTTCAAGGCCCGCTCGGTGTGACATCCCGCTCTTCGGAGGCCCCCGCCGCGAACTGCGACGGGGGCCTCCGCCGTTCCTGGCACCCCCACGCCCGACACCCGGGTCCTGTCACATCCCGGGCCACGGCCAAGCTCCTCGGGGCGTGCACACTCACAGCGAGCAACCCACCCACCGCCGCAGAGCCGAACCCCTCAGGCCCCCGCACACACCACGCCGAGCCAGACATCTCAGGGCCCACATACACCGCGTAGACCCAAGCACCCCAGCGGCCCGCACACACCACGCCAAGCCAGACGCCTCAGGAACCACCCGAAAGCACCGCACCTCGCCCCCACCTCAAGGACCCGCACAAACCGCGCAGCCCCCCACCTCAGGGACCCACACGCGCCGCGCAACGCCAGACACCTCAGGGAGCCGCACGCATCACGCAGGGCCGACCCCTTGGGGCCTCACGACGTCACGGGCAGGCAACCCACCACGCGCGGCCCAGCCCCTCGGAGCCCTCCACGCCCGCAGCAAGCACCACCGCCGCAGAGGACCTGCCACCTCGGGACCAGCAGACCTCGGGACCAGCAGAGCTCGGGCGAGCGTCTCAGCGCTTGTGGCCGGGCCTGTTGAGTCTCGCGCGCTCACGGCGGGCAGCCCCCACACGCCCGGGGCCGGACATCTCGGGTATCGCGGGTATCTCGGGTCTCTCCGGTCCTTCGCTCCCCGGGCCGACCCACCGCACGTGGCGGGGCTCCTTCGGGCTCACGCTTTCGTGCGTCGACCACTCGCCGCAAACGGCAAGGCTCTCTGATCGGAGAGACGACCGTGAGGTGCGGTCGGCTGCCGCCGGTACGGGTGCCCGCTTGCGAGGTCGTCAGCCGTCGGAAAAGCAAAACGCCCCGGGGCTGTGCGCTCCGGAGCGAGTGGGGTGAACGTAGTCCCGACCGGATTCGAACCGGCGCTACCGCCTTGAGAGGGCGGCGTCCTGGGCCACTAGACGACGGGACCTTCGTGGGCTTGTAACAGTGGTAGTCCCGACCGGATTCGAACCGGCGCTACCGCCTTGAGAGGGCGGCGTCCTGGGCCACTAGACGACGGGACCCTGTCCACAAGCTGCTGGTGCCGGGATCTCCCCCGGCAACGCAGGTAACTCTACCGCACCCCGGAGACCACTCCAAACTGCTTAACGGCCCATCAGATCGGGCCTGTGGCGGCGAACCCAGTCCCCCATCGCCCCGCCTTCCCAAAGCGGGTCGAACTCCCCAAGCGGGATCGCCACCTCCGGCCGACCGGTGACCGGGTCCACGGGAACCCGGGCCAGCCGCTCGCGCATCCAGCCCGGCGCACGCGGCGGCAGTGTCCGCTCGCCCCACCCGACGAGCCCCACCGAACGCAACGGCTCCACCCGTACCCGCACACCGCCCGGACGCCCGAGGCGCCTGGGGCTGCCCAGCTGGGTGTCCACGACGTCGATCCTGGTGAGGTCGGGCCAGCGGAGGCGGACACGGAAGCCGTACGAGTCGGTCAGCTCCACGCCGTCGGCGGAGAAGCGGACGACGGTGCCCGTGGTCAGGCGGCGGTGCTTGGCCACGAGCACGGCCAGCAGGGCAGCGGTGGCCAGCGCCCCGATGACGGCGCCCAGCGGGGTGCTGCCGGTGAAGATGGCGCCGAGGAGGAGGCAGACGGCGAAGAAGAGGGCGAGGGGAGCGACGAACGGGGCGACGAAGCGCGGGAAGTTGCCCGCGCGAATGCGAAACTCATCCATAAGTCGGGCGGACTCTACCCAAACCACTGCCACGACTCCACCCCATCACCACCACACGCCCCTCACCCACCAACTCGGGTAAGGCGAGTGGGTCAGCCGGTGAGGAGGCCGCGGCGGTAGGCCTCGGCCACGGCTGAGGCGCGGTCGCGGACGTCGAGTTTGGCGTAGATGTGCAGAAGGTGGGTCTTGACGCTGGCCTCGCTGATGAACAGGCTGGCCGCCGCCTCCTTGTTCGTGGATCCTCCCGCCACCAGGCGTAGGACCTCCAACTCCCGCTTGCTGAGCTTCCCCCTGGCGGGCCTGCGAAGGGCCTCCGCGAGGCGTCCGGCCACAGCGGGGGCGAGGACGGTCTCGCCTCGGTGGGTGGCGCGGACGGCGCGTACGAGTTCCTCCGGCGGAGCGTCCTTCAGCAGGTAGCCGGTGGCGCCCGCTTCGAGGGCGGGCACTACGTCGGTGTCGAACGTGGTCAGGACCAGCACCCGCGGACCCGTGCCGCTGAGGCGGCGGATCGCGGTGACGCCGTCCATCCCCGGCATGCGCAGGTCCATGAGGACGATGTCGGGCCCGAGCTCGGCGGCCAGGCGTACGGCCTCCGCGCCGTCGGCCGCCTCACCGACGATCTCCAGGTCGGGCTCACCACCGAGTGCGGCGCGCAGGCCGTCGCGCACGATGGGGTGATCGTCCGCTATCAGCAGCCTCAGCCGCATCTCTCCCCCTCCGGCCGACACTCGTCCCTCCCCCGTCAGCGTCTCATCCATCGCCCCTCCAGGTCGGCTCGGGCCAAGGCCGATCGACCACGTGTCAGGCACGCCCCCACCGAAGACCCCGCCACCGGCTCACCGATCAAACCGGCCCAGCCGTCCCATGCCACGGCACTCCAGCGCCCCATGCTGCGCCACAAGGGTGCCTTCATGGCTTGCCGCCTCAGCGCAGCGCCGGGTCCTCGTGCAACATCCCGTGCCACGTCGCAAGGGCACCGCGGCGCTGCTGCCCACCGGCGCGTCTGCGCGGGTGGAGGAAGCCTCGTGAGTGGCTTCCGTCGAGGGGCGGGATGGGCGGGCGTTGAGACGACGCACGGCTGGAGCGGCCTCGCTGATGGCCTCGGTCGAGGGGCGGGGTGAGCGGGGCGTTGAGGGGACACGCAGCGGGGGCGGCCTCGTGGGGCTCCGATCAGGGGAGGGCGTTGAGAGGGCGTGTGGCGGGGGTGGCCTCAGTGGTGGCTTCGGTCAAGGGGTGTTGAGGGCGGGGGTGGGGTTTGCTGGTCGTCTCGCGGGTCGCCTTCGGCGGGGATGGCGGGGATCTCGGCGGCGATGGTGGTGCCTTGGTTCGGGGCGGCTTCGAGGTGGAGGGTGCCGCCGACGGCGTGGGTGCGCTGGCGCATGCCGTCCAGGCCGAAGCCGTCAGCGGGCTTCTGCGGGTCGAAACCGGCGCCGTCGTCGCGAATGTCGAGGAGGATGGTTTCGTCCGTGTACGACAGAGTCAGGCCCGTCCTGGTGGCTCTGGCGTGCTTGGCGACGTTCGCCAGTGCCTCCTGGGCCACGCGGTACAGGGTGTCCTCGATGGGGGCGGCCAGGGCGACCGGGGTGCCGGTGATCTCGAGGGTCAGGTGTACGCCGGCCGACCGCGACCACGACTCGGCCAGGTCCGTGATCGCGTCGGGGAGCCTTGAAGTCTCCAGCGGCTCCGGGCGCAGGGCGCGTACGGATCGGCGGGCCTCGGAGAGGCTGCGGCGGGCCAGCTCGGCGGCCTGGTCGAGGTGGCGGCGGCGGGACTCGGTCTGGGAGGCGCGGTCGGCGGCGTTGAGCTGGCCGATCAGGGCGACGAGGTCCTGGGCGACCGTGTCGTGGATCTCGCCCGCCACGCGGTGCCGCTCGTCGCGCACGCCCGCCCGCCTGGCCTGGTCGAGGAGCCGGGTGTTGAGGGAGGCGTTCTCGGCCATGGCGGCGCGCAGGCGCTCGACCAGGCGGCGGCGCTTGTCGTGCTCGCCGGAGACGTACCAGCCGGCCGCGACCAGCGGCAGCGCCACGCCCGCGATCACGGTGAACAGGGTGCCCTGGGCGCCCGGGCCCGCCTGGGCCGTCACGACGACGACGGCGGTGAGCGTCACGCCCGCCATGATCAGCCGGGGCGGGAGCAGGGCGATGGCCAGCGGGTAGCCGATCGAGGCGAAGACGACGAAGACGGGGCTCGCGGCCGTCAGCGCGCAGGCGAGGGCGATCAGCACGAGGTAGTGACCCACGACGAGCGCGCGGTGCGTGTCGCGGCGGGGGTGGAGCCAGCCGATCGGCGCCAGCCACACCGCGGCGGCCAGCGCGACCGCCGGCCACCACGGCGCGTACGACGCCGGGCCGGAGCCCAAGTCCGCGACCGACCCGCCAAGCCACGAACCGCCCGTCGCGAGACCGGCACTGGACCACGGGCCGTCCGTCGCGAAACCACCGCCGAACCACGAACCAGCCGTCGCGAAGCCGTCACCGGACCACGGACCGGCGGTCGCGAGAGCGTCGGTGGTCGCCGCCCAGCCTGGGCCCGCTGTTTCGGCGAGCCAGACCGCGAAGGGGCCGGCCAGCCAGCGCAGGAGCGGCCAGGGTGCGCCGCTGGACGGCGCGTCCGCGAGGGCGGCCGCGGTCGAGGAGATCCCGAGCAGCCCGTAGGCCAGGCACAGGAAGGCCCAGCGTTCGCGCCCGTCGAGCCAGCTCATGAGATCGGGCCCGGGCACGTCGTCAACCGATCGGTGGATGCCGGGCGTCCACCGCACGACGAGCCGGCCAGGCGATGCGCATCCGCTCTGAGCTGGGCGAACATCGAGACATGAGTATTCCGACCCGTAGGGACATGTTCCAGTACGCCGCCGTCGCGGGCGCGGGCGCCGTGGGCGTCTCGGCCGCCGGGCGCAAGAGGGAAGTGACCACGTACGTCTTCGTGACCGGCTCGAACGGCGTGGCCAGCGGCGACTCCGAGCTGACGCTGCGCGGCCACCGCACCGTCGGCGTGAACCTGCCGGGGCACGGCCCCGAGGAGCAGTTTCACCTCGCCTACCAGGCCCCGCAGGACCTGGGGAAGCTGGCCACGCTGCCGTCGCCGGTGGCGGGCATCACGCTGGACGACTATGTCGAGGCCACGGTGGACGTCGTGCGCCGGGTCGCCAAGCACGGCCCGGTGATCCTGGTGGGCGGCAGCCTGGGCGGCGCGACCATCACGAAGGCGGCCGACGCGGTGCCCGACCTGATCGACCTGCTCGTCTACGACACCGCGTTCTGCTGCACGAAGCTGAGCTCGCCCAACGACTATCTGGCGACGCCGGAGGGCAAGGAGAGCCTGGCGGCCGGCGTGGCGTCGGGCATCATCGCCGACCCGAGGGTGATCGGCGCGATCCGCATGAACTGGCGCACGAACGACAGGAAGTTCTTGGACGCGGTGAGGGCGGCGTTCATGGCGGAGGCGAGCGAGGGCGAGCTCCTGGCCATGCTGAACACGTTGCTGCCGGATGAGAGTCTCCAGGTGGGGAGCGCCGACGCCCGGGGGCGCAAGGAAGCGTGGGGGCGGGTGCCGCGCGTCTACATCAGGCACACGCGGGACAAGGTGATCCCGCTCGCACTGCAGGACCGGATGATCAAGGAAGCGGACGCGACCACGCCAGGCAACAAGTTCAAGGTTTACTCGGTGGAGGCTTCGCATGCGCCGACGGCTAGAACGTACCGGCTGATTACCGACATCCTGCACAAAGTGGCGAAATGATAATGCTGGGGTACCAGGACTCGAACCTAGACTAACTGAACCAGAATCAGTCGTGCTGCCAATTACACCATACCCCACCGCTTGCGAACCTCTGGGAGGTGCGCTTCGGCGACGTCCGAAAGAATAGCCCAGCTCCGGGGTTAAGACCAAAACGAATAGCCAACGTGCCGTCCACCGCCCACAGCACAGGCCCTCACGTGCCAAGCTGAAGAGGACAAAACACCACGTGGAGGAGCCCCACCGTTGGCCGGTAACCCGTTCTTCACCGCTAGCAACCTGCCGTACGAGCTGCCGCCCTTCGCCGACGTCCGCGAGGAGCACTACCTGCCCGCGTTCAAGCGCGGCATGGCGGAGCAGCTGGCGGAGGTCGGCGCCATCGCAGACAGCAGCGAGACGCCGACGTTCGACAACACGATCGCCGCGCTCGAGCGGTCGGGACGGATTCTCGACCGCACGGCCACGGTCTTCTTCACCATCGCCGCCTCCAACACCTCCGACGGCGTCATGGAGATCGAGAAGGCGATCTCTCCCCAGCTGACCAGACACGGCGACGCGATCCGGCTCAACCGGGCACTGTGGGCGCGCATCAAACAGGTGACCACGGAGGACCCCGAGGAGGCCTGGCTGCTGGAGAAGTACCGGGAGGACTTCATCAGGGCCGGCGCCGACCTGTCGGAGCCGGACCAGGACCGGCTCCGGCAGCTCAACGAGGAGCTGTCGAAGCTCTCGACGGAGTTCGCGCAGACGCTGCTGAAGGCCTCGACGGAGTCGGCGCTGGTGGTGGCGGACCCCAAGGAGCTCGACGGCTTCGACCAGGCCAAGATCGAGTCGCTGCTCAAGGACGGCGAGTACGTCCTGCCGCTGCTCAACTTCACCGCGCAGCCGGGCCTGGCCCAGCTCACCGACCGCGACGTGCGCCGCAGGCTGTACGAGCTGAGCGTCGGCCGGGCGCCGGGCAACTTCGGGCTGGCGGCCACGATGGCGGGGCTGCGGGCCGAGCGGGCGGCGCTGCTGGGCTTCCCCAGCCACGCGGCGTACGTGGTGGCCGACCAGACGGCCAAGACCGTCGAGGCGGTCGAGGAGATGCTCGGCCAGCTCGTCGCCCCCGCCGTGCGCAACGCGCGGAAGGAGGCCGAGGCGCTGTCGGAGCAGGCCGGGTTCGACATCGAGCCGTGGGACTGGTCGTACTACTCCGAGAAGGTGCGCCAGGCCCGCTACGACTTCGACGCCGACGAGATGCGGCCGTACTTCGAGCTCGACCGGGTCTACCGTGACGGCATCTACTTCGCGGCGGAGAAGCTGTACGGCCTCACCTTCGCCGAGCGGCCCGACCTGGGCGGATACCACTCCGACGTGACGGTGTACGAGGTGTCCAACGAGGACGGGAGCCGGTTGGGGCTGTTCGTGCTCGACCCGTACGCGCGGGCGACCAAGCGCGGCGGCGCGTGGATGAACAACCTGGTCGACCAGTCGTTCCTGTTCGGGCAGCTGCCGGTGGTCATCAACAACCTCAACGTCACCAAGCCGGCCTCGGGGCCGACGCTGCTGACGTACGACGAGGTGAACACGGCCTTCCACGAGTTCGGGCACGCGCTGCACGGGCTGTTCTCCCAGGTGCGCTTCCCGCGCGTGTCGGGCACCCACGTGCCGCGCGACTTCGTCGAGTACCCGTCACAGGTCAACGAGATGTGGGCGACCTGGCCCGAGGTGCTGGCCAACTACGCCAGGCACCACGAGACGGGCGAGCCGATGCCCGCCGAGCTGGTGGAGAAGCTGACGGCGGCGGAGAAGTTCAACCAGGGCTTCAAGACCGTCGAATATCTCGCCGCCACCCTGCTCGACTGGGCCTGGCACAAGCTGGCGCCCGGGGAGACGGTGGCCGACGCCGAGGCGTTCGAGTCCGCGGCCCTGGAGGCCGCCCAGATCGCCATGCCACAGGTCGGGCCGCGCTACCGGACCAACTACTTCGCGCACATCTTCTCCGGCGGCTACAGCGCCGGCTACTACTCCTACATCTGGAGCGAGGTGCTCGACGCGGAGAGCGTGGAGTGGTTCAAGGAGAACGGCGGTCTCACCCGGGCCAACGGCGACCACTTCCGCCGCGAGTTGCTCTCCCGCGGCGGCAGCCTCGACCCGCTGACCGCGTTCCGCAATTTCCGCGGGCGCGAGCCCAGCATCCAGCCGCTGCTCGTCCGCCGCGGCCTCGACTGAGCCTGTGCTCCGGCGGCCCGCCCTGCGGGCCGCCGGGCATCAGATCAGCCCTTCAGCCGCTCCAGGGCGGCGCGCAGGCGCTCCTGCACCCGCGCACGGCCGAGCACCTCGATCGACTCGAACAGCGGCAGGCCCACCGTCCGGCCGGTGATCGCCACGCGGACCGGCGCCTGCGCCTTGCCGAGCTTGAGCCCGTACGCGGTGCCGACCTCCTCCAGCGCCTCCTTGAGCGACTCGGGGTCCCAGCTGACCGTCTCCAGCCGCGCCAGGTAGTCGGTGAGGATCTCCACCGGGGAGTTCTTCATCGCCTTGTCCCAGGACGCCTGGTCGAAGACCGGCTCCTCGAGGAAGAGGAAGTCGACGTTCTGCCGGATCTCCGACAGCACCCCGATGCGGGTCTGGGCCAGCGCCGCGACCTTGCTGAACAGCTCGCGGTCCCAGGAGAGGTCGAGGTAGGGCGCGCAGCGCTCCTCGAACGTCTCCAGCGGCAGCGCCCGGATGTACTCGCCGTTGAACGCGCGCAGCTTCTTCTCGTCGAAGAACGCGCTGGCGGAGTTGACGTCCTCCAGCTTGAACAGCGGCATCATCTCGGACCACGGCATGATCTCGCGGTCCTCGCCCGGCCCCCAGCCCAGCAGCATCAGGTAGTTGACCATGGCCTCCGCGAGGTAGCCCTCCGCGCGGTAGTCCTCCAGGGCCACCTTGTCGCGGCGCTTGGACAGCTTCTTGCGCTGCTCGTTGACGATCACCGGCAGGTGCGCCCAGACCGGCGGCGTGGCGCCCAGCGCCGGCCACAGCAGCATCTGCTTGGCCGCGTTGCCCAGGTGCTCCTCGCCGCGGACGACGTGGGTGACGTTCTGGGTGATGTCGTCGACCGCGTTGGCCAGCACGTAGAGGGGCGAGCCGTCGGTGCGGGCGATGACGAAGTCCTCCTGCGCCTCGTTGGGGAACTCCACGTTGCCCCGGATGAGGTCCTCGACGACCGTGACGCCCTCGTCGGGGGTGCGGAAGCGGACCGCGCCCTCGGTCAGGCCCCGGCCGCGGCAGTGGCCGTCGTAGCCCCGGTGCTCGGAGCCGGTGCGGGCCACCAGCGACTCGCGCGTGCAGTCGCAGTAGTAGGCCCGGCCGTCGGCCAGCAGCTTCGCCACCGCCTCGCGGTGCTGCGCCTCGTACGCCGACTGGAAGTAGGGGCCCTCGAACGCCGGGTTGCCGCCGTTGATGCCGATCCAGTCGAGGGCGGAGATGATGCCCTCGGTCCACTCCGGACGGTTTCGCGACGCGTCGGTGTCTTCGATGCGCAGCACGAAGCGGCCGCCGGACTGCTCGGCCAGCGCCCAGTTGAACAGCGCCGTGCGGGCGCCGCCCACATGGAACATGCCGGTTGGGGACGGGGCGAACCGCACCCGTACTTCAGTCACGGGAGACCACCTTGTTCGTGAGTGTGCCGATGCCTTCGATGCCGATGCTGACCTCGTCGCCGATCTCGAGCGGGCCGACGCCCGCCGGGGTGCCGGTCAGGATGACGTCACCGGGGATCAGGGTCATGACCGCGCTGACGTAGGCCACCAGCGCGGGGATGTCGTTGATGAGCTGGCTGGTGCGGCCGCTCTGCCGGATCTCGCCGTTGACCGTGGTGGTCAGCGCCAGGTCGCTCGCGTCGAGGTCGGTCTGGATCCACGGCCCCAGCGGGCAGAACGTGTCGAACCCCTTGGCCCGGGTGAACTGCACGTCCTTCTTCTGCAGGTCGCGGGCGGTGACGTCGTTGGCGCAGGTGTAGCCGAAGATGACGTCCTTGACCCGCTCGACCGGCACCTCGCGGCACAGCCTGCCGATCACCACGGCCAGCTCCCCCTCGTAGTCGACGCGGTCGGACAGCGTCGTGGGGTACGCGATGTTCTCGCCGTGGCCGATCACCGACGTCGACGGCTTCATGAAGATCAGCGGCTCCTCGGGCACCTCGTTGCCCAGCTCGGCCGCGTGCTCGGCGTAGTTTCTGCCGATGGCGATCACCTTGCTCGGCAGCATCGGGGCCAGCAGCTTCACCTGGGACAGCGGGTGTCGCTCGCCGGTGAACTGCACCTGGCCGAACGGGTGACCGGCGACCGCGGAGACGAACTCCTCGCCCGGGCCGCCCTCGACCACGCCGAACGACACGCCTTCGCCTGTGGAGAACCTCGCTATACGCACCTGACAAGGCTATCGCCGCCACCGCCAGGCTCCGCCCAACACGTACCCCGTGCCGCGCCGACGGGATCATGCCCGCGTTAGCCTGGACCTTTCACCTGCTCCGCACCGGGTGGTGCGCCGACGAGAGGGGTCCCGTTGTCCGTCGTGAAGATCAACGTCCTGAACGTGCCCGCCGACATGCGCGAAGAGCTCGAACGGCGCTTCGCCAACCGGGCGGGGATGGTGGAGTCGGCCGACGGATTCGAGTGGTTCGAGCTGCTCAGGCCGGTGGAGGGCACCGAGCGTTACCTCGTCTACACGCGCTGGCGCAGCGAGGAGGACTTCCAGAACTGGCAGCAGGGTGAGGCCTTCCGGCGCGGGCACGCCCAGGCGGCGCAGGCCGCCCAGGAGCAGGGCCACGGGCAGGGTCACGGCCACGGGCAGGGGCCTGCGGCGACCGGCTCGGAGGTGTGGACCTTCGAGGTCGCCGAGAGCACCGGCCCCAAGTCGTAGCGGCACCGGCCCCCGCGGCCCGGCTCTTCGGGGCCGGGCCTCTTGGATCGGGCTTTTCGGGCCGCGCTTTTCGGGCCGCGTTTTGGCCCGGCTTTGGGGCCTGGCTTTTGGGGCCGGGGACCGGGCGGGACCGTCAGGCGTCCAGCGGGTTGCGGGCGATGCGGTCCACGATGCCGGCGCGGACGAACTGGCCGGCGAGGCTGGACGGCTTGCGCGCGCCCTGCTCCGAGACGCACGCCCCGAACTCCTTGGCGATCTCCAGCCTCGGGTGGCGCTCCAGGACCTCGCGCCGGATCGCCTCGGGGATCTCCTCCGTACGGCGGCCCGAGATGTCCATGCCGGTCGAGAGCTCCAGCAGGTGCCCCTCCGGGTCCTCCTCCACCGGCACCTCGTCCCACATGTGCCGGATGATCACCTCGCGGGCACGCGTCCGACGCTCGGGCGACCAGCCGGCGCCGGCGCAGAAGACCCAGGCCACGTCGCCGCCCGCCTCCTCGAACGGCACCGAGTGGCTGTCGAACTCGGCCACCAGCCCCAGGTCGTGCAGCATGGCCGACACGTAGAGCAGCTCCGCGTCGAACGCGATGCCGTGCCCGCGCGCGTACGCCGCCGCCCACAGGTAGGCCCGGATCGAGTGGTTGAGCAGCGAGGGCGTGTGGTAGCGGGTGGCCACCTCAAGCGCCCCGCGGCAGGCGGGTGTGTCCGGGATCACGAGGTCGTCGAATGTCACCGCACCAGCATGTCGCGCCAGGTACGGCTTTGCCATCCGGGACACCGGGGGCGCATCGAGCATCTAACGAATCCGCCACTCAACTTGACCCATTGATCGCGATTCGGAAAGCATGTTCCGCCCTCACTTTTTGTCCCGAAAGGAACTGGCGTGCGCCGCCTCGCGATACCTCTTGCCCTTTTTCTGGCGCTCGGCGGGTTATCGAGCCCCGCGCATGCCGACAAAGTGACCAGGACCGCGGAGTGTCAGGGCGACTGGCTGCCCGGCACGCCCACGGCCGACGACGTCATGAAGGGCGAGATCTCGCTGGTCGGGCTGCCCGCGTACAAGCTCGGCAAGAAGATCAACTGGGGTGCGAGCCCGTACCGGAACCGTTCGTGGGAGTTCGTGTTCCAGTCGCTGCGCTGGATGGGCGGGCTGGTCGTCGCGTACGAGAACAGCGGTGACAAGGACTACCTGAACCGGGCCACCGAGATCGCCAAGGACTGGGTCGCGAACAACAAGCCCGGAGCGCGCGGCACCAAGCCGTACGTGTGGAAGGACCACCCCGTCTCGCTGCGCACGCAGCCGCTGCTCTGCCTGAGCATGCACGTCAAGGAGAGCTGGCTGAAGGACAGCCTGGCCGACCACGCCAAGCTCCTGTCGGACTCGCGGCTCTACAAGAAGGGCCACAACCACGGCATCGACCAGGACATCGCGCTCATGGGCATCGGCTGCAGGTACGGCCGCAAGGACTGGGCGGCCCTGGCCTCCCGCCGGCTGACCGGCACGGTGAAGCTCGACGTCGACGCGCAGGGCGCGCTGATGGAGCAGGCGCCCCGCTACGCGGTGTACGTCTACAGCCGGCTGCAGGTCGCGATGACCAACATGAAGGCGTGCGGCAGGACGGTGCCCGGCGAGATCGCCAAGCGGGCCGACGCGATGAAGGACTTCATCGCCCACGCCACCATGCCGACCGGCTACATGGTGCCCATCGGCGACGGCACCGCCGAGACCGAGCCGAAGATCGAGACGGGGACGCCCAAGCAGGAGGTCAAGGCGTACCGGGCCGGCTACGTCTTCGGCCGCACGGCCTGGGGCAAGCCCGAGTCGGCGTACTACTCGATCAGGTACGGGCCCGGGCTGAAGTTCCACGGCCACGAGGACCACCTGGGCGTCACGTACTATGCCGAGGGCCGCAACCTGCTGGTGGACGGCGGCTTCCACTCCTACGAGAAGAGCGCCTACCGCTACTGGACGCTCTCGCCCGAGGCGCACAACGTGCCGACCGTGGTCGGGTCCCGCTTCAAGCCGCGTACCCCCTCCAAGCTCGTGGCGGCGAAGTACGGCAAGGACCGGCAGTCGTTCAAGCTGACCGACAAGGCGTACGGGGTGAGCCGCACCAGGTCGGTCCTGGTGAACCACGGCGAGGACCTGATGGCGGTGCTGGACACGGCGTCGGGCGGCAAGAAGATCAAGAACCTCTGGCGGTTCGACCCGTCGCTCAAGCTCGTGTCCAACGGCGGGGGCAAGGTCGTGCTCGGTGACGGCAAGTTCAAGGTCACCCTGCTGCAGTTCTCGTCGTCGTGCGACCGGGTCGGCGGGCAGAAGGTCGAGCGTGGGGGCAAGGTGGGCTGGGTCTCGCCCACGTACCTGTCGAAGCTCCCGACCAACGTGGTGGTGTCGCCGGCGGCGCAGTCGCTGCTGACGGTGATCGTGCCGGGGACGGACTCGCCCAAGGTGTCCTGCTCGGGCGGGAAGGTCACGGTGGACGGAGTCTCGTTCTCCGCCAAGGCGTTCTAGCGATGAGGGACGGGCACCGGCCGGTGCCCGTCCACCCGTCAGCCCAGGAAAGAACCGCCGCCGTCCACCATGATCGAGCAGCCGGTGATGAACGAGGCGTCCGGCCCGGCCAGGAAGACGGCCGCGCGGCCGATGTCGGCCTCCGCGTCACCGGTGCGCCGCAGTGACAGACCGGACAGCGCCGCGTCCAGCTCGTCCGGCCGCGTGTCGAAGTAGGACTTCGCCCCTTCGCTCAGCGCGAAGGGGCAGATCGCGTTCACCGTGATGTCGTGGGCGCCCCACTCGCGGGCCGCGGTCCTGGTGAGCCCGCCGACGGCGGCCTTCGCCGAGACGTACGCGCCGTAGCCGACCAGCCCCTGGATCTCCGATCCCGACCGCAGGTTGATCACCCGGCCCCCGCCCTTGAGGTGGGGGAAGCAGGCCCGCATGAAGTACACGGAGGCCATGGGGCCGGTGCGGAACGCCAGCTCGAGATCCTCGTCGGTGATCTCCTCCAGCGGCACCCCGACGCGTGCGGCCATCGCGTTGTTGACCAGGATGTCCACGGTGCCGAACCGCTCGATCCCGCGGACATCCCTCATGACGTTCCGGCGGCGTTCATCGCGGGAGCGCTGCTGTCGGTGGCCGCGGACTGGGTGCGGCGAGGTTGCCCCGGCACGCCCGAGGAGCTCGCGGCGACGGTCTGGCCCCTGCTGGTCGGCGCCTCGTCGTGAGCCGTACCCGGATCAGGGTGAGCCCGCGTCGAAGTTCCAGCGTTCGGGGAGCTCCCCCTCGCATATGGCGCAGAAGAAGTGGTCGTCCCTGACCACGTTGCGCTCCCCGCACCGCGGACAGCGGCGGAAGACGATCTCGACCGTGAACCGGCCGGGATGGGGCACACCGGCCCGGTCCAGCGCGGCGCCGACCGCCGGCCAGGAGCCGCCCTCCGGGCAGTAGCCCGTCGACTGGTTACTGGCCTCCTCGACCGCCCAGCCGGTCGGCCCCTCGGCGAAAAGGATCTCCCCCGCGCTCAGGACCGGCTCACCACCGGCGCACGCCACGTGCTCGCTGCGGCGCGGCGCCAGTCTGAGGTCGCCCTCCAGGTCGACGACGAACGTGAAGGGCTCGCCCAGCTCGGCGCGCCCGCGTTCGCCCAGCCAGGCGGCGAGGCCCTCCCGCGTCCTGATCACCTGGCCGACGGTATCCGCGCGTACCGCCGCCAGCACCTCGGCCGGGCCGACATAGCGACAGCGCCGCACTCCCTCCGCCACCACGCGACGGTAGCACCGCGTCAGAACATCCCGTTCGGGATCTCGCCGGGGTCGGGCACCGGCTGCACCACGTCCCAGTGCTCGGCGATCTGCCCGTCCACCATCCGCCAGATGTCCACGACCGCGATCCCGTGCCCCTCTCCCTGCGGGACCATGTGATAGTGCAGCACCACGTGGTCGCCCTCGGCGACGACCCGCTTGAGGTCGAGCCTCGCCCCGGCCACCGGGGAGCTCTTGATGAACTCGACGAACGCGTCCCTGCCTGACGGGTTCCCCGGGCTGTGCTCGACGAAGTCCTCCCGGAGCAGGCCGCGAAGTATCTCCACGTTGCCCGCCGCGAACTCCGAGAAGCCGCGCAGGACGATTTCCTTGTTGCGTTCGGCGATGTCGTTCTCACTCATGCGAACCACCATCCCGGCCCCCGGCCAGGACGGTCGATTACATCCCTGGTAATTGCCACCCGATAGAACTGGAGGATGGATGGGGATCGCGCCGTCGGCGAGTTGTTGCGGGAATGGCGCCGGCGTCGCCGCCTGAGTCAGCTCGACCTGGCCATCCGGGCGGACGTGTCCAGCCGGCACGTCAGCTTCGTCGAGACAGGGCGTACGATCCCCAGCCGCCGGATGCTCCTGCACCTGGCCCAGCACCTGGACGTCCCCCTGCGTGAGCGCAACCGGCTGCTGGTCGCCGCCGGGTACGCCCCCGCCTACCGGCGGCGTCCGCTGGAGGACCCGGAGCTGGCCCAGGCGTACGAGGCCATCCAGGGGGTGCTGCGCGGGCACGAGCCGTTCCCGGCCGTCGCCGTGGACCACCACTGGAACGTGCTGCTCAGCAACTCGGCCATGGAGATCTTCCTGGACGGCGTCGACCCGGCGCTCCTGAGGTCGCCGGTCAACATGATGCGGCTGGGCCTGGACCCGCGCGGGTTCGCGCCACGGCTGCGGAACCTGGGGCAGGTGCGGGCGTACCTGCTGCCCCGCCTCGCCCGCCAGGCCGCCCGCACGGGGGATCCCGAGCTGAGCTCGCTGTACGAGGAGCTGCGGTCCTACGGCACCGAGGACGACCCGCCCACCGCCGGGCCCGCCGACATCGCCATGCCCATCCGGCTCGGGCACGACGGGGTCGAGTTGTCGTTCTTCAGCACGATCACGACGTTCGGCGCGGCATTCGACATCACGCTCGAAGAGATCGCCATCGAGACCCTCTTCCCCGCCGACGCCACGACCGCCGCCTACCTGCGGCGCTCGGCTCTGCCCGAGATGAACAGGTAGTTGCGCCGGCGCGGGCTCACCCGGTCGGCCCGGTTCCAGCGGCCGTGGCGCCAGACGTGCATGCGGTAGCCGCGCGCGAGCAGCGAGCCCGCGACCTCGGCGGAGTCCCTGCCGTACTTGCCGAGGTGGCGGTCCTCGATCTCCAGCAGCAGCGCGGGCCGGTGCTGCTCGATGGTCCGCTCCGCACCCTTCAGCACCTCCGCCTCGCACCCCTCGACGTCCATCTTGATGAAGTCGACGCGCGGGAGCTCGCGCAGCTCGCACACCCGATCCACGGTGTACACGGGGACCTCGAACGTCCTGGTGCCGGCGAAGCGGCCGGGATGCTTCAGCCCCTCCTCCAGGTGTGCCCAGCCGTGGATGGGCAGGCCGAACCGGTACGGCAGCCGCAGCCGCCGGTATCCGGTGGACGAGCTCAGCGCGGCGTTGGTCACCCGCACGTTGCGCGCCCCGGTCGCCCGCCACCCGGCCTCCAGGATCCGGTACGGCACCGGCAGCGGCTCGAAACTGTGCACCTGCCCGGCCGGCCCGGCGAGCCTGGCCAGCGGATAGGTGTACATCCCGTAGGCGGCCCCGACGTCGAAGCAGACCGCACCCGGCCGGACGAACTCGGCCAGGCCCAGCAGCTCCGGCTCGCCGAGCGAGACCGCCGCCCCCGCCCGCAGCATCGTGGCCACGGCTTCCACTCTCCTCATGCCGGCGACGGTAGGGACCGTACGGGGAGCGGCGAATCCCTCTCAGGAGCGCAGTCGCGGGCCCCTGCGTGCCCCCGGAGTGGGATTGCCGGGCACGACCAGGCCGCTCTCGTAGGCGAGCACGACCGCCTGCGCCCGATCGCGCAGGCCCAGCTTGGTGAAGATCCGGCCGACGTGCGACTTCACGGTCTCCTCCGCGATCGTCAGCTCTCCGGCGATCTCGGTGTTGGCCAGCCCGGACGCCACCAGCCTGAGCACGTCCAGCTCGCGCGGGGTCAGCGCGTTCAGCCGCAGCGCCTCCCGCTCGTCGATGGGCAGCCGGGCCGCGAACTCCTCGATGAGCCTGCGGGTGACCGAGGGCGCGAGCAGCGCCTCGCCGGCGGCGATCACGCGTACGGCGGTGATGAGGTCGGCCGGCGGCGCGTCCTTGAGCAGGAAGCCGCTGGCCCCGCCGCGCAGGGCGGCGTAGACGTAGTCGTCGATGTCGAAGGTGGTGAGGATGATCACCTTGGAGTCGCCGCCCGCTCCGGTGATGCGCCGGGTCGCCTCCAGGCCGTCGAGGTTGGGCATGCGCACGTCCATGAGGACGACGTCCGGTCGCAGGTCGCGCGCCGCCGCCACCGCCTGCAGGCCGTCCGCGGCCTCTCCCACCACCTGCAGGTCGGGCTGCGCGGCGAGCAGGGCCGCGAACCCGGCCCTGATCATCGCCTGGTCGTCGGCGACCAGCACCGTGATCATTCGGCTCCTCCTTCGGCAATGTCGTGGGTCACTCGTCCACCCGCCGTGGCAGCCGCGCCCGTACGGCGAAGCCGCCCGCGTCCGTCGCCGCCGCAGTGAGGTCGCCGCCGAGCACCGCCACGCGTTCGCGCATCCCGATCAGCCCGAGTCCCGAGCCCGGCTGCGCCGTGCCGGACGGGCTCGCGGGGGGTTCGTTGTCCACGGCGAGCGACACCGCCTCCGCCCCGGCGCGCACCGACACGGTGGTCCTGGCTCCCGGCGCGTGCCGTACGACGTTGCTCAGCGCCTCCTGGACGATCCGGTAGACGGTGACGGACTCGACGGGAGAAAGGGGCGGGGCGGGATCGGGGACGGTGAGCTCGACGGGCACGCCCGCCCGGCGCACCGATTCGGCGAGCGCGCCGAGATCCTCCAGCCCGGGTTGCGGGGCGGTCCCCGGTTCGACGTCCGAGCCCCGCAGCGCGCCGAGCAGGTGCCGCATGTCGCGCAGGGACTCGCGGGCGGCCGCGTTGATGGCCGCGAACTCCTCCGCGACCTCCTCGCTCACCCCGTCGCCGACCCGGTAGGGCGCGCTGGCGGCCTGTACGGCGATCACCGACATGTGGTGGGCCACCACGTCGTGCAGTTCCCTGGCGATCCGCGCCCGCTCCTCGAGGATCCGGCGCCGCCCGAGCTCGTCGGCGACGCGTAAGGTGGCCAGCCGCCTCAGCTGCCTCGCGCGGCCGAGGACCACGGCCAGCAGCAGCGCCAGTGTCCAGGCCAGCAGCCCTCTGGACACGCGGTCCGGCGCCATGTCCTGCGGCACGGACGTGGCGACCCCGACCGCGAGCATGACGACGACGGCGACGATCGTCACGCGCCGGGAGGACGACAACGCCAGTGCGTACATGACGGGGAGCTGGGCCAGCGTCTGATCGAGCAGCCACGGCTGCGGCACGATCGGGCTGTGCAGCGCGAGCCCGAGGCCGGTGATCACCGGCATGGCCGCCACCATGGCCGTCCAGGCGGGCAGCGGCCGGTACCACGCCATGAACACCGGTCCGGCGAGCAGGACGGCGGCCGGGACGGCGAGCACCCCGAACCCGGCGCTCACGACGAAGAACAGCAGGCTGAAGATCAGCAGCGCCCCGGTCAGCACGACGAAAGGCAGGCGGCGGAGCATCGGCCGGCTCGTACCGGGTGATGGGGGCACCCGGGCGTACCACGCGTCCCGGAGCACCCCCATGAATCCCACCTTATGAGGTATCGGTGGCCGTGGCCCGTCTTAGTCCTGCGGCGCGGGCTCGGTCGCCGGCTTCCCGTGCGGGCTGAACAGGAAGCAGAACAGGGCGGCGGCCACCAGGACCACGGCGCACGCCACGAGGGTGGTGTGCATGGCCTGGACGAAGCCGCTGGCGAACGTGTCGGCGGTGACGCGTTCGTACAGGCCGGCCGTGGCGAGGTCCAGGCCGTCGGGCGGCGCGGGCGGGCTGTAGTGCCGCGCGGCGGCGGCGCTGCCGTCGACGAACTGCCTGCGCAGACTCTCCGGCAGCTGACCGGCGCGCCGCTCGGCCTCGACCCGCAGGGCCGACGACAGGCGGGCCGACAGCAGGGCGCCCAGCACGGCGGTGCCGAGGACGCCGCCGATCTGCCGGATGGTGCCGGAGACGCCGGAGGCCGCCCCGGCCAGCCGTGGGTCGACGCCGTCCATGGTGGCCTGCTGCAGCGGTGCGAACGTGGCGCCGCCGGCGATCCCGACGATGGTCAGACCGGGCAGCAGGCTCCACGCGCCGCCGTCGGGGCCGACCATGGCCACGAGCACCAGCAGGCCGGCGGCCAGCGACGTCAGGCTGACCACCAACACGTACTTGCCGCCGAACCTGTCCGACAGCCGTCCGGCGTACGCCGAGCCGGCCATGGTGAGCACGGCGCCCGGCAGCACCACCAGCCCGGTCTCCAGCGCCGAGTATCCCCGCGCCAGCTGCAGGTACAGCACGACCACGAACATGATGCCGATCATGCCGAGCTGGAAGACGAACCCGACCCAGTTGCCGACCGCGAAGTTGCGCGCGCGGAACAGGGCGGGCGGCATCAGGGGCTCCTCGCGCCGCCGGTGCTGCCAGAGGACGAACACGACCAGCAGCGCGACGCCCGCCACGATGACCGAGGTGATGTCGATCGGGCCGGCGATCGTGCCCCAGTCGTAGCGTTCGCCCTCGATCAGGCCGAACACGACGCCGCTCAGCCCGGCGGTGGCCAGCGCGACGCCGACCAGGTCGAGCCGGTGGGTACGGCCCGAGCGCATGGGCGGCACGAAGGTCAGCGCCAGCACGGCGGCGATGATCCCGATCGGGACGTTGACGAAGAAGATCCAGCGCCAGCTGAGATGGGCGAGCAGGAAGCCGCCGACGACCGGGCCGGCGACCGGCGCGAAGCCGACGATCGCGCCGAACAGGCCGAACGCGCGGCCGCGCAGTCGCGGCGGGAAGATCGTCAGGATCGACGAGATGACCTGCGGGAACAGCAGTGCCCCGCCCAGGCCCTGCAAAGCCCGGGCGGCCAGGAGCTGGGTCGCCGAGCCGGCCAGCCCGCACAGCGCCGAGGCGACGGTGAAGACGACGATGCCGATCACGTACAGCCGGCGGTATCCGTAGATGTCCCCCAGCCGCCCCGTGGTGATCAGCAGCACCGAGAAGACGAGCAGGTAGCCGTCGATGACCCACAGCACCTGGTCGTACGAGGCGCCGATGCCGTGGATCAGCGTGGGGACGGCGACGTTGACGATGGATCCGTCGAGCAGCGACATGAAGAAGCCGATGCACATGATCGCGAGAACCGGCCACGGACGTCGCGTGGCCTGTCGTTCGGTGGATTTGACTTCCGGCACTCCGGAGACCTCCCTGCGGGAATCCGGCGCTGCTGGGCGGTGACGCGGATCGGGCCGCAGCCGACAGAGCGGCGCCGACGCAGGAAGACGGTCCCGGGCAGACCCTCCGGACTCGGGGAGAACACGCTTCGCCACCACAACAGAACACCCTTTTCCCAGGATGCGTTGAGTGGCTTCCACCTTCCCCGCGTCATCTGGACCCGGGTGAAGCTGGTTGGCGAGGCGGAAAGCCCAACGGTGAGAAGCCGAATCTGAGATTAGCACGGTGTGCCGGAGATCCTTATGATCCTCTAACATGTAGGTATCTATAGTGCTAGCAAGCTAGATAAATGGAGAAGCTGGTGATCGAGTTCCATCTGGATGCCAAGTCCGGCCTCTCGCCGTACCAGCAGCTGGTCCAGCAGGTACGGCACGCGCTACGGCTCGGGCTCCTGCGCGAGGGCGACCAGCTGCCGACCGTCAAGGAGGTCGTGGCGCATCTGGCGATCAACGCCAACACCGTCCTGAAGGCCTACCGGGAGCTCGAACACGAGGGCCTGGTCGCCGCCCGGCCGGGGGTGGGGACGTTCGTGACGGCGACGCTGACCGACACCTCGCTGGCCGCGCACGGTCCGCTGCGGCTGGAGCTGCGGCGCTGGCTGACCAAGGCCCGCAGGGCCGGCCTCGACGACGAGAGCATCGAGGCCCTGTTCATGGCCACCTTTCGGACCACCGCACAGGAGGACATAGCGTGAGCTCTGTCTTGGAGGCCCAGGCACTGGGCAAGAAGTACGGCAGGCGCTGGGCGCTGCGCGAGTGCACCATCGACATCCCGGCGGGCCACGTCGTGGGGTTGGTGGGTCCCAACGGGGCCGGCAAGACCACGCTGCTGAAGCTGGCCGGCGGCCAGCTGGAGCCCACGGCGGGCGGCATCACCGTGCTGGGCGGCCGGCCGGGGAGCACGCCCGCGCAGCTGGCCAGGGTCGGGTTCGTCGCCCAGGACACGCCCGTCTACGCGGGCCTGACCGTCGCCGATCACCTGCGGTTGGGAGCCCGGCTCAACCCCCGCTGGGACTCCGTGGTGGCGCGGGAGCGCATCGCGCGACTCGGACTCCTCCCCGCCCAGCGGGCGGGCAAGCTGTCGGGCGGCCAGCGCGCCCAGCTCGCCCTCACCCTCGGCCTGGCCAAACGGCCCGAGCTGCTGATCCTGGACGAGCCGGTCGCCTCGCTCGACCCGCTGGCCCGCCGCGAGTTCCTGCAAGGGCTGATGGAGGCCACGGTCGAGCACAAGCTGAGCGTGCTGCTCTCCTCCCACCTGGTCTCCGACCTGGAACGGGTCTGCGACTTCCTGATCGTGCTCGTGGACTCCCGCGTCCAGGTCGCCGGGGAGGTCGACCAGTTGCTGGCCACCCATCACCGGCTCACCGGCCCGCGCCGCGATCCCGACCGGCTCCCCGCCGACCAGCAGGTGATCTCCGCGCGGCACACCGAGCGGCAGAGCACGTTCGTGATCCGTACGGACGGCCCGATCCACGACCCAGCCTGGACGGTCAGCCGGCTCAGCCTGGAGGACGTCGTCCTGGCCTACATGGACAAGCGCACCGCCGAGAACCGGGTCGCCCTGGAGGTGCAGCGATGATCTGGCTGACCTGGCGCCAGCTCCGCGGCTCGGCCGCGATGACGGCCGCCCTGCTCGTCATCCTCGCCACCGCCCTGGCCCTGACCGGCCCGGACCTGGCCTCCGACTACTCCACCGGCATCGCCGCCTGCACTCAGGACGACACCTGCGGCCGCTTCTACGACCGGTTCTTCGGCGCGCACGACATGCCCTTCATGGCCGTCAGCCTCATCGTGCTGCTCCTGCCCGCTGTCGTCGGGCTCTTCTGGGGAGCACCGTTGATCACCCGCGAGCTGGAGACCGGCACGCACCTGCTGGTGTGGAACCAGAGCATCACCCGCGGCCGCTGGCTGGCGGTCAAGCTCGGGTTCACCGGCCTGGTCGCCATGGCCGCCGCCGGCCTGTGCGGCCTCGTGGTGACCTGGTGGTCCGATCCCCTGGACAAGTCGGCCCCTGGCGACCTGGCCCTGATGGCTCCCCTGGTGTTCGGCGCGCGCGGCATCGCCCCGATGGGGTATGCGGCGTTCGCCTTCGTCCTTGGCGTGACCGTGGGCATGCTGGTGCGCCGCACCCTGCCCGCCATGGCCCTCACGCTGGCCGTCTTCGCCGCGATCCAGCTCGCCATGCCGCTGCTGGTCCGGCCCCACCTGATGGCCCCGGTCACCTCGGCCTTCGAGCTCAGCGAGACGAACGTGGACGGTATCGGCATAAACCGGGACCAAGGCGGACGCGTGGAGATTCGCCTGAATGCGGCTGTTCCCGGCGACGCGGGCGCCTGGGTCCTGTCCAACGACCTCGTCGATCCGTCCGGACGTCCGGTCGCCGGCCCCGAGCCCGGAATCGGGATCGTCCAGATCTCGACGACGTCGGGGCCCTGCGCACCGTCGCCGTCGGCGGCGATGGGCGCGTGCCCGGCGGAGATCAACCGGCTCGGCTACCGGCAGAAGGCGACCTACCAGCCCCTTGAGCGATTCTGGCCCTTCCAGTGGATCGAGACCGGGATCTACGCCCTGCTCACCCTCGGCCTCACGTGGTTGTCCTTCTGGTGGATCCGGAGGCGCCTGTCATGACCGTGATCAGGACCGCGGCCGCCGGGCTCACCCTCCTCCTCGTGGCCGCCTGCACGGCGCCGACCCCGCCGCGCAGCCAGGCGAGCACGGCGGCCAGCACGGCCTGCGCACGGCCCCAAGGAGCGCCCGGGGCGGAGACTCCCACCACGATCGACGTCATCGAGCAGGCGTACTTCTGCATCCTCGGCAACTACTACAGCGGCGCCACCCTGGACGCCCGCGCCCTGCTGTCCACCGGATTCACCGCCCTGACCCAGGAGCTCAACCGCGACGGGCGCGACGTGCCCGAGGCGACCATGCCGGCGCTGACCGGCGACCGGAAGGCCGACTGGGCCGCCTTCGAGGCGGTCTATCGCAAGACCACCGACCAGGTCCCCGACCTTCGGGACAAGCTGGCCGTCGTCACCCTCGAAGCGATGGTGGCCGCCCTCGGTGACAACCACGCCCGCTGGGCGCACGACGTCAAGCGACCCCCCGACTACTACGACGGCGACGGCTACGGTCTGGGGCTCCAGGCGAACGTCAACGGCCCGCAGGTCGAGGGCAACCCCGGCGTCGCCCTCGCCCCGCTGTTCGTCACCACCGTGCCGGGCGGCGCGGCGCAGGCCGCCGGGCTGCGACCGGGCGACGTCATCGAATCGGTCAACGGATCGGCGCCCTTCATCGACGGGCAGGCCACCCCCGCGATCGCCGCCCTCTACCCGCAGTATCCGGAGGCGCACCCGGTCCGGCTGCGGCTGCTGCGGCAGAGCACCGGCCGCCGCTGGAGCGTGACGCTCAAACCCGGCCTCTACCAGCAGGACCTGGCCACCCTGCAAGTAGTGCAGTCGAAGCTGCTCGACGACGACATCGCCTACGTACGGCTGCGCGGCTTCGCCCCCGACTCCGCGGACCGGGCCCTGCGGGCGATCTCCAGGCTGCGCACCGGCCGGACGCTCACCGGCATCGTGCTGGACCTGCGCGGCAACGGCGGCGGCAGCCCCACGGAGGCGATCCGGCTGGTGAGCGCGTTCGGCCACGGCAAGATCACCGCCTACCAGTGCACCGCGGACAACAGATGCGAGGCCATGCGGACCGACGACACCGTCGAACTGCTCGGCCTGCCGCTGATGGTGCTCACCGACCGCAGCTGCGCCTCGGCCTGCGAACACTTCAGCTCCGCGGTCAAGGACCTGCGCCTCGGCCGGCTGATCGGCACCAGGACCGCCGGGGTCATCTCCGGCCCGGCGCAGGCGTACCTGCTCGGCAACAACACCCTCCTCAGCTTCCCGACGAGGCACCACCTGGGGCCCGACCGCGAGGTGATCGACCGGATCGGCGTGCCACCCGACCACTACGTGCCCCTGACCCCCGAGGACGCGGCCACCGGGCGTGACCCCGCCCTGGCCAAGGCCCTGACCCTGCTGCACAAGTGAGGTTGGACGCTCATGAGACAGATCCTGGCAGTCGCCGCGGGACTGGCCGTCCTCGTCGCATCCGCCTGCTCCGCACCCACGCCGCCCCGGTCCGCGGCTCCGTCACCCACCCCCGCCGGCCCGGCCGCCCTGCCCGCCCCGACGGGCGCCCACCCGGTCGGCACCACCGCTCTGTACCTGAAGGACACCTCCCGCCCCGACCCCTGGAACCTCGACGTCGACGCCAGGGAGCTCAAGGTCACCCTGTGGTACCCGACCAAGCAGAAGGACGGTGAGCGGGCGCCGTACATGACGCCGAAGGAATCGGAGCTCCTGCTGAAGGGCTTGAGGATCGCGGGCGTCCCGTACGACACGCTGAGCAGGACCCGTACGAACGCCGTCAAGGACGCCGAACCCACAGGCGAGAAGCTGCCGCTGGTGGTGCTCTCCCCCGGCTTCACCAAGCCGATGAGCACGCTCACCTCCCTGGCCGAGGACCTGGCCGGCCGCGGGTACGTCGTGGCCGGGATCGACCACACCTACGAGAGCTACGTCACGGCCTTCCCCGACGGTCGGGTCGCCGAATGCCTCGCCTGCGACAGCGACACCGACCCCGGCTTCGGCACGGGGGTGGTCGCGGGCCGGGCGGCCGACGTCTCCTTCGTGCTCGACCAACTGCCCTCGAAATGGGATGGTTCCGACCGGATCGACCGCTCCCGCATCGCCATGGTCGGCCAGTCGATCGGCGGGGCCGGCGCCATGGCGACCATGGTGAAGGACCCCCGGGTGCGAGCCGGGATCGACCTGGACGGCACCACCTACGCCCGGATCCCCAAGAGCGGGTTCTCCCGGCCGTTCATGTTCCTGGGCTCGGCGGAGCACGTCCCCGGAGGCCGCGACACTTCGTGGGACCGCGACTGGAAACTGCTCACCGGGTGGAAGCGCTGGCTCGTGGTGTCAGGCGCGGACCACCAGTCCTTCACCGACGGCCCGCTGCTGACAGGTTCGCTCGGCATCAAGCCCGCCTACGGCGTCCTGCCCGCGGCGCGCGGCGCCGAGCTCACCCGCACGTACGTGGCGGCCTTCCTCGACCAGCACCTGAAAGGGCAGCGGCAGCCCCTTCTGGACAAGCCGTCATCACGCTACCCCGAGGTCGAATTCTGCTCCGCGACCTGCGGTCGATCCTGACGTGCAGCTCGGTACACCACGGAAGTGGGTCTAGCTCCACCCACCTGTACGTCCTGCCCCATACCGCGCCCGTCGTCCGCTTCCTAACGTCGACACCACGACCGACGACGTGAAGGAAGAGCGAGACATGGCAACCACCGATCACCCGGCCGCAGCGGCGCATTCCGGCGCGTCGCCCGGCCAGAGCACCGGGTCGCCGCCGCGGCTGTGGTTCGTGGACAACCTGCGGATCCTGCTGACCGCGCTGGTGGTCCTGCACCACACCGCGATCATCTACAGCGGCCTCCCGCTCTGGTACTACACCGAACAGCCGACCAGCGGAGCCGTCGGGCTCGGGCTGCTGGTCTTCCTGCAGATCGACCAGGCGTGGTTCATGGGCGCGTTCTTCCTGCTCTCCGGCTACTTCGCGCCCGGGTCGTACGACCGCAAGGGCCCGCGCGCCTTCCTCCGCGACCGGCTGATCCGCCTGGGGATCCCGCTGCTGGTGTTCTACTTCGTGCTCAACCCGATCCTGGGCCTGGCCTCCTACCAGGGCGGCTCGCCGCTCGACACCTACCTGAACACCATCGGCACCGGGCCCCTGTGGTTCGTGCTCGCGCTGCTCGTCTTCGACGGGACCTACGCCGCCTGGCGCCTGGCGACCCGGAGGCGTGTGCCGCGCGGCCGGGACCCCCGGTCGCCCGCGTTCCCGGCGGTGATCGGGTTCGTGCTGGTGCTGGCCCTGGCGACGTACGCGCTGCGGATCGTGATCCCGCAGGGCTTCTGGGTGCCGGTCGTCGACTTCCCGACCAGCGCCTACCTTCCGCAGTACGTCAGCTTCTTCATCCTGGGGACCGTGGCGTACCGGCGCGGCTGGTTCCACGCCACCACCGCCCGCATGGGCTGGGCCGGGCTCGCCATGGCCGTCGGCGCCACCGTGGTGTTCCTCCCGCTCGCGCTGGCCGGCGGGGCGGACGCGTGGCTCGGGCACGGGACCGCGAGCTCGCTGTTCTTCGCGCTGTGGGACTCCACGTTCGCGGTCGGCGTCGTTCTCGCGCTGCTCACCCTGTTCCGGAGCCGGCTGAACGCCCAGGGGCGGCTGCGCCGGTACCTGTCCGGTCACGCGTTCACCGTGTACGTGATCCACGCGTTCGTGGTGACGGCGGCGGGTTACGCCCTCGGCGCACTGGCCCTGCCGACCCTGGCGAAGTTCGCGATCGCGGCCGTCGTGGCGCTCCCTGCGTGTTTCGCCCTCGCCGGCCCGATCCGCCGGCTCCCCGGCGTCCGCCGCGTGCTCTGAGACCTGGGGCGAGGGGATGGGGCGAAGCTTGTCAGCCGGGACGCCCTCGGGGAAGTACGCGTGGAGCATCGCGCGCCGCAAACCGGGCTCACGCAGCTCCATCCTGGCCAGGTCCAGCCATGGGCCGGCGGCGGCGACAGGGTCAAGCCGATCCGCCGGCCCCGCCCATGACCCCTCACCGGCGCACGGCGGTGAGCTGGACGCCTCCTTGAAAAAGCCCGCCTCCTCGACGGGAACGGCGCGCACAGCGCGCAGCAGCCGTCCCACCTCGGCCGCCGCCTTGAGCGTCGCGACCCCCGGCTCACCCGAGACGAGTCGCGTCACCAGGTACGGGATCTCCGCGTCCGGCGCTCCGGCGATGAGCTCGGGGACCGGAATGCCCCTCTCCGACATGGACCGCAGGGCCCACAGCTCCACCTCGACCGCACGCGCGGCGGCGGCCTTGAAGACAACGCGCGAACCGGACTCCAGGGTCACTACGGCGACCGTGTTGGCCGCGAACCCGGACAGCGGCTCATACCCCGTCACGCGTCGGGACAGCAGTCACTGGACCACCTCTCCATCGATGCGCCCGGCATCGCTCACGCCTGTCGGGACGTCTTCGTCGCGGCCATCGATGAGTGGCTGTGACCAGCGTCATCGAGAGCGATCCAATAGCGGCGCTTGATCCCGATCTCGGTGCCGCGCACATCTTCCAGGACGCCGCCGTTGCTTTCGATGGTGCGCGCCGAACCGACGTTGCCCTCGTCACAGGTGAGAAGGACTCGGTCCAGGCCAAGCGCCGGCGCCTTGACCAGAACCGCTCCCAGCGCCCACGTGGCCAGCCCTCGTCTTCTGGCGGAGGGACGAATGCTGTAGCCGATATGTCCGCCGCCTTCCAGCAGAAAGGCGTTCAGATAGTGTCGGAGGTCGATGGCTCCGAGATAGGTCTCGCCGTCGACGATCCACCAGTGGGTGGCGTGGACGCGTCCTTCCCCGACGGGCAGCGACCGGTCTGACTGCCGGCGCAGTCGCTCGACCCACGAGGCGAACCCTTCCGGGCTGTTGAGGTCATCGTCGGCAACCAGCCGCAGGCCGGCACCGTCCTGGTGAGCACCGGGCGGCCACTCGTCACGGGCTGCGAGCCACGAGGAATGCAGCCGTGCCGCGGGGGCGATCAGTTCGGTCATGCGATGGACGATAACACCCGCATCTCCTACGTGATCAGGCACTTTGTGCTGGATCGTCGGGTGCGAGGCAGCAGGCGTGGATCTCCATACCGAGGATGAACGACAGGCCCGCCTCCTCGATGGCCGCTTTGGGTCGGTTTTGTTAGGGTGCCGAGATGCCTTCTCAGCGCGCCCTGCTGCCGCGGTCGACACCGGCCGCGTCAGGGATGTCGTCCCGCGCGGTTGCCGCGCTGCTGGACCGGCTCGAAGCTCAATCCGTCGAGTGTCACTCCATCATGGTCGTACGCCACGGTCACGTCGTCGCCGAAGGCTGGTGGGCACCGTACTCGGCCGAACGCCCGCACCTTCTCTACTCGCTGACCAAGTCGTTCACCTCGGTCGCCGTGGGGCTCGCGATCGCCGACGGGCTGCTTTCGCTGGACGATCGGGTGGTGGACGTGTTGCCCGACCACGTTCCGGCCGACATCTCGGAGCAGGGACGCCGCCTCACCGTTCACCACTTGCTGTCCATGACGGCCGGACACCGTACGGACAGCCTCGCCGAGGCCTGGCAGCTGGAACCGGACGACCTGGTGAAGGGCTTCCTGCGCGTACCGTTTCCCGAGGCCGAGGGAACACGGCACGCCTACGACAATCCGACCACCTTCGTCCTGGCCCGGATGGTGGAACGAGTCACGGGCCGCGGCCTCCCGGAGCTGCTCGACGAGCGCCTCCTCAAGCCGATGGGCGTCGACCACGCCGAATGGGACCGGGTGGCCAGCGGTGCCGCCTTCGGATTCCACGGACTGCACCTCACGACCGAGGCCGTCGCCGCCTTCGGTGAGCTGCTGCTGCGCGAAGGCCGTTGGGGCGACCGGCGGCTCGTCCCGCGCGAATGGGTGGAGCTCGCGACCAGACGGCACATCGATACCCTGCCGTTCGAGGACGGATCGGGGGACGCCGACTACCTTTGCGGTTACGGTTACCAGTTCTGGATGTCGCGTCACGGTTACCACGGTAACGGCGCCTTCGGCCAGCAATGCGTGGTCGTCCCGTCGCACGATCTCGTGGTCGCCGTGACCGGCGCCCATTCGCAGGCACAGGCAATGCTCGACGCAATATGGGAGTGCCTGCTGCCCGGTATGGACCACGCGGGAAGCACCCGGGACGACGAGATCCTCGCCGATCGGCTGCGGCGGCTGTCATTCGCGCCGGTGCCGGGTTCGGCCGCCCCGGGGCGTTCCACCAAGGCGAGACTCGCCGCCGCCGCCGAGGATTCGGCTCTGCCCGACGGCACCACGGTGATCGTCGATCCCGTGGACGGTGGGTGGCTCCTGCGATTCGGGTCGTTCCTCAACGTCGAGGTCGGCCATGGCGAATGGCGGGAAAGTTCGCCGCTCGGCCGCCCTGTCGTCGCGGCCGGCGCCTGGCAGGGCAGCACGTTCGTCGCCGAGCTTTACGTCATCACCACCCCGCACCGGGTTCGGCTGGTGGTCGACGCCGAGGCGGGGACAGCGGTGGCGACGTGGAACACCGTGCCCCTGACCAGCCCCAGTCTGGCGTTGCATGTGCGGTCGCCGCTGATGACACGGCCCGACGTCGCGTAGGTGTCGGCTACGGGATGTCCCGTCACCCGACGTGGCGGTGACACCGTCGCCGACGGCCGACCGGGACGCCTGTGGGCACTCATCCGAGTTGGCCCAATGTGGTGCGCACCTGCGCGGGTTTGGGGTGGGCTCCAGCGAACCCACCGGGTAACCGGGCAACGGACGGGGGTTTCGGGGGGTCGAAGGGGGGCGCGAGCCCCCCTGGGAAACGCTGTCTGGAACCCCTTGGCGCGGAGCGCCCCCATCGTGGAAGGCCATGCCTTTCGGGGGTCGGGAAACCCCGCTCAGGCGGTTTCGTGGCCGGCGCGGAGGAGGCCGTACGTGACCGCCTGCTCGAGTGCCTGCCAGGACGCGTCGATGATGTTCTCCGCCACCCCGACCGTGGCCCACTCGGACGTGTCGTCGCTGGAGGTGATGAGGACGCGGGTGATGGCGCCCGTCCCGTGGGTGCCCTCGAGGATGCGGACCTTGTAGTCCACCAGCTCCAGCTTGGCCAGCTCGGGGTACAGCTTCTCAAGGGCCAGCCGCACGGCCTTGTCCAGGGCGTTGACGGGGCCGTTGCCCTCGCCCGTGGCGACGATGCGCTCGCCCTTGGCGTGGAGCTTGACGGTGGCCTCGCTGACCAGTTCGCCGCCCTTCGTGCGCTCCACGATCACGCGCCACGACTCGACCTCGAAGTGGCGCTTGCGCTCCCCGTGCACGGTGTCGCGCAGCAGCAGCTCGAACGACGCGTCCGCGGCCTCGAAGGTGAACCCGCGCGACTCCAGGTCCTTGACCCGCGAGACCAGGGTCTTGGTGTGGTCGGGGGTGAGGTCGTAGCCGAGTTCGCGGCCCTTGAGCTCGACCGAGGCGCGGCCGGCCATGTCGGAGACGAGCATGCGCATGTCGTTGCCGACGGCTGCGGGGTCGATGTGCTGGTAGAGGTTGGGGTCGACCTTGATGGCGCTGGCGTGCAGGCCGGCCTTGTGGGCGAAGGCGGAGGTGCCGACGTACGGGGCGTGGGAGTTGGGGGTGACGTTGGTGACCTCGGTGATCGCGTGGGCGATGCGGGTCATGTCGGCCAGCGCCGCCTCGGGGACGAGGTCGAAGCCGCGCTTGAGCTGGAGGTTCGCCACGACCGTGAAGAGGTTGGCGTTGCCGGAGCGCTCACCGTAGCCGTTCGCGCAGCCCTGGACGTGCGTGGCCCCGGCCCTGACGGCGGCCAGGGTGTTGGCGACGGCGCAGCCGGTGTCGTCGTGGCAGTGGATGCCGACGCGGGCGCTGGTCTGGACGGCCTCGTGGACGATCTCGGCGAGTTCGTCGGGGAGCATGCCGCCGTTCGTGTCGCACAGGGCGATGACGTCGGCCCCGGCCTCGGCGGCGGTCCGCAGGACTTCGAGCGCGTAGGCTGGGTTGGACTTGTAACCGTCGAAGAAGTGCTCGGCGTCGAGGAAGACTCGCTGTCCCCCCGCACGAAGGTGAGAGACCGTGTCGCGGATCATCGCGAGGTTCTCCTGGAGAGTCGTGCGGAGGGCCAGCTCCACGTGCCGGTCGTGACTCTTGGCGACAAGGGTCACGACCGGCGCGCCGGATTCGCGCAATGCGGCCACCAATGGGTCGTCGGCTGCCTTCACACCGGCCCGGCGGGTCGCACCGAACGCGGCGAGTTGCGCATGCTTCAGGTCGAGCTCCGTTCGAGCACGCCTGAAGAACTCTGTGTCCTTGGGGTTGGCGCCCGGCCAGCCCCCCTCGATGAAACCGACGCCCAGGCCGTCCAAGTGACGCGCGACAGCGAGCTTGTCGGCGACGGTGAGGTTGAGCCCCTCCTGCTGAGCGCCGTCACGCAGCGTCGTGTCGTATACGTGGAAGCGGTCGTCGGCCATGAGTCTCTCTTCTCTGGAAGTCCTCTGGAAAGCAAAAAGACCCCTCACGGACGTGAGAGGTCTGCGCGCTGGCGGTGTCCTTTGTCAGCCAGCGCGCCTGCTGATAATGAGCAGACCGTAGAACATGGTGCCGCCCAGTCTGCCACATGCTTTCACCATCTGGCACATCGATCTCAGCTTCTGGGACAAGCCTTTACACGGTGACACCGTCTCCACCTGTGATGACGCGCTCGAGCGTGGCCGGGTCGAACACCTCGTCGCCCAGCAGCTGCCCGTTGAGCAGCACCGTGGGCGTGCCCTGGAGCCGTACCTTCGCGGTCTCCTCCAGATGGGCCTGAGCGTACGACTGCGACCTGACGCACTCGTCCACCGACGCCCCCGCCTGCCGGGCGGCCTTGACCAGGTCCTCGACGGCGAATCCGGACGCCTTGCCGTGCGGCGCGGGCTGCATGGCGTACAGCTCGTCCCTGAAGGTGAGCCAGTTCTCCTCGGGGACGCAGCGGGCGGCAGCGGCGGCGCGGACGGAGTTCGAGCGCATGGGCTCGTCCTGGAAGATCGTCACCGGGTGGAAGACGACCTTGACCTTGCCCTCCATGGCGAGTTTCCTGATGGTGCCGTCTACCTTGGCGTGCAGGTCCCTGCAGACCGGGCAGTCGAAGTCCTCGTACAGGTCCAGCACGGGGGCGTCGCCGCCCCGGTCGGCGAGGACCATCGAACCGTCCACCTGCCGGGTCAGCCGCACCCCCTCGGACGACCGGCCCGGCTCCGAGAACGACAGCACCCCGAGTACGGCGATGGCCACGCACGCGAGCGCCACCGCCAGCAACCGCTTCATCATCAGCCCACTCTCACCTCGTTGATCGCGCAGACCCTATCCGATGTCGGAAGAATGGACATATGAAGGCATACCTCCTCGATCCCGCTGTAGCACGATACGTCTCTGCCCACACCACGCCGCCCGACCCCCTGCTGGACGAGCTGGCCAAGGAGACGGCCCAGGCCACCGGGGACGCCGCCGGGATGCAGATCTCCCCCGACCAGGGCACCTTCCTGACCATGATCACCCAGCTCGTGGCGCCGCAGGTGGTCGTCGAGGTGGGGACGTTCACCGGCTACTCGTCCGTCTGCATCGCCAGGGGCCTGTCCGGCGGGCGGCTGCACTGCTTCGACGTGAGCGAGGAGTGGACCTCCATCGCCCGCCGCTACTGGCGCGCGGCCGGGGTGGACGACCGCGTGACGCTCACGCTCGGGCCCGCGCTGGAGACGCTCGCCGCCTTCGACCAGACCGTCGACCTGGCCTTCCTCGACGCCGACAAGGGCAACTACCCCGGCTACTACGAGCTGCTCATGGAGCGCCTGCGGCCCGGCGGGCTGATCGTGGCGGACAACACCCTGCGCAGGGGCCACGTGGCGGACCCGGCGCACGAGGAGCAGACCACCGTGGAGATCCGGCAGTTCAACGACCTGGTGATGGACGATCCGCGGGTGACCGTGCTCATGCTGCCGGTCGCGGACGGGATGACCCTGATCAGGAAGAACTAGGCGGGGCGGCCGGGCCCTCGCGGACCCGGCCGGCCCTACTAGACGATCTTGTGGATCCAGTTGTGGGTGTCGGGGCGGGCGCCGTACTGGATGCCCACCAGCTCCTCGCGCACCCGCAGCGTCACCGGGCCGGGGTTGCCGTCGGCGACGCTCCAGGCGCGGTCGGCGCCCTTCACCGTGCCCACCGGCGTGACCACGGCCGCCGTCCCGCACGCGAACACCTCGGTGAGCTCCCCGGACTCGCACCCGGCCTGCCACTCGTCGACCGAGATGAGGCGCTCCTCGGCCTCCAGGCCCAGGTCACCGGCCAGCGCCAGGATGGAGTCCCTGGTGATGCCGGGCAGCAGGGTGCCGGTCAGCGCGGGGGTGACGAGCTTGTCGCCGAAGACGAAGAACAGGTTCATCCCGCCCATCTCCTCGACGTACTTGTGCTCGTGGGCGTCCAGCCACACCACCTGGTCGCAGCCGTTCTCCACCGCCTGCCGCTGCGCGACGAACGCGGCCGCGTAGTTCCCGCCGCACTTGGCGAAGCCCGTGCCGCCGGGGGCGGCCCGCGTGTACTCGGTGGACAGCCAGACGGAGACGGGCTTGAGCCCACCCGTGAAGTACGAGGCCGCCGGGGAGGCGATGACCATGTACTTGTACGACTTCGACGGGTAGTTGACCCCGAGCCCCGCCTGGGTGGCGATCATGAAGGGGCGCAGGTAGAGGCTGTGCCCCTCGGTCGTGGGCACCCAGTCCTTGTCGGTCTCCACGAGGAGTTCGAGCGACTCGACGAACGCCTCCTCCGGCAGCTCCGGCATGGCCATCCGGGCCGCGGACTGGTTGAAGCGGGCGGCGTTCGCGTACGGGCGGAACGTCACGATCGAGCCGTTGGTCTGGCGATAGGCCTTCAGCCCCTCGAACAGCTCCTGCGCGTAGTGGAAGACCGAGGTGGCCGGGTCGAGCGAGAGCGGGCCGTACGGCACCAGCCTGGCGTCGTGCCAGCCCTGCCCGTCGGTGTAGTCGATCGAGATCATGTGATCCGTGAAGGTCTGCCCGAAGCCGGGGTTCGCCAGTACCTGCTCCCGCTCGGCCGCGGTGCGAGCGTGGTCGGATAGCTGCACGTCGAAGCTGAGCTTCTGAGCGATGGTCATGACGTCGGTCCTTCTCTCTGCGAATCTGCCCAAATCTACAGAAATCTGTGGATCGGTGCTGATGGGCGGGACTGCCCGGAGGACAGTCCCGTACTTCCTATTGTCTCGCCATATGGGATGGCAAGCGGCCAATGGGGCGGTCGGCCCTTTTGGGCGCAAAAAAGCGCCTGGCGGCCCTCTTCGGACCACCAGGCGCGCAGGAGGCTAGGCGGTCCTAGCCGGATACTCGCGCGGTGATGTCGTCACCGATCTCGTGAGTGGTGCGACCCGCCCAGCCGGCCAGCCGCTCGAGGATGTCCTCGGCGACCGCCTGCTCGACCTTGGCCGCCTCGGCGTGCAGGCCGAGGTGGTCGAGGAGCATGGCGACGGACAGGATGGTCGCGGTCGGGTCGGCCTTGCCCTGGCCGGCGATGTCGGGCGCGCTGCCGTGCACCGGCTCGAACATGCTCGGCGCGGACCGCTCGGGGTTGATGTTGCCGCTGGCGGCCAGGCCGATGCCGCCGGCGATGGCGGCGCCCAGGTCGGTGATGATGTCGCCGAACAGGTTGTCGGTGACGACCACGTCGAACCGCTCCGGCTGGGACACGAAGAACATCGAGGCCGCGTCGATGTGGCAGTAGTCGGTCGTGACGTCGGGGTATTCCGCCGCGAGGCGGTTGACCGTGCGCTGCCACAGGTCACCGGCGTAGGTGAGGACGTTGGTCTTGTGGACGAGCGTCAGCTTCTTGCGCGGCCGCGCGGCGGCCTTCTCGAACGCGTACCGCACCACGCGCTCGACGCCGTAGGCGGTGTTGAGCGACTCCTGGGTGGCGATCTCATGCGGCGTGCCGCGCCGCATGGCGCCGCCGGTGCCCGCGTAGAGGCCCTCGGTGCCCTCGCGGACGACGATCATGTCGATGTCGTCGGCCGTCGTGTCGGCCAGCGGGGTGGCCACGCCGGGGAACAGCTTGACCGGGCGCAGGTTGACGTAGTGGTCGAACTCGAAGCGGATCCGGAGCAGCAGGTCGCGCTCCAGGATGCCCGGCGGCACACTGGGGTCGCCCACGGCGCCGAGCAGGATCGCGTCGTAGCCGCGCAGCTCTTCGAGCACGCTGTCGGGCAGCGTCTCACCGGTACGGTGATAGCGTGCGGCGCCCAGGTCGTAGTGGGTGGGCTCGAACTTCGTGCCAACTGCCTCCAGGACCTTGAGCCCTTCGGCCACGACCTCGGTGCCGATCCCATCGCCGGGGATGACGGCCAGACGGATGTTACGCGACTCCATGGGCGGTACCTTACCGCGTCGTCTCGCCTGACGAACACTTCATCTCATTTTTCGGACGCCCACTTTGTCCGTATTGCGGTTTTTTGACCGTTTCGTTAAAGTCACCGACCAGCCTAATCCGCGCAACCGTTGCGTGGAGTCGGGGACCCACTTCCCCCTGGGGCGAGTCGGCATCCCCATGCCGTAGGGCTACTTCCAGGCCCGAGCCCGTCAGCTAACCCGGCCGGCCGCATGGAAGGACAGTCCCCTGTCTCGAATCGCCATCGTCCTGGCGGCGGGCACCGCCGGGCTCATTCTGGCCACCCCAGCCCACGCCACAGCCGCCCCCGAGAACCCCACCACTCTGACCGGCGCCGAGATCAAGAAGATCCAGGAGAAGCAGGCGCCGAAGCCCGCCTGGAAGATCGCCCTCAAGTTCGCCATGAGCAAGCGCGGCACACCGTACGTGTGGGGCGGCGCCAGCCCGAGCGGATACGACTGCTCCGGGCTCATGCTCAGGGCGTACGAGCACGCCGGGATCGAACTGCCCCGCACCGCGGCCGAACAGTACTCCGCGTTCGGCCGGAAGATCTCCTGGAAGCACCTCAAACCCGGCGATCTCGTCTTCTTCCACGACCTCGGGCACGTCGGGATGATCTCCCGGCCCGGCTACATGGTCCACTCGCCGCACACGGGTGACGTGGTCAAGGAAGAACGCCTGAGTCAATGGCGCCGGGACTCCTTCGTGGGCGGCGTCCGCCCCGACCCCAAGGGCGTACGGCTCTGGTCCAAGCTCCAGAAGCAGCGCGAAGACACGCCCACCACGCTCACGGCCACCCTGTAGCGGGCGCCGGCGTCCGCCTCCCCACGGGCGGTCAGGGGAGGCGGGCGTCGAAGATGAGGTCCCAGGCGCGGGTCCTGGCGTGGGCCACCGCGCCCAGCAGGACGCCGCTGTCGCCCAGCGTGCTGGCCACCACCGACGGCCGCAGCGGGCCGAGCTCGGCGATGCGGCTCTCGATGGCCGCCCCCAGGAGGTCGAGGTTGCGGCCCACGCCGCCGCTGAGCACGATCACCTCCGGATCCAGCACGGCCGCGACCGCCACCAGCAGGCCGCCGATGCGACGCCCCTCGGCCTCCACCACCGAGCGGGCCACGCGGTCGCCGGAGGCCGCCGCGGCGAAGACCTCCTTGGCCGTGCCCAGGGTCAGGCCGGCGGCACGGGCGGCGCGGACCACGCCGGGCGCGGCGGCCACCGCCTCCGTGGCGCCGTGGGCCAGGGCGTCGTCGGCCGGTGGCGCCGGGTCCTCGGCCGCGGGCACGTACGAGACCTCCCCCGCCGCTCCCCTGGCGCCCACGTACAGCTCGCCGTTGATCACGATGCCCATCCCGACGCCGGTCCCGATGGACACCAGCGCGAAGTTCGACTTGCCGCGCCCCTCCCCGTGCACGTGCTCGCCGACGGCGGCCAGGTTGATGTCGTTCTCGATGACGAGGTCGACCTCCAGCGCGGCGCGCAGGCGCTCGGCCAGGTCGGGGCCGGGCAGGTTGGGGGCGAACTCCAGGCGGCCGAGCGCCGGGTCGTACACGCCGGGCGACCCGACGACGGCGCAGGCGATGGCGGGCCAGTCGGCCTCGGCCTCGCGGGCGGCGGCCCGGCACAGCTCCCCGACCAGGACGGCCAGCTCGGCGGAGGTGCGGGCGGTGTTGCGCAGGTCCGTACGGCCGGCGAAGGTCCCGCGCAGGTCGGCGACGGCGACCCGGATCCAGTCGCGCCCGATGTCGACGCCGGCGACGTGGGTGGCGGCGGCGTTGACGTCGTACAGGGACGTGACCGGCCCTGGGCGGCCGGAGACCTCGCCGACGAGGTGAACCAGCCCGTCCTCCTCCAGCCCGGCCAGGGCCGCGGACACCGTGGGCTTCGACAGGCCGGTGATCTTGGCGAGGTCGGCGCGCGAGGCGGGGCCGTGCTCCTGAAGATGGTCGAGCAGGCGGCGCTCGTTCAGCACTCGCAGCAGCCGCGGATTACCCAGGTCGCCCCGCATCTCACCCTCCCTTGAAGAAGCAAACCCTAGCCAACTCGCCTGATAGTAAATTACCTTTCTTACCAAGCACAGGGGCGGCACATCCGGAAGGACGAAGTGCGATGCACCGAGCATGGCGATCAATCCCTGTCGCGGCGGTCCTCCTGACCGCCGCCTGTGGGAACACCGGCGGCAGCACCGGCGCCACCACCACGACCACGCAGGGCCAGGGCCAGGGCGGCAAGACGATCGCGCTGTTCCTGCCCGAGTCCAAGACCACCCGGTACGAGGCGTTCGACCGCCCGCTGTTCGAGGCGAAGGTCAAGTCGCTCTGCCCCGACTGCAAGATCCTCTACAGCAACGCCGAGCAGGACGCCCCCAAGCAGCAGCAACAGGTCGAGGCCGCGCTCACCCAGCAGGCCGACGTGCTGGTGCTCGACGCCGTGGACGCCAACGCCGTGGCCCCGCTGGTGAACCAGGCCAAGCAGAAGAAGGTCCCGGTCATCGCCTACGACCGGCTGATCTCGGGCATCGACTACGCGTACTACGTCTCGTTCAACAACGTACGGGTGGGCGAGATGCAGGGCCAGGCGCTGCTCGACGCCATGACCGCCAGGGGCACGGCGGCCAAGGGCCAGATCGTGATGATCCACGGCTCCCCCACCGACCCCAGCTCCGCCGACTACAAGAAGGGCGCCAAGAGCGTGCTGGACGGGAAGGTGAAGGTCGGCAGGGAGTTCGACACGCCGGACTGGAGCCCCGACAAGGCGCAGCAGGAGATGGAGCAGGCCATCACCGCGCTGGGCAAGGACACCGTCACGGGCGTGCTGTCCGCGAACGACGGCATGGCGGGCGGCGCGATCGCGGCCATGAAGCGCGCGGGCTACAAGCAGCTCCCGCCGATCACCGGCCAGGACGCCGAGCTGGCCGCCGTGCAGCGCATCCTCACCGGCGAGCAGTACATGACCATATATCTGGACATCAGGGCGGAGGCGGAGAAGTCCGCCGAACTCGCCGTCGCCGTCGCCAAGGGCGAGCAGCCCGTCGCCCCCGTCAAGGTCAACAACGGCGCGGCCGACATCCCGGCGTTCCTCCTCGATCCCATCCCCGTCACGGCGGACAAGGTCAAGGACACGATCGTGAAGGACGGCTTCTACACCGCCGCCCAGCTCTGCACGGGCGAGGTCAAGGCCGCCTGCGAGAAGCAGGGCATCCAGTAGATGCTCTCGGCGACAGGGATCTCCAAACGGTACGGCGCGGTCCAGGCCCTCGACGGGGCCGGCCTGGACCTGCGCGCCAGCGAGGTCGTGGCCCTCATGGGCGACAACGGCGCCGGCAAGTCCACGCTGGTCAAGGCCATCTCGGGGGTCGTGACGCCGGACACCGGCACGATCACCGTGGACGGCTCGCCGGTCAGGATCGCCAACCCGCACGACGCGCAGGCCCTCGGCGTCTCGACCGTCTACCAGGACCTCGCGCTCTGCGAGAACCTCGACGTCGTGGCCAACCTCTTCCTGGGCACCGAGCGCCGCCGCGGCTCGCTGCTGCGCCACATCGCCATGGAACGCGCGACCCGCGACCTCCTCGGCCAGCTCGACGTGCGCATCAGGGACATCAGGGTGCCGGTCGCCATGCTGTCGGGCGGCCAGCGGCAGTCGGTGGCCATCGCGAGAGCGCTCATCGGCGAGCCCCGGCTGGTCATCCTCGACGAGCCCACGGCGGCCCTGGGGGTCGAGCAGACGGCGCAGGTGCTGGCGCTGATCGGGCGGCTGCGCGAGCGCGGGCTCGCGGTGCTGGTCATCTCGCACAACCTCGCCGACGTGCGCGCGGTGAGCGACCGCGTGGTGGTGCTGCGGCTGGGCCGCAACGCCGGTGAGTTCCGTACGGCCGACGCCTCCCAGGAGGAGATCGTGGCCGCGATCACGGGGGCAGGGGCATGACCGACACGCTGGTACGCAGGCCGTACACGCCGAAGGTCGCGGTCGAGCGGCTGCGGCAGGGGGACGTCGGCGCGTGGCCGGTCGTCGGCGGGCTGATCGCGATCGCGATCGTGTTCAGCACGCTCAACGACCGCTTCCTGTCCCCCGAGAACCTCACCAACCTCGTGCTCCAGATGGCCGCCACCGGCACGATCGCGCTCGGCATCATCATGGTGCTGCTGCTCGGCGAGATCGACCTGTCGGCGGGCTCGGTCAGCGGCCTGTGCGCCACGATCATGACGATCGTCCACGTCAAGCAGGGCTGGAACCCGCTGCTCGCCATCCTCCTGGCGCTCGCCGTCGGGGCGGCGATCGGGTTCCTGCACGGCGTGATGCTGACCAAGCTGCGGATGCCGTCGTTCGTCGTGACGCTGGCCGGGCTGATGGGCTGGCTCGGCCTGCTGCTCTACCTGCTGCGCCAGGGCGGGACGATCAACCTGCCGTTCACCGGGTTCATCTCGAAGCTGAGCGACACCTGGCTGCCGGGCTGGCTGGCGTGGACGGTCGCGGCGGGCCTGGTGGCCGTGTCGGCGGGCGCGTCGCTCGCGGTCAGGAGGCTGCGGCTGGCCGCCGGGCTGCCGGTGGGGCCGCTGTGGTGGTCGCTGGCGAAGGCGGGCGGGCTCGCGGTGCTGCTCGCCGCGGCGGTGCTCGTCATGTCGGCGGACCGCGGCGTGCCGCTCCTGCTGATCATCTTCGGGGCGCTGGTGGTGCTGCTCGACCTCATGCTGAGGCACACCACGTTCGGCCGGCACCTGTACGCCGTCGGCGGCAACGCCGAGGCCGCCAGGCGTGCCGGCATCAACGTCACCAGGATCAGGATCCTCGCGTTCATGCTGGCCTCCACGCTGGCGACGGCCGGGGGCATCCTGGCCGCCAGCCGCCTGTCCGCCGTCAACCAGGGCTCGGGCGGCAGCGACATCCTCCTCATGGCGATCGCCACCGCGGTCATCGGCGGCACCTCGCTGTTCGGCGGGCGCGGCCGGGCCTACGACGCGCTGCTCGGCGTCCTGGTCATCCAGGCCATCTCCAACGGCATGTACCTGCTCAGCGTGGACTCCTCCGTGCGGTTCATGGTGACCGCCGCGGTGCTGGCGCTGGCCGTGGCCATCGACTCGCTCGCCCGCAGGGGCGCGGCCCGATGACCCGGGTCCTGGGCATCGACGTGGGCGGGACGAAGGTGGCCATCGGGGTGTCCACGGCCGACGGACCCTCGCTGTCCGCCCACGTCCGCCTGGACACCGGCCCCGAAACGCTGGCGCGGGCGCTGGCCGCGGCCCGGGCCCTGGACGGCGCGCCCGCCGCGGTGGGCTTCTCGACGTGCGGGGTGGTCCGCGACGGCGTGGTCCGGCTCGCCCCGAACGTCCCCGGCTGGGAGGGCCTCGAACTGCCGCGGCTGCTGGAGGAGGCGTACGGCGCCACCCCGGTGACCATCGACAACGACGTGAACGCGGCGGCGGCGGCCGAGCTGCGCTGGGGCGCCCTGCGCGGGGTCACCACGGGCCTCTACCTGAACCTGGGCACCGGCCTGGCGGCGGCCCTTATCGTGGACGGCCGGGTGGTGCCGGGCGCCCACGGCGCGGCCGGCGAGATCGGCTACCTGCAGGTGACGCCGGGCGAACCCGCCTTCGCCGACGGCCGGGTGCCCCTGGAGGAGCGCGTCTCGGGCGGCGCGCTGGCCGCCCGCGGCGCCGCCGTCCTGGGCCGCCCCGTCACGGCGGCCGAGCTCCTGGGCGAGGGTCAGGCGCGGGAGCTGGTGGACGAGGCGCTGCGGACGCTGGCCATGAGCGTGGCGAACCTGTGCGTGATGCTCGATCCCGAGCGCCTGGTGGTCGGCGGCGGCATGATGGGCGCGGCGGACCTGATCCTGCCGAGGCTGGCGGCCGAGATAGGCCGGGCGGTGCCGTTCCCGCCGGAGGTGCGCCCGGCCCACTTCACCGACGACGCGCCGCTGCTGGGCGCGCTGGCGCTGGCCCGCGCGGCGGTAGCGTAGAGGTATGGCACCGGAGAAGGTGCACCTCACCGGGGAGAAGGCCACACTGCTCGCCACCCTGTACGGGCGGGCGCTGGACGCGCGGTCCCCGCGGCCGATCCTCGGCGACGACCTGGCCGCCGAGACGGTCGGGCGCATCGACCACGACTTCACCCGGACCGGGATGAACGCCGTCCTCGCGACCTCCGTCGCGCTCAGGGCGCGTTTCATCGACCGCTGGGCGGCCGAATACCTGGCCACCCATCCCGAGGCCACCGTGCTCCACCTGGGCTGCGGCCTCGACACCCGCGTCCACCGGCTGGACCCGCCGCCCACCGTCCGCTGGTACGACGTGGACTACCCCGACGTCATCGAGCTGCGGCGACGACTGTTCCCCGAGCGGCCCGGATATCGCCTGATCGGCTCGTCGGTCACCGACCTGGGGTGGCTGGAGCAGGTCCCGGGCCACGCCCCTGTGCTGGTCGTGGCCGAGGGCCTGCTCTACTATCTCGACCCCGGCGAGGGCCGGGCCCTCATCAGGGCGATCGTCGAGCGCTTCCCCGGCGGCCAGTTCGTCTTCGACGCGGTGAGCCCGCTCGGGCTCAGGACGCAGAAGTTCAACGGGCCGGTACGCAAGGCCGACGCCAGGCTGGTCTGGGGCATCGACGGCACCCGCGAGCTACTGGCGATCCATCCGGATCTGCGCTGCCTGAGCGCGGTGAGCGCCTTCGACATCGAGGGGTTCGACCGCCTGCCGGCGCCGTACCGCGTCGCGGCCCGGGTCGCCGGGCTGCTGCCGGGGGTGAAGCGGGCGGCGGTGTTCTACCGGCTCGGGTTCTGAGGGGCGCCGCCGTTGTCCCTGCGGTCCAGGGCGGTCTGCAGGGCCTGCGCGGCCTCGTCCTCATGCTCCTCGGCACGGTTCCAGGCATACATCTCGTACATGTGACTCATCTCTTTTCGCGAGCGCGTTCCAGAGGGGGCCGGATCCCGGTCGCGAACCCGACCGGGCCTGTCTCTCGTGGGGTCCGGGTCACGGACCGGACGAACGGGACTTATTGGCCGACACACCACGACGCACCGCGGCGAGTCGTCGACCTGCCCTAACAGGCCCCGCCGCGGCAGGTAATAAGTACGAGCACCTGGCGCATTACCAGCAACAGTACCCCAGCAATCTCATTGGATGTCCTACTATCTCGCATGCTAAGACGAGAAAGGCCGCCACCCGAATCCGGGTGGCGGCCTTCAGACGGGGCAGGAGGCTCAGCCCTCCAGGTCCACGGAGCGGCCGCTCTCGGCGCCGATCTCGTTCCCGATCTGGTCGATCACGTCGGCCGGGATCGCCGAGTCGACGGTCAGCGCGATGAGCGCGTTGCCGCCCTTGGTGGAACGGGCCACCTGCATCGAGGCGATGTTGACGCTGTGCTCGCCGAGGAGGCGGCCGACCACGCCGACGATGCCGGGACGGTCGGTGTAGGTGAAGAACGCCAGGTGGGCCGTCGGCTCGATCTCCATCTCGTAGCCGTTGACCTCGACGATCTTCGTGATCTGCCGCGGGCCGGAGAGCGTGCCGGACACCGAGACCTGGCGGCCGTCGGCGAGCACGCCGCGCACGGTCACCACGTTGCGCCAGTCGGGGCTCTCCGAGCTGGTCACCAGCTCCACGTTGAGACCGCGGTCCTTGGCCAGCAGCGGCGCGTTGACGTAGGTGACCTGCTCCTCGATCACGTCGGTGAACACGCCCTTGAGGGCGGCCAGCTCGATCACCCGCACGTCCTCGGAGGCGATCTCGCCGCGCACCTCGACGTCGAGCTTGGTGGCCACCTCGCCGGCCAGCGCGGTGAACACGCGGCCGAGCTTCTCGGCCAGCGGCAGGCCCGGCTTGACGTCCTCGGCCACCACGCCGCCCTGGACGTTGACCGCGTCCGGCACGAACTCGCCCGCGAGCGCCAGCTTCACGCTCCGCGCGACCTGGGTGCCGGCCTTCTCCTGGGCCTCGTGCGTGGAGGCGCCCAGGTGCGGCGTGATGACGACCTGGTCGAGCTCGAACAGCGGGCTGTCGGTGCAGGGCTCCTTGGAGAACACGTCAAGGCCGGCGCCGGCGACGCGGCCCTCCTTGATCGCGGCGTACAGCGCGCCCTCGTCGATGATGCCGCCGCGGGCGACGTTGATGATGCGCACGGACGGCTTGACCTGGTGCAGCTCCCGCTCACCGATGAGACCGACGGTCTCCTTGGTCTTCGGCGGGTGCAGCGTGATGAAGTCGGACCGCTTGAGCAGGTCCTCGAAGCTGACCAGCTGGGCGCCGAGCTGGGCGGCGCGGGCCGGAGGCAGGTACGGGTCGAAGGCGATGATCTCGACGCCGAACGGCTGCAGCCGCTGGGCCACGAGCTGACCGATCTTGCCGAAGCCGACGATGCCGACGACCTTCTCGTCGAGCTCGACGCCGGTGTACTTGGAGCGCTTCCACTCACCGTTCTTCAGCGCGGAGTGGGCCTGGGCCGTGTTGCGGGCGCTGGCCAGGATCAGGGCGACCGTCTGCTCGGCGGCGCTGGTGATGTTGGACGTCGGCGCGTTGACGACCATGACGCCCGCCTTGGTGGCGGCTTCGACGTCGACGTTGTCGAGGCCGACCCCGGCCCGGGCGACCACGCGCAGCTTCGGCGCAGCGGCGATGGCCTCGGCGTCGACCTGCGTGGCGGAGCGGACGATCAGGGCGTCCACCCCGGCGAGGGCGGGCAGCAGCTGGGAACGGTCGGCGCCGTCGGTGTGGCGGACCTCGAAATCAGCGCCGAGTACGGCGAGGCCAGCCTCGGACAGCTCCTCTGCGACCAGAACGACGGGCTTGTTCACTGGTGTGGATCCTTAGCAGCACGGCGGGCACTCGGGGGACACGTCCACGGATCCCCCGACGGTCCCACTGAGTCTATCCGGGGCTTGTGAACGCGTTCACGAGGCACCCACGATGTGAGACAGCTCCGCCCTACCCCCAGGGGAAGAAACTCATCCACTTCGCGTACATCTTTGTCTTGATCGGGAGATTTATTCGCCATTAGCCTGATAAGCCGTGGCCGAGTACCTAGGGTTCGTCTTATGAGCATCGGGAATCCTGCGCTTGCCGACGTGCTCGCTCAGCATGGCAATCCGCATCGCCTGCTGGGCGCTCTCGCCGACGGTGGAGTCCTGGTGGCAGTCCGTCCAGACCGCTCGGTCGTCCTCGGGACGACCCAGGCCGGAGACCGGGTGTTGCTCGGTTACACCGGCGCTGCCACCTATGCCAGGCACCGCGGCAGTCATTCCCTGTCGGCGTGCGACGCCGACACCATCCTGGACATCCAGCGCGTCACCGGCGTGCGGGAGATCGTGATCGACGCGGCCGGACCAGCCGCCGCGGCTGTGCCCATCGACGACCTCCAGCGCTTCATGTCCTCCACGCGCACGGGGCCCACGCCCGTCCTCTCGGGGACGGTGCCGGCCGCGTACGCGACGGGGGCGATGGCGACCGTGTCACGCGGTGCCGCGCTGGCCCAGGTGGCACCTCCGAGTCCGCACGCGCCCACGCTGCCGTGGGTGCCCGCGCCCCGGCCGCACCTGTCGGGGCCCATGCAGCAGGTGGACCCCGGTTACCGGCGGTGCACGCATCCGATCCTGCCCGCGCTGCGGCAGGCCATCGGGATGCTGCTCATGGACTTCCCGCTCGTGCATCACGTCTGGATCTCCGAGGCGCGCACGGCGTCCGGGGCTCCGGGGATCATGCTGCACGTGAAGGTGCACATGTCGGCCGCCGAGGACGTCGTACGCGACCTGCACCGCCTGGTACGCGCCCGGCTGCCGCAGTTCGCGGCCTCCGGGGCGCCGATCCTCATGGCCAGGGTGGCGGACTCGCGCAGCGAGCGCAGGATGATCGAGATCGGCGCGCACGTGGTGTGCGCGAACGTCATCGACTGACGCGTCCGTACCCGCCGGGGCCCGGGTGACCGGGCCCTGTGGCATGGGGAAAGTGGGCCCTCCCGAACAAGCTCTCGCTCGGCTTCAATGAGAGCATGATCACACCGACGGTGAACGCGCCCACGGTCTCCAGGCGCGTGCGCCTCGGCTACGGCGTGGGGTCGTTCTGCACGGCCACGGTCAGCACCGTGCCCGGCCTGCTCCTGCTGTACTACATGACCAATTTCCTGGCCGTGCCCGCCTGGCTGGCCGGGGTCGTGGTGACCGCGCCCAAGGTCTGGGATCTGATCATCAACCCGATGATCGGCCGCTGGTCGGACCGGACCCGGTCTCGGCTGGGCCCCCGTCGTCCCTGGCTGCTGGCGGGCGCGTGCACGCTGCCGGTCATGTTCTTCCTGGTGTTCGCGGGGCCGCCGCTGACGGGCGTGCCCGCCGCCCTGTACGTGGGGGCGTGCTTCCTCGCCACGGCGACGGCGTACGCGCTGTTCGAGGTGCCGTACAAGGCGATGCCCGGCGAGATGACCCACGACTACCACGAGCGCACCTCGCTGCTGCAGTGGCGCATGATCTTCATCGGCGCGGCCACCGCGGTCAGCGGCGTGCTCGCCCCGGCCGTCGTCACGAGCCAGGGCGAGCACGGCACGCTGGACAGCTACCGGCTGATGGCCACGATGATCGCGGTCATCCTGTTCGTCTCCATGCTGGGCTCCTTCTTCGGCACGGCCCGCGCTCCCATGACCGGCGCGCCGGAGGCGGACCGGGGAGGGTTGCGCGAGCAGCTCGCCGCGATCAAGGGGAACCGGCCCTTCCTGTGGCTGACCGTGCTGTCCTGCACGCAGATGCTGGCCGTGAGCATGATGCTGGCCGCCGCGCCGTACTTCGCCGCGTACACGATCGGCTCGCCGAAGGCCACGCAGACGCTCTTCGCCGCGCTGGTCGGCCCGATCCTGCTGACGATGCCGCTGTGGGTGCGCCTGGCCAAGCGCTTCGACAAGCGGGGCGCCATGATCCTGGCGGCGATCCTGTACGGGGGCGGCACCACGGCGGCCATCGCCACGCCGATCTTCGGCTCCGTGTGGGCGCACGTGACGATCCTGCTGGTCGGCGTCGGCTACGCGGGCGTGCAGCTGCTGCAGTTCTCGATGCTGGCGGACGTGATCGCGGCGGACGCCGCCCAGACCGGCAAGCGGCGGGCGGGCGTGCTGACCGGGCTGTGGACGGCCATCGAGAGCGGCGTCAGCGCGTTCGGCGCGCTGATCTTCGGGGTGATCCTGTCGATCGGCGGCTTCATCGAGTCCGAGCCGAGCAGGCCGGTCGAGCAGCCCGACAGCGCGGTGACCGCGGTCCTGATCGGGCAGACCGCGGTCCCCGCGCTGATCATCTTCCTGTCGGTGCTGATGACGCTGAAGTACCGGCTCACGCCACCCGTCGGGCCGGCACCAGACGCGTCCGCGTGAACAGCCCGGCCGCCAGCGCGGCCAGCAGGGGCAGCCCCACCACGACCCCGGCCAGGAAGAGCCAGGGCACGGAGATCGTCGTGGCTCCCGGGTTGAGGAGTTCCAGGTTCCCGTGATTCCGGCGGGTCAGCGGCCAGGTCAGCGCCAGGCCGCTGACGGTGCCCGCCACCAGGCCCACGAGCGCGCCGAGGCCGGAGATGTAGGCGGCCTGGGCCGCCACCACGAGCCTGCGGACCCGCGCGGTCCCGCCGACGGCGGACAGGGTGTCCAGGTCCTGGCGCATGTCGGCGGCGGCCAGGCCCGTGGCCGCGAACGTGCCGCCGAGCACCAGGACCAGCGCGGACGCGAGCAGGATGACCAGGGTCACGAAGAGGTCCTTGGCGCGGCCCTCCTCCACCATGACGGAGGCCTTCTCCCCGATCACGGCCCTGATCTCGGTGGACAGACGCTGCTCGTCGACAGATGTGTCCGCCGCGTAGAGAACCCGCTGCGCGACCTTGAGCCCCGCCGCGGCCAGCGCGGCCGGCGAGATCACCACGCCCCCTTGACCGGGCTCGGCTGCCGCCGCCACGGCGGGAACCTGGAAGGTCTTGGCCGGCTTCTCCCCCCCGTCTTCGATCCGCAACGTGATCATGCCGTCGCGGACCAGGCCGGGATTGAACGCCACGGCCTTGCCGGCCGCCAGTGCCGCCACCGCCTGCGGATCCCTGCGTTTCTGGAGGAAGGCGAGCACCTCTTCGTCCGCCACGGGCACGGGGCTGAACAGGTAGTCGGGAGGGGTGCACCTGCCCTCGCAGTCCCCCTGCCAGTCGACCAGCAGAGGCTGGGGCCTGCCCCGCGCGTCCGTCGCCTCCAGACCGTCGACCAGGCGCACCCCCGGCAGCTTCTGCTGGACGAGCGCCCGCACCCGCGCCCACCCCTGATCGTCCAGCTCCCAGGCGCGGACCACCGTGGTGCCCGCGGGGATGATCGAGCCGCGTCTCGCCTCCTGGCTGACAAAGGCGCTGTTGACACCGATGCCCAGCGTGACGGCGCCCATGGTGGCCGCCATGACCGCGGCGGTGGCGGAGGCCGTACGGACGCGGTGGCGGGAGGCGTCGCGCACGGACAGTCGCAGCGGGAGCGGCAGCCGGCCGGCGAGCCGTCCCGTGGCCTGGACCAGCCACGGCATCAGCGCGACGAGCCCGAGCACCACCGACGTCGCGGCCAGCGCGATCGACAGCGTGCCCCGGTGCAGGGCGAACCCCGTCGCGGCCAGCCCGAGCAGCACCAGCGCGGCCCCGAGCACGGGACGGCCCGCGCGGCCGGGCGTGTCCACCGCGGCGCGCCCGGCCAGCACGTGCACGGGGCTCTGCCGGCTCGCCTGGATCGCGGGCACGATCGCCGCGGTCAGCGCGCTCACCACGCCCAACACGGCCACCCCGAGCACCTGCGCCCACGGCACATCCGCCGGACCGTGCGTCCAGTCCAGCAGGCGGGCCGCGAACCACTCCGCCACCAGCCCGGCCCCGATGCCCAGCCCGGCTCCGAGCAGGGCCGCCACGCCGCCGAGCACCAGGCCGTCGGCCAGCACGATCGTCTTGAGGTGCCGCCCGGAGCCGCCCTGCGCGGCGATCACGGCGAGCTCCCTGCGCCTGCGGCGCAGCCCGACCGCGAACGCGGGGCCCGCGAGCAGGACGGTCTCGGTCACGACGAGCACGACGGCGACACCCAGCTCGAGCAGCCCGTGCAGGTCCCGTGACCCGAAGTCGTCGGCGCCGGAGCGCTCGATCAGGACCCGGGACTTGACGGCCAGGCCCGCCTTGTTGAGCCTCTGCACGTCCGTCCACTGGACGGGGGCGGCGGTGTCGATGAGCCAGCCGCTGTCGTTGCCGTCGTTCTGGTGCGGGAGCAGCCCTTCCGGCAGGGCGAGCATCTCGCGCATGCCGGGCCGGTTCGGGTGCTCGGCGACCCCGACCACCCGCACGATGCGGTCCGGCCGCCACGTCTTGATCGTGTCGCCGATCCGCACACCCCTGTCGACCAGCGCGGGGGACACGGCGACCTCGCCGGGCGCGGCGGCGAACCTGCCCTCGACCAGGCGGCGCATCCCGCTCGTCAAGGGGTCGCGCAGGTCGGTTTCGAACACGTCCACCCGGTCGTAGCCGTCCCGCAGGCGGGCCTCCACGATGCTCGCCTGGTAGCGGAGCAGGCGTCCCTGGAGCAGCGTGCCGATCTCGGCGGGCGTCCACGGCCGCTCGGACCGCGGCACCTCGCGCTGATCGGCGATCTCTCCGTCCGTGCTCTGCTCGATCGGGGTGCGGAACGGACGCGTGTCGATGCGGGCGTCGGCCGCCCCCAACACCGAGTCCAGCTTGTCGCGGGCGGTGATGCTCGTGGTGGCGGCGGCGGTGAGCGCCGCCGTGATGACCAGGACGGGCAGGCCGATCATCACCATGATCAGCGCGGTCCGGCCCTTGAAGCGCAGGGCGTCCCTGCGGGAGATGCGCAGCGCGGCGCGGAACGCGCTCATCGCGCGCTTTCCAGCCGTACGGCGCTCGACTCCACGACCGCGCCGTCACGCAGGTAGACCACCCGGTCGGCCCAGCCCGCGTAGCGCGGTTCGTGGGTGACCAGCAGGACCGCCGCGCCCGCGTCGCAGCGGGTGCGCAGCAGTTGCAGGATCTCGTCCCCGGTGGCGGTGTCGAGCGCGCCGGTCGGCTCGTCGGCCAGCAGCAGCCGCCGCTCGCCGACCAGCGCCCTGGCGATGGCCACGCGCTGGCGCTGCCCGCCGGACAGCTCCTCGGGGAAACGGTCGGCGACCTCGCCTGCCCCCACCTCGGCGAGCACGGCCAGCGCCTCATCGCGGGCCTTCCCGAAGCGGACGCCGTCGAGTTCCCTCGGCAGCATCACGTTCTCGGCGGCCGTCAGGGACGGGATCAGGTTCAGGTCCTGGAAGACGTACCCGACGCTGGTGCGCCGGAGCGCGGCCAGGTCCTTCACCCTGGCCAGGTCCTCGCCCTCGATGGTCACGGTCCCCGACGTGGGGCGGTCGAGACCGCCCGCCACGTTGAGCAACGTCGACTTGCCCGAGCCCGATGGGCCCATCACCGCGACCAGTTCCCCCGCCGCGACCTCCAGGCTCACCCCCTTCAGGGCGTGCACCTGGCCGTGCTCGCGGGTCACGTCCCGCAAACTCACCACAGTCATTGCTCTTGCTCCTTGGACATCTGCTTGGAAACGGCCTCGCAGTGGTCCAGCCAGCGCTGCTCCGCCTCGGCCTTGAAAATCAGCGAATCGAGGACCAGCCGCTGTGCGAACCCGCCTGCCGCGGCCCGCTTGGCCCGGGTCAGCTCCTGCAGCCCGCGCATGGTGGCCACGCGCTGGGTCTGGATGACCTCGGCCACGTCCAGGCCGCCGGCCACGGCCATCGCGATCTTGATGGCCAGCTCGTCCCGAGGCCGGTCGGTCTGGGCGACGGGGGTGCTGAACCATCGCTCCAGCTCCTCCCGACCGGCCTCGGTGATCGTGTAGACCGCGCGGCCCTGCTCGTCGGCTCCCCCTGGGGCCACCAGGCCGTCGCGCTCAAGCCGGGAGAGCGTCGTGTAGACCTGGCCGATGTTCAACGGCCAGGTCGCCCCCGTCGACGCCTCGAACTCCACCCTGAGCTGGTAGCCGTAGCGCGGTCCGCTGCTCAGCAACGCGAGCAGTCCGTGTCTGATCGACATGGATACTGAGTATGCATACCGAGTATGCCCATTGCAAGCGATCGGCGTTTTCTGGACAGCGAGCGCCCTTCGGTCCGATACTCGCTCTATGAGCTCGACGCAGCCGCCTTTTCGCGCATCAGACGGGGAACGGGACCGCGCGATCGACGAGCTCAGGGACCAGGCCGCGGAGGGCCGGATCTCCCACGACACGTTCGTGGGCCGGGTGGACCAGGCGCTGCGCGCGCGCAGCCAGCACGAGCTCGACGAACTGGTCGCCGACCTGCCGCGCAAGGCGACGATCAGGCAGCGGCTGACCGACGCCGTCGCGTCGGTGTCCGAGTTCACCACCCGGCTGCAGTCGGCGTGGCGGCGCCCCCGGCTGCCCCGGCTGGCGCTGCCCGACGACGACCGGCTGCGTTACGTGGTGGGGCGCGGGTCGGCGTGCGACCTCGTCCTGTCGGACTTAACCGTCTCCCGGGTCCACGCCGAGCTGCGCCGGGAGGGCGACGGCGGGTGGATGCTGGTGGATCTCGGCTCGCTCAACGGCACCCGGCTCAACGGGTGGCGGCTGGTGGGGCCGGCGCGGGTGCGGTCGGGTGACGAGATCTCGTTCGGCGACTGCGGCTTCATGGTGACCGCGGGCCAGCCGTCCGTCTGACGCGCCCGCCGAAAGCCGCCCGACATATACGGATATTTGCGGATTGCAGAAGGTTTGCGGCGGTCAATGCTGGCAGGGCGACTCCCCAGTCATTTGGAGACCCCCCATGCGGCGTACCTCAGCATCCCTCGTCGCGGGCGCGCTCGTCGCGGCCCTCGCGTGGGCGTCCAGCCCCTCTTCCCCGGCCGTCGCCCTGGAGCCCTCCGCGGGCGTGGCGGACCTCACCCAGGACATCAACCAGATCCTCAGCGACTCCCGGCTCACGATCGCCAGGGCGGGCGTGGTCGTCAAGAGCGCCACCACCGGCGAGGAGCTGTACGCCACCGACGCGGGCAAGCTCCTGACCCCCGCCTCCAACACCAAGCTCTTCACCTCCGCCGCGGCCGCTGAGACCCTCGGCCTCGACTACCGCTTCCCCACCACCGTGCTGCACTCGGGCCGCCAGGCCGGATCGGCGCTGACCGGCGACCTGGTGCTGCGCGGGACCGGCGACCCGACCATGCTCGCCGAGGACTACGACGCGCTGGCCGCCAAGGTCGCCGCCGCGGGCGTCAAGGTCGTGGCGGGCAAGCTGGTGGCCGACGACACCTGGTTCGACTCGCAGCGGCTCGGCAACGACTGGTCGTGGGACGACGAGACCGCGTACTACGCGGCGCCCATCTCCGCCCTGACCGCCTCGCCCGACCGGGACTACGACGCCGGCTCGGTGATCGTCTCCGTGGCGGCTGACGGTGACAAGGTCAAGGTGTCCACCACCCCGGAGACCGGCTACCTGAAGATCGTCAACAAGGCCACCGTCGGCTCGGCGACCGACGTGCTCATCGAGCGGCAGCACGGCACGCGTACCGTCGTGATCACCGGCACGGTGAAGGACCCGTACCAGGAGTGGGTGGCCGTGGACGACCCCACGGCGTACGCCGCGTCGCTGTTCCGCACGTCGCTGGCCAAGCACGGCGTCAAGGTGCTCGGGCCGACCGTCGCGGGCGCGGCCCCGGCCGGGGCCAAGGAGCTGGCCCGGCACGAGTCGATGACGCTGGGCGAGCTGCTGGTCCCGTTCCTGAAGCTGAGCAACAACATCCACGCCGAGATCCTCACCAAGGCGATGGGCCGCAAGGTCGCCGACCAGGGCACGTGGTCGGCCGGGCTCAAGGTCAGCACCGACTTCGCCAAGGCCAACGGGGTGCAGGTGATCAACATGCGGGACGGCTCCGGGCTGTCGCGCCGCGACGGCTTCTCGCCGGGCTCGATCGTGCAGTTGCTGACGGCGGTGCGGAGCAAGCCCTGGTTCGACACCTGGTACCAGGCCCTGCCCATCGCGGGCAACGCCGAGCGCTTCGTGGGCGGCACCCTGCGCAGCCGGATGCGGAACACGCCGGCCGCGAACAACGTCCACGCCAAGACGGGCTCGCTGACCGGGGTGACCTCGCTGTCCGGGTACGTCACGAGCGCCGAGGGCGAGCCGCTGATCTTCTCGATCATGCTGAACCAGTACCTGTCCGGCTCCCCCAAGGACATCGAGGACAAGATCGCCGTCCGGCTCGCCCAGTTCACGCGGGCCACCGCGACCGCCGACGCCACGCAGCTGCGCGCCACGGAGCAGGGCCCGGCGGGCGACCTCGAATGCTCGTGGCTGAAGCCCGTCCAGTGCTAACCGTCGCATGAAACCCCGCGGCCCCCTGACGCTCAGGGGGCCGCTGTGGTTTACCGGGATTGAGCTGGCTGGATCACGATTTGGCCACTTGGAACTCCAGGTTAGGTCTGAAATTTCCGTACATAGCCGACCTGGGAGCGCCAGAATGCGGGTTCGACGCAAAGTCGACCCCTGAACCGGAGGAATGAAATGCGCGGACAGCTCCAGGCACTCGTCTGCCTCGGGAGTCTGGCGCCGTTGAGTTTCCCCGCGCCCGCCGCGCAGGCCGCCACCCAGGTCGCCTCGGCGCAGGCATGCCGCGTGATCGCGGCCAAGCCGGTCGTGGCCAAGGGCGTGGTCCGGGGCACCGCCACCAGGACGGGCTGCTCCGACCAGGCCCGGCTCAGGGTACGCATCCAGGTCGTCGCGCCGGGCCCCGACCGGGTACTCAAGAGCGGTTCGAGGCTGGTCGGCACCGGGCGGATCACGGCAGGCGTGCAGTGCTCCGTCACCCCGCGCAGCTACTACGTGGTCGCGGTCGATTCGAAGGGGCGCGGCAGCCGGTCGCGCCCGGTGAAGCTGTCGTGCGCGTCGGGCGGCGGCTTCGCGTCCTCGATCGAGACAGAGGTCGTCAAGCTGACCAACCGGGCCAGGGCGAAGAAGGGCTGCCGTCCCCTCGTTCACGACCCCAGGCTGCACCTCGCCGCCGAGCGCCACTCGGCGGACATGGCGGCCAACAACTACTTCTCGCACGACTCACGCGACGGCCGCACGTTCGACCAGCGCATCAGGGCCGCCGGTTTCTCCTTCACCTCAGTCGCCGAGAACATCGCCATGGGCCAGCCCACCGCGGCCTCCGTGATGAGCGGCTGGCTCAAGAGCTCAGGAAACCGGGCCGGCATCCTCAACTGCTCCTTCACCCACATCGGTGTCGGACACAACGCCAAGGGACCCACCTGGACCCAGGTCTTCGCCACCCACTGAGCCGACCCCACCGAGCCGCACCCACTGAGCCGCACCCACTGAGCCAAGGGAGCGTCGGGCCTTCACCGGCCACACCCGCCGGTATCCCACCGCACGCCCAGACGCTCCCCTCCGAGCGGGCCCGGCCGCGTCTCCCCCGCACACGGGACCGCGGCCGGGCCCGCGAACTCCCCGCTTACGAGCGGTCGGAGAAACGGGCCAGGACCAGCGACTCGACCACGCCGACGACCGCGTACGCCAGGATCGACACGGCGGTGACCACCACGATGTCGGCCCACACCTCGTCGTAGCGGAAACCGCCGATCGCCCGCAGGATCTCGGCGCCGATCCCCCGCCCCGTGGCCAGCCACTCGGCGATGAGCGCCCCGATGATCGAGGCGGGCACGGAGATCCGGGCCGAGGCGAAGACGGAGGGCATCGCCGTCGGCACGGCCACCTTGCGCAGGACGGTCAGGCGCGTCCCGCCGTACGCCATGACCAGGTCGGTGGCCTGCGGGGAGGCGGAGCGCAGCCCGAAGGCGATGTTCACCAGCGCGGGGAAGAAGACCACGATGCCGCCGATCACGGCCACGCCCAGCAGGTCACGGCCGAAGATCAGGGTGATCAGCGGCGTCATCACCACGAGCGGCACCGAGCGCAGCAGCATCGCGACCGGCATGAACGTCTGCTCGACGGTCCTGAACAGCACGAACGCGACCGCCACGGCCATGGCGGCGATCATCCCGCTGGCGAACCCGATGGCCGCGTCCCTGATCGTGATGCCCAGCGCGCCGAACACGGCCTCGCGGTGGGCGGCCGACGCGGTCAGGTACTCCCAGACCTGCGGCGGGCGCTTGCCGACGAGCGGGCTGATCCCGAACGCCTCCAGAGCCAGCCACCACGCGGCCACGACGATGACCACCGAGGGGACCAGCGGGCCGACGATCCTCAGCACGGTGCGGCCGATCACTGTGATTCGCCTCTCGACCAGGGGGTGACCACGCGGGCGACGAGGGCGACGATCGCGTACCCGAGCCCGGCGATCAGGCCGGACACGAGCGCGAGCCCCCACGTGCGCGGCACCTGGAACTGCTGCTGGGAGATCATCAGGGAGACGCCCAGCCCGGCGTCGTTGCTGCCGAGGTACTCGCCGATGATCGCGCCGAGCAGCGCGGAGGGGGCGGAGATCTTCAGGCCCGCGAACGTGCTGGGCAGGGCGGAGATGATCTGCACGTAGCGGAGCCTGGCCAGCCGGCCGCCGCCGTACACGGTGACGACGTCCAGGCTGGCCCGGTCGGCGGAGCGCAGCCCGAGCAGGGCGCCGATGAGCGTGGTGAAGAAGACGGAGATGGCGGCGAGGAACACCACGGTGGCGTCGCCGCCGAAGACCACCAGCACGATGGGACCGATGGCGAGCAGCGGGATGCAGTAGCTGATGACCGCGAGTTGGGTGGCGACGGCCTCCAGCCGGGGCACGAGCAGCACCAGCAGCGCCACGCCGATGGCCAGCCCGTTGCCCCACAGGAAGCCCTGGACCGCCGCGCCGAGCGTGGCCGAGACGTTCGGGCCGTAGAAGGCCCAGCCGTCGGCGCCCATGGCGGCCAGCACCGCCCACGGGGTGGGCACCGCGCCGCCGCCGGCGAACACGGTCACGGCGAGCAGCCACCACAGCGCGACGAGCGCGACGACGCCGAGCAGTCCCTGGACTCGCCTCATGCGCCGTGCCCGAACAGCAGGTCGCTGAGGTGGTCGTGGATCGCATGGAACTCGGGCGTACGCATCATGTCGGGGGTGCGGGGCCGGGGCAGGCCGATCTCCACCATCTCGATGACCCGCCCGGGGCGGGGGCTCATGACGGCGACCACGTCCGACAGGAAGATGGCCTCGCCAATGCCGTGGGTGACCATGAGCGTCGTGGCGGGCTTCTCGGTCCAGATGCGCAGCAGCTCCAGGTTGAGCCGCTGCCTGGTCATGTCGTCGAGCGCGCCGAACGGCTCGTCCAGCAGCAGCACGCTGGGCTTGACCACCAGCGCGCGGGCGATGGACACGCGCTGCCGCATGCCGCCGGACAGCTCGGCGGGCCGGGCCTTCTCGAACCCCTCCAGCCCGACCAGCTTGATCAGGTCCTCGATCACGCCGGGCTCCGGCTTGAGCCCGGCGACCTCCAGCGGCAACCGGATGTTGGTCGCGACGCTGCGCCAGGGCAGCAGCGCGGAGTCCTGGAAGGCGATGCCGAGGTGGTGGCTCCTGCGCAGCTCCTCGGGGGTCTCGCCGTTCACCCGGAGCTCGCCCGAGGTGGGCTGCTCCAGCCCGGCGAGGATGCGCAGCACCGTGGACTTGCCGCAGCCGGAGGGGCCGAGCAGCGACAGGAACGAGCCCTTCGGCGTCTGGATGTCGACCCCTTGGAGCGCGGTCACTCCCTTGCCGAAGGACTTGCTCAGCCCCGCGATGCTGATCCCCGTCATGACAGCTTCAGGCTCGGGTCGGCCTTGTAGACCTCGTCCAGGATCGTCAGGTCGAAGAGCTGCTCGGCCTTGATGTTCAGGCCGGCCTTGGCGAGCGAGGCGATGTTCTGCTCGATCAGCTCCGGCGTCATCGTGAACAGGCCGTTGGCCTTGACGTCGGAGGTGATCACGAGCTCGTTCTGCATCTTGGCCTCCTCGGTCTGCTCCTTGACGTCGAGGTTCTGGTCCTTGCCGTAGACGGTGGCGGCCAGCTCGGCGGACTTGGCCGGGTCGGCGACGGCGTCCTTCCAGCCCTTGATCTCGGCGGTCAGGAACGCCTTGAGCTTGTCGCGCTCCTTGTCGATGGTGTCCTGCGTCACCGTGAACGTCTCGGCGACCAGCGGCAGGCCGGCGTCGGCGAACAGCAGGTAGGCGGGGTCGTGGCCCTGCATCCGCAGCCGTACGGGGCCGCTGGTGACGTAGCCGACATAGCCGTCGAGCTGCCCGGAGGTGAGCATCGACGGGTCCGACTGGAACGGCACGCGGGTCACGCTCGACGGGTCGAGGTCGTTGGCCTTGAGCAGCGCGTTCCAGACCAGCTCGTTGGAGTCCTGGACGCCGATCTTCTTGCCGGCGAGGTCCTTGGCCTCCTTGATCGGGTTCTTGTTGAGCGAGACGATCGCGAACGGGTTCTTCTGGAACGTCGCGCCGACGATCTTCAGCTGGGCGCCCTGCAGGACGGCCGGGGCGGTGATCGTGGGCGCGGACAGACCGGCCCAGCAGCGGCCCGTGGCCAGGCCCGACTCGACCGAGGTGCCCGATCCGCCGCCCGACAGCAGCTCGACCTGCGAGAATCCGGCGGCCTTGAAGTAGCCCTTGCTGTCCGCGAAGTACTCGCCGGCGAACTCGACGTTCTTCTTCCAGGAGAGCTGGAGCTTGACCGAGCCCAGCCCGCTGGCGCCGCCGCCGCCGGCGGCCGTGGTCTCGCCACAGGCGGCCAAGCCGAGCGCAAGACCGGCAAGACCTGTTGTCCGCAGGAAAGCGCGGCGATCGAGAGAAATAGCCATAATTCTTCCTTGAGCGGCGGTGAACGTGCAGGTCAGGACGGTATCCATTGATTATTACCATCGTGTGACGGTGGTTTTGGACGGCCGGGCAACAGGAGCTGTCCCGCGGGAAGAATCCGGGAAAACCGCTGGCGAACCCTGTAGGTCCCTACGAGAGCGCCGCCGGAGGACCGTAGATCCCTCCAGCCGCCCGCAGGCTCAGGTAGCGTCGGGCCTGAAATGAGACTCGACGGAATCCCCCTTTGGGACGGTACCGAATATCGCGGCCCAGTCGATCTGAGCTGGGAGCCGGACCGGATCATCAGCGTGCAGCCTGACGCCGAGCCGGGCCACGCCGGTCTGTGCGTGCTGCCCGGCCTGGTGGACACGCACGTGCACCTGATCGGCTACGCGGGCCCCGGCGACCCGCCGGACTTCGCGACCTGGCCGCTGGTCACCACCCGGGACGAGCAGGTGCTGCACGGCGTGGCCCATGCCCAGCGGGCCATGCGGCACGGCGTGACGACCCTGCGCGACCTGGCCGGCGACGAGGCTCAGATCGCGCTGCGCCGGGTGTTCGACGCCGGGGTGCTGCCCGGGCCGCGCATCCAGGTGCACGGCGTGGTGGGGATGACGGCCGGGCACAACGACCTGTTCGTGCCGCCCGCGTTCCCCGTGCGCAAGCCCACGGCGGACGGCCCCGACGAGTGCCGCAAGCTCGTACGCGCCTGGGCCCGCGCCGGCATGGACGGCATCAAGCTCACGACCAGCGGCGGCGTGCTGTCGATCGGCGACAAGAACGCCTGGCGCAACTACACGCCCGACGAGATCAGAGCGGTCGTGGACGAGGCGCACGCGCTCGGCATGCTGGTGGCCTCGCACGCCCACTCCGAGGACGGCATCCGGGTGGCCGTCGAGGAGGGCGTCGACTCGATCGAGCACGGCACGCTCATGAGCAAGGACCTGGCCGAGACGCTCGCCGCCCGGGGCACGCCGGTCGCGCCCACGCTGCTGATCAACGAGGCCATCGCCGAGGGCCGCGTCCCCGTCACGTCCGAGGCCAGCGCCAAGGCCGCCGAGCTGGTCGCCCGCCGCGACGTGCTGCTGGCCCAGGCCGCCGCGCTGGGCGTGCGGTTCGTGCTCGGCACCGACGCGAACGGCCACCACGTGCAGTTCGGCGACCAGTTCGCCGAGGTCGTCCACATGACGCGGGTGCTCGGCATGGACGCCGGGACGGCGCTGCGCGCGGCCACCTCCGACGCGGCCGACTCGATCGGCATGCCCGTGGGCCGGATCGCGCCGGGGCTGGGCGCCGACTTCATCGTGCTGCGCGGCCGCCCGTGGGAGCGCATCGAGGACCTGGCCACGGAGAACATCGTGGCCGTGGTCTCACGGGGCCGCGTCGTCGCGGGCCGCCTGCCCGTCTCTGCCTGACCGCAGCGCCAGGTAGAGGTCGGTACGGTCGCGCATCGACGACATGCGCCGCCCGGTCAGCTCCTCGATCCGCTGCATCCGGTAGCGCAACGTGTTGACGTGCACGTACAGCTCGTCGGCGGTGCGCTGCCACGAGCCGCAGGTCTCCAGGAAGATGTCGAGCGTGCGCAGCAGCTCGGAGCCGTGCCGCGCGTCGTACTCCTCCACCGGCCCCAGCAGGTGGTCGCGGAAGGACCGGCGCACGCTCGCCGGCAGCGTGGCCAGCAGCAGGTCGAAGCTGTCGATGTCGGCCACCGACATGATCGACACCGGCCCCGGCCCGCCCCGCGCGGACTCCATGCCCCGCCTGGCCGTCTCCAGCGCCTCACCGAGCTGCGACACGCTGGCCGCCATCTCGCTGATCCCGGCCGCGATGCTCAGCCCGGGGCGCTCCGCCACCAGGCCGCGCAGCTCGTCGGCCAGGCTCTTGCGCGACGCCCGACCGTTGACCAGCACGATCGCCTCGTGCGGGGTGCCGCCGACGATCAGGTGCCGGCCCTTCCTGGCCAGGCCCTCGTGCAGGACCTCGGGCAGGTCGTGCTCGTCGTTCGCCGGACCCGTCAGCGTGACCGCCATGGCGGCGGTCGGCAGGCCCGGGTCGGCGCCGAGCAGCCGCAGGTGCGCGGAGACCTCACCCGGCGGGATGTGGCCCAGCACGTCGAGCAGCGTCTGCGCCCGCACCCGTTCGGCCCTGCGCTGCTCGGCCGCGAACCCCTCGGCGGTCACGACCTGGGTGATCGCGCCGAACGACTGGTCGGGGGCCGCCAGCAGCAGCGGCACCCGGCGCCGTTCGCACGCCTTGACCAGCTCCTCGGGCAGCTCTCCGAGCACGATCAGCCCCACGACCAGGCCGGCGGCGTCGGTCGCCCACAGCGCGTCGGCGAACCGCTCGCAGTCGGCCGGCTCGCCGTACCAGACGCCGCTGGTGAGCACGAGGTCGCCGGACTGCAGGTAGCGTCGGGGGTCGGGCAGGTCCGTCGGGTACGCGCGCCGGATCTCGCGGTCGACCTCCTCGTGGCCCGTCACGAGCGTCAGCCGCAGGTCGTCGCGCGCGAGCAGGTCCGACAGCCTCATGAAATCTGATGTTATGCCAGCTCAAAACCCCAGACTTCAGAGGTTCGCACAATGCTCCCATCAGCCGGGGTCCGGTTTACTCGTTGCCATGCGTCCCAAAGCAGAGCTCCATCTGCACATCGAAGGCACCCTCGAACCCGAGCTCGTCGTCGAGCTGGCCAGGCGTAACCGGATCGACCTGCCGACCTTCGACGTGGACGCCATCCGCTCCCGCTACTCCTTCACCGACCTGCAGTCGTTCCTGGACCTCTACTACGAGCACATGGCGGTCCTGCGCACCGAGGAGGACTTCTACGACCTCGCCGCCGCCTACCTGCGGCGGGCCGGCGAGCAGGGTGTGCGGCACGCGGAGATCTTCTTCGACCCGCAGGCGCACCTGAGCCGGGGCGTGCCGCTGGAGGTGGTGTTCGGCGGGCTGTCGGCGGCCCTGAAGGACGGCGACGTGTCGGCCGCGCTGATCCTGTGCTTCCTGCGGGACCGGGGGGCGGACGAGGCCGAGCAGGTGCTGCGGGCGGCGCTGCCGTACCGGGACTCGTTCATCGGGGTGGGGCTGGACTCGGCGGAGGTGGGCTACCCGCCGTCGCTGTTCAGGCGGGTCTTCGAGATCGCGGCGAGCGAAGGGCTGCACCGGGTCGCGCACGCGGGCGAGGAGGGCGGGCCCGACTACGTGTGGGAGGCGCTGGACATCCTGCGGGTCGAGCGGGTGGACCACGGGATCAGGGCGATGGAGGACCCGCAGCTCGTGGCCAGGCTCCGGGACGAGCGCATCCCGCTGACGGTGTGCCCGCTGTCGAACGTTCGGCTGCGTGCAGTGCCGTCCCTGCGTGACCACATCCTGCCCGCGATGCTGGACGAAGGGCTCGTCGTGACCGTCAACTCGGACGATCCCGCGTACTTCGGGGGCTATGTCGACGATAACTACACCGCGCTCCAGCGGGAGCTGGGCATGACGGACGAGCAGCTCGACCGGATCGCCCGCAACTCCTTCGACGCGTCATTCGTGTACGAAGGGTGAACAGACGAATCTGCCCCTCGACGGTGACCGTCGAGGGGCAGATTCAGCAGCGGCGTTCGTTGCTCTGGCGAGGTGTTCGAGACCGCCGCTCCGAAAAGCTGCGTAGGGTGGCGGACGCGGACGTGCGGACCCGACCACCTGCGCAATGCCTCTCTCACGAACGAGATCGAGCGATACCGAGGGGCCCGACCCTGCAGGTGGGCCCCTTGGTTGTGCAATCTACGCCGCTGAGGACCGACTTCAGGTGGACGAGCACTTCCGGTTGTCGTCCTCGCTGTGCTTCTCGAGGATGCCGAGGATGTCGCCGGTCTCGACCTTGATCAGCGAGAATTCGTTCTCGTTGTTGTTGATGCTCCCGCCCGCGATCTGGTTCTCATCACCACAGACGAAGAGGATCTTCCTGTTGTCCTCGTTCTCGTCCTTCTTCGGCCAGGCGGCGACGGTCTGCTCCATGGCCTGCTCCGCGGCCTGAGGCCACAGGGACACCTTCGCCTCGAGGAGGGTGTCGGGCGTCGCCGCGAACGCGGAGCCGCTGAACACGGTCATCCCGGCGACGAGACCGGCGAGAACGAGCCCACTTCTGTACATATCGATTCCTCTCTGGTACATGTCGACTACTCTCCGTAGCTGCCGTCAGGAGATTTCCCCTCCCCCCAACTTCGACAAACGCCCACAATTTTGGCCTTGGCCCGGCTTAACACCGCGCTTGGGCGAATCGATACTCAAATCAGTGTTCTTGACCAAGCACTGTCTTCCCGCGGGTGTCCTGCGCGCCTTTCCTGGCCTGGCCATCACCGTGGCGGAGGGCCGTTCGAGGGCCCAGACTGGTATGCGCAGGGATGGATCATGACCGCGCGTATCGAATCGGCCCTAAAGGTCACTCCGAATGGGGCCTACGGGAGGGTGAGGATGACCGGGCCGTTCTCGGTGATGGCGACCGTGTGCTCGACGTGCACGCTCCTGCTGCCGTCGCCGGAGCACACCGACCAGCCGTCCTCGGCCATGTAGTAGTCGTCGCCGCCCCCGGCCATCAGGCTCGGCTCGATCGCGATCACCAGGCCGGGGCGCAGCCGCATCCCGCGTCCCGCGCGGGCCTCGTTGGGCACGAAGGGGGACTCGTGCATGGCCCGCCCGATGCCGTGGCCGCCGAAGTCGTTCTGCATGCCGTATCCCGCACCCCGGCCGACCGTGGACATGGCGTGGCCGATGTCCCCCATCCGGCCGCCGGGCAGCGCCGCCTCGATGCCGGCGGCCAGCGTCTCCTCGGCGACCCTGATGAGCTTGAGGTCCTCCGCGCGCGGCTCGCCGACCGCGAAGCTGACCGTGCCGTCGGCGTGCCAGCCGTCGACGTACGCGCCGCAGTCGATGCTGATCAGGTCGCCGTCGCGCAGCCGGTACGGGGTCGGCAGGCCGTGCAGCATGGCCCCGTTCACGGAGGTGCAGATCACCCCCGGGTACGGGGTGGCGCCGAACGAGGGGTGGTAGCCGAGGAACGACGCCCCGGCCTTCGCCTCCTCGATGACCGTCCGGGCCACCTCGTCGAGCTTCTTCAGCGAGACGCCGACGGCGGCACGCTCGCGCACCGCGGCGTGCACGGCGGCGACGACCCGCCCCGCCTCCCGCATCGCGTCGATCTCCCCGGCACTCTTCAGCTCGATCACAGACCTCTCCTCACCCGCTCGCGAATAACTATACCGGTATTATTATCACGCGAGGAGAGCCGGACGCATTCGGGCTAGTCGAGCCCCTTTCTGCCGGGCGTCCAGAAGGGCTTCGTACGGACGTCCCTGCGCTGCCAGCCGCGCTCGTTAACCAGGTGGGCCCGGATGGCCTGGATCGTGCGCGCCTCCCCGGCCAGGTAGGCCACGCCGGGCTCGTCCGGCAGGTCCAGCTCCCTGACCGCGTTCACCAGGACCTCCGACCTGGCCGCCGGCTTGCCTCCCCGGCACACCTTGACCAGCTCCTCGGGCAGGTCCAGATGATCGCCCGGCCCCTCGGCCTCCACCGCACCGTACGCCGCGGCGCCCGCCGGGAGCGCCCGCAGCATCGCGCCGAACGCCACCGAGGCCGTCTCCTCACCAGCGAACACATGGTAGCCAGCCTCCCGGACGACGAAACCGCCGTCTGGCCTGGTGAAGGAGATCTCCATGCCGGGCTCGGCGGCCCTGACCCAGGAGGCGCCCGGGGAGTCGCCGCCGTGGTCGTACCCGATCAGGTCGAGGGCCTCCCACGCGGGGTCGTACCGCCAGATCGAGTACGTGCGCAGGACCCCGCCCAGCAGGCCGCCACCGTCGCCGATGAACAGGCGCACGTGCTGGCCCGGCGTCCATTCCAGGCCCGCGAGCGCCTCTCCCCCAATCCTGATCCGCCGCATGCGGGCGGTCAGCTGCTCGACCTCGACCACCTCGCCCGCGAGGAACATCCGGTCGAGTAACCGTCGTGCGACGCTCCGCCTCATGGTGTCTCCTTCCACGGCCGCCTCCTGGTGTCCAGCTCCTCGATCCTGCGGCGCGCGTCCACGAAGACCTCCTGGATGCGCTCGACCACGGCCGGATCGTGGTGCGCGTGGGCGAGCGCCTTCACGGCCGCCTTGACCAGGCGCAACGCCGGCCCGACGATCTCCGCGGCCTCGGGCTCGCGGAACATCCCCCACTCGCTCCTGCTGGCCGCCCGCCCCCACAGCCGCTCGATCCCGTCGGCCTGCTCCTCGGTCGCCCGGCTGCCGTCCTCGGTGACGTGGTAGACCTTGCGGCTGTCCGTCTGCTCGACGCGTACGAGCCCTTCGTCCTCCAGCAGCTGGAGGGTGGGGTAGATGGAGCCGGCGCTGGGCTCGTAGGTGCCGTTGAAGCGGTCGGCGAGGCGGCCCATGATCTCGTAGCCGTGACCGGGGCGCTCGGCGACCAGGGCCAGGACGGCCAGGCGAAGCTCACCCGGGCCGAAGAAGCGCCCGGTGGGGCCCCGCTCGGGGCTGCGACGCGCATTCATCATGGCTCGGATGCTATATCGAACGATATAGCTAAGCAAGTATCGATCGTGGCCATCGATGTAATCGCTCGCTCTCCGGAGCTGATCAATCACGGTTGGTGATGCCACTGTCGGGGGTATGGAGGCTAGCGGTGCCGTTGTGGAGGGTGTGGAGTTGCTGGTGCCGAGGGTGCGTGCGCGCACCGTACGCCCCGCTTCCGTCCACGCTCGCCATGACGGATGCCCGAAAACAACGCTATGGCCTGTCCTATTGCCCGACTCCTCGGCGAACATGGCAAAAACCACGGAAGGCATCCGCGCTTCGTCACAGGAGTGCGACCGTCGTGGCGCTGTACTCATCAAGGTCCCGGGTAGGCGGGGCGAGCCATCCAACACAGGGGGATCGATGAGTACACCAGAGAACGACAGGCGATCGAGGATCACCGGTCTGCGCAGGCATGGCGTGCGGGCACTGGCCGTGGGAGCGGCGATGACCGCCTCGCTGGCGGTCGTCGCCGGTCCGGCGCAGGCCACGACCGACGTGGGCATGTCCGGTTCGGAGCTGCAGATCTACGGGGGCGTCGCGTCCGACAACATCGACCTGTCCGTGTCCGGCAGCTGGGTGATCGTCTCGAACACCGGCGACGCGATCGACGCGTCCCTGCCGTGCAAGCAGGTGAGCGTCACCCGGGTGGCCTGCCCCGGCGAGCCGATCGAGTCGATCGCGGTGATCACCGGGGAGGGCGACGACACAGTGCGGAACCGTACGCGCTTCCCGATTCGGGCGAACCTGAAGCCGGGGAGGGACAACCTCATAGCGGGGAACGGGTCCGCCACCGTCAGCGGCTCCGGCAACGTGGTCCAGATGTAGTCAGGTAACGACGTGCTTGCCGGCGACGCGGGCACCTACCTGGCCGGCGGCGGCGATGGCACGGCCAGGCGGAACGCCGAGCTCGGGGAGCTCGGCGAAAACTGATCAACGAGTGAGCGCCCTGCCGCCTCAAGGGGGAGGCGGCGGGGCGCTGACCGGCCCCGGCTCACCTTCAGGGTCGGCGCCCCGCCGGTCCCAGCGACGGCGGACGAGATCACGATCATCAGGCGTCGCCCTCGAACAGGCGGTAGAGCAGCGCGCCCTGACCGGACTGCAGCACGTGGCCGTGTTCGAGCGGGATCCAGAAGCACTCGAACCGCGTGGGCGGTCCGACGCCGTCGTGGTCCTCGCTGCTCATCCACCGGTCGGGGGTCTCTTCGTGCAGGGCCAGCTGGAAGACATGGCGGCGCTGGAGCTCGGCGCGGTAGGGGGTGGTGTCGTACTCGGCCACACCGAGTTTCCGCACGACGCTGAAATCGTGGAGCCCGGTCTCCTCCCGCGCCTCCCTGAGCGCGGCGTCCCGGGGGTCCTCCCCTTCCCTTACGGTCCCCGCGGGGATCTGTACGCCCACTTCCTCGAAGCTGTGGTCAAGATGGCGGAACACGAGCAGTTCGCCCTCGCGGACGACGTAACAGAGGGCCTTGTCGCTGATCGGTCTGTCAGGCATAGGCGATGATCGCATAGCGTTCGTCGTGCACGGGGCCGCCCCAAAGGTCGGCGTCGTCGCTGAGCGGCTCGACGCGCAGGTCGGAGACGAGCGGGCGTACGGCGGCGGCCAGGTCGGCGGCGCTGAGACCGCCGTTCCAGGGCAGCGACCCGGCCCCCTCCACATAGGGCGCCCCGGTCTCCCGCCAGCGCCCTTCCACGAGCACGAGCCGGCCGGACGGGCGGAGGCGGCCCGTCCACTCGCGCAGCGCCGCCTCGGGGGCGGGCAGGGTCCACACCAGATGGCGGCAGAGCACCACGTCGAAGCGGTCCTCGCCGGTGGGCGGGGCGGCGGCGTCGCCGACCAGGAAACGCCCCGCGAGCCCGGCGGACGACAGCTTGGCGCGGGCCTGCTCGATCATCCGCGGCGCCACGTCCACGCCGGTCACCCGGTGCCCGGCGGCGGCCAGCAGCCCGGACAGGGAGCCGGTGCCGCAGCCGACGTCGAGGACGTCGACCGGGTCAGGCGAGATCCAGGCGCGCAGGCGGCGGTCCCAGGCCGCGCGCGTGCGCTCGGCACGCAGGCCGTGGTCGGGCTCCTCGTCGAAGGTGGGGGCGGCGGTGTCCCAGTAGCCGGTGATCGCGGTGGTGAGGTCGGACATGGTGCCGATCCTCTCAACCGCCACCGACAGTCCCGCCCTCATTCCATGGTGATGACGACCTTGCCCCGGGCGTGCCCTCGCTCGATGTACGCGATGGCCTCGGGGACCTCGCTCAGCGGATGGGTCCTGTCGACGACCGGCCTGATCTTTCCCGCTTCGAGCAGGTCGCGCAGGACCGCGAGATCGTCCGTGTTCTCGTCGGCCACGTATCCGGCGACCAGGCTCTGCCGTACGAACAGGGAGGACAGCATCACGTGGACGATGCGGGTCATGACCCCCACCCAGCGCCCGCCCTTGTCGCCGCTGTTGTGCAGGTAGATCCCCCGAGGGGCGAGTACGCGCCGGCAGTCCCGCAGGGAGCGGTTCGCGACGTTGTCGAGAATGACGTCGTAGCGCTCCCCGCTCCGGGTGAAGTCCTCCTTGGTGTAGTCGACGACGTGGTCGGCCCCGATCGAGCGCACCATCTCCACGTTCCCGGCGCCGCACACGGCGGTCACCTCGGCGCCCAGCGCCTTGGCGATCTGCACCGCGAACGGCCCCACCCCGCCCCCGGCCCCGTTGACCAGTACCTTCTGCCCGGCCCTGACCCGCCCTTTGTCGCGGAGCGCCTGTAACGCGGTGACGGCCGCCACCGGCACCGCCGCCGCCTCCTCGAACGTCAGCCCGGCCGGTTTGCGCACCACGAACCCCTCCGCAGGAAGGGCCACGTACTCGGCGAACGAGCCGCGGCAGAAGCCGTACACCTCGTCGCCGGGCCGCAGCGCGGTGACGCTCCTGCCCACCGCCACGACCTCCCCGGCCAGGTCGTTGCCCAGCACGTGGGACTTGGGCCGGGTCAGCCCGGCCTGCGCCCGGAAGATGTACGGCAGGCCGCGCAGCAGGTGCCAGTCCCCCGCGTTGACGGAGGCCGCCCGTACGCGGACCAGCACTTCCCCGTCGCCGACCTCGGGTTTGTCGACGTCCTGGAGCTGGATGACGGCGGGCGGGCCGTAGGAGTAGTAGCGGATGGCCTTCATGGCGACGCTCCTGTGGTCAGGGATTTCGGTCATGTGTAAGATTCTTCTTACACATGAAAGACGGTAACACCCACTGATCCTCTTCGACAATGCTCACCAATCGGTAGCAATTGCTAATCTATGGACATGGAGCCATGGCCCCAGAAGGATCAGATAGCGGCGGCGCTACGCCAGATCAGCGCCGGATTCGCGGCACTGGCCGATGCGATCTCGGCCGATCCGGCCCAACCCCCCGCAGACAGCCGGCATCGGGCGCTCATCACCGAATGGGGGCACAAGGGCCTGACCAGGGCGGAGGCCAGCATGTTGTTCCGCAAGCACGGCTTCTCCCCCCAGGCCGCCGGCGGCTGGGCCCGTGGCGACTGGCTGGAGGTCCGCGATGACGGCCGCCGCTACCTGACCGATCGTTCCCTGCGCTGGTTGACCGAACAGGAGTCCCTCGATGACTGAGCCGTTCAGCGTCCGCTTTGAGGTCCGCATCTACGAGGTCGACCCCCAGCTTCACCTCAACGGCGGCTTCTACATCCAGTACGCCGACCAGGCCCGCTACGCCTGCGTCCAAGCCGCCGGAGTCTCCGTCGAAGACCTCATCGGCGGCGGGCTCGGCCCCGTCAACCTCGAGACCGTCATCAAATACCACCGCGAGCTACGCGCCGGCGACCAGGTGGACGTCACCTGCGACTGGGAATGGGGCACCGGCAAGACCTACCGCGTGCACCATCTCTTCCGGCACCGGGACGGCGGCCTGGCGGCCGAGGTCAGCCACGTGAGCGGCCTGCTCGACCTGAAGACCCGCCGCCTGGTCCCCGATCCCGACCGCGAGTGGCACACCAGGGCCACCAAACCCGAACTCCTCGGCCTCACGCCGCCCCGAACCCCCGAAAAGGAGCTGTGAGCCAGATCACGGTTGAGGTTGACCTTGGGTCAAGGTGGAAGCTCCTCGCAGCGGCACGACGCCGCCGGACATAACGGATTCATAGGAGCAGACCACCATGCCCATCACCCTTTCCGACCAGGACAAGAGCACCCTGCGGACCGCCGCGTACGGTGCCGTGTCGCTGATGGCCGCCGCCACCGGCTCGCCCCACCAGGCCGCCACGAACGCGACCATCGCCCTGACGTCGGCGACCGGTCTGGTCGGGCACGTGCTCACCGCGAAGGCCAAGGACATCGAACTGAAGGGCAGGACCGTCGCCGAGCTCGCCGACCGGGTGCTGCCGGCCCTGACCGCGGCCATGAAGCTGCTCGGCGAGCAGGCTCCGGCAGAAGCCGGCAACTTCCGCAGCACCATCCTCCTCGCCGTCGAAGCCGCCCAGACCCACCCTGACAGGCCCAGCACCACCACGGCCGCCATGGCCCGCAAGATCACCGCCGCCCTCGACGCGGAGGTCGCCGCCGGGCAGGATCGCCTGGAGCTGCGGAAGGCGATCGAGGAGATCGTCGAGTCCGGTTTCGTCGGGGTGTCGCTGCGCGTGCACGACGAGCGGGGCGAGTGGGCCGGCAGCGCCGGGGCGGCCGAGCTCGGCGGTGCCACAAAACCGCCGATCAACGGACATATCAGGATCGGCAGCAACACCAAGACCTTCACCGCGACCCTGGTGCTGCAGCTGGTGGCCGAGGGCAGGATCGAGCTGGACACCCCGGCGGCGGACTACCTGCCCGAGTTCGGGCTGAACGAGCGGATCACCGTGCGGATGCTGCTGCAGCACACCAGCGGGCTGTTCAACTTCAGCGGCGAGGTCTACGACGACGGGACGGTCGTGCTGGGGATCCCCGTCCCCTACAGCACCACGGGCAAGGAGTGGCTGGACAACCGGCTCAAGACCTACCGGCCGCAGGAGCTGGTGGAGCTGGCGTTGTCCAGGCCGGCGCGGTTCGAGCCGGGGACGGGCTGGAGCTATTCCAACACCAACTACGTGCTGGCCAGGCTGCTGATCGAGAAGGTCACCGGCCGTCCGGTCGCCGAGGAGATGCGGCGGCTGATCCTGGAGCCGCTCGGGCTGTCGGGCACCGTCGTGCCGGACGCCTCGCCGGAGATCCCCGAGCCGCACGCCCACGCCTACTACCGGTACGAGGAGCAGACGATCGACGTCACCCGCCAGAACCCCTCCTGGATCTCCAGCGGCGGCGACATGATCTCGACCACCCAGGACCTCCACACGTTCATCTCCGCGCTGATGGGCGGCAGGCTCCTGCCGGCCCCGCTGCTGGCCGAGATGTGCACCCCGCACCCGACGGGCATCCCGAACATGGACTACGGCCTGGGGGTGTTCGTGCTGACCACGGACGGCGGCGGCACCGTCATCTCCCACAACGGCGCCGCCGTGGGCCACGCGGCGCTGATGTACAGCACGCCCGACGGCAGCAAGACCCTGACCGCCGCGCTGAACTGCGTCGACGACGCCGACCTGGCCATCGCGACAGCATTCAGGAACGCCCAGCAGCGGCTCGTCAACGAGGTGTTCTGTGATGGGCGGGCCGAGCACCTGTGACCCGTACGCCCCAACGGCCCGCGTAGCCACCGAGCCCGACCACAAGGCAGGCTGAGCAGATGAGGAACGGAGTCACGATCGGGCAGGCGGCGGCATTCGTCGGCGTCACGGTGAAGACGGTGCGGCACTACCACAAGCTCGGCCTGGTCGAGGAGCCGGAACGCGACAGCTCCGGCTACCGGCGGTACGGATCGGCCGAGCTGTTGCGGCTGGTGCAGGCTCGTACGCTGGCTGCCGCCGGGGTGCCGCTGGCCGAGATCGGGCCCCTGCTCGACGCCGATGCCGCGCTGTTCGCCGCCGCGCTCGCCGACGTCGAGCGGCAGCTCACCGAACGGATCGCGGAGTTGATCGCGCAGCGTGACACGCTGCATCGGCTCGCCGACGGTGACCGGGCGCTGCTGCCCGACCGCGCCGTGGCGCTGCTGGAGCGGATGCCCGGCCTCGGATTCCCCGCGGACGAGGTGGCGGCCACCAGGGAGGGCTGGGTGCTGGCCAGGGCTCTGGTCCCAGAGGGATTCGACGACTACCTCACCCATTTCGAGCAGGCCCTCGAAGACACCCGGCTCATCGCCTTGGGCAAGCGCGCGGCCGAAGCCGCGGCCTGGGATCCGGACGACCCCCGCATCGCCGAGCTCGCCACCGCCGCGGCCGAGCACTATCTCGCCAACCCCGCGCTGCTGAAGACCGTGACCGCCCTGCAGGCCCGCACCGAGACCGCGGCCCGGTACACGCTGATAGCCCACCACGGCGAGGAGCAGACGCCGGCCGCGGCGCGGCTGGCCGCGCTCTTCGAGGCCGAGCTCCGCGCCGCCGGCGTCCGCATCCCCAGACCGGACTCCCGCTGACAGCGCGACGGGTGGGTGCGACCGGCTCACCTGCGCCGACGCCCCCACCCGTGCACCTGAAAGAACTGGTTACGCCTTCAGCCAGCTCATCATCGGACGCAGCTTGGCGCCCGTCTTCTCGATCGGGTTCTCGGCCAGCTCGTCCCGGTGACGCTGGAACTCCTTCTGGCCGCCGTCGAACTCCTCGACGAGCTGCCGCGCGAAGGTGCCGTCCTGGATCTCGCCCAGGATCCGGCGCATCTCCTGACGGGTCTCGTCCGTGATGACGCGCGGGCCACGGGTGTAGCCGCCGTACTCGGCCGTGTCGGAGACCGACCAGTACATCTTCGAGATGCCGCCCTCGTACATGAGGTCGACGATCAGCTTCATCTCGTGCAGGCACTCGAAGTAGGCGACCTCGGGCTGGTAGCCCGCCTCGATGAGCGTCTCGAAGCCGGCCTTGATCAGCTCGGAGACGCCGCCGCACAGCACGGCCTGCTCGCCGAACAGGTCGGTCTCCGTCTCCTCGGTGAAGGTCGTCCTGAGCGCCCCTGCGCGGGTGCCGCCGATGCCCTTGGCGTACGAGAGCGCCAGGTCCAGTGCCTTGCCCGAGGCGTCCTTCTCGACGGCCACGAGACACGGCACGCCGCGCCCGGCCTCGAACTGGCGGCGGACGAGGTGGCCGGGGCCCTTGGGGGCGACCATGCACACGTCGACGCCCTCGGGGGCCTCGATGAGGCCGTAGCGGATGTTCAGGCCGTGGCCGAAGAACAGCGCGTCACCCTCGACCAGGTTGGGGGCGACGTGGTCGGCGTACAGGTGACGCTGGATGTGGTCCGGCGCGAGGATCATGGTGAGGTTGGCCTCCTCCACCGCCTCCGCCGGGGTGACGACCCGCAGTCCGTCGTTCTCCGCCTTCTCGCGGCTCTTGGAGCCCTCCGGCAGGCCGACCCGCACGTCCACGCCGGAGTCACGCAGAGAGAGCGCGTGGGCGTGGCCCTGGCTGCCGTACCCCAGCACGGCCACGTGGCGTCCCTGGATGATCGACAGGTCGGCCTGGTCGTCGTAGTAAATCTCGGTCACTTGCTCAAAACCTTTCAGGCGGTACGGTCCAATGCCCTGAGGGACCGGTCGGTTATGGAACGGGCTCCGCGGCCGATGGCCACCATGCCCGACTGGACGAGTTCTTTGATCCCGAATGGTTCGAGGACCTTGACGAACGCCTCAAGCTTGTCGGGAGTGCCCGTGACCTCGATGGTCACGGCGTCGGAGGCCACGTCGACGCAGCGGGCGCGGAAGAGGTTGACCAGCTCCAGCACGTGGGAACGGCTGTCGGCGTCGGCCTTGACCTTGATCAGCATCAGCTCGCGCTGGACGGACTGCGACGGGTCGAGCTCGACGATCTTCAGGACGTTAACCAGCTTGTTGAGCTGCTTGGTGACCTGCTCGAGCGGTAGCTCCTCGACGCTGACCACGATGGTCATGCGCGAGATGTCGTCGTGTTCGGTCGGCCCCACTGCCAGCGAGTCTATGTTGAAGCCCCTTCGGCTGAACAACGCGGACACGCGAGCCAGTACGCCCGGCTTGTTCTCGACAAGCACCGACAGAGTATGCCTACTCATCCTCGTTCTCCCACTTGGGCGCCATGTCACGGGCGATCTTGATGTCGTCGTTGCTGGTGCCCGCCGGGACCATGGGCCAGACCATGGCGTCCTGGTGGACGACGAAGTCGACCACCACGGGCACGTCGTTGATCTCCATGGCCTTCTTGATCACGGCGTCCACGTCCTCGGGGCGCTCGCATCGCAGGCCCACACAACCATAGGCCTCGGCCAGCTTGACGAAGTCCGGGATGCGGCGCACCGTCTGCAGGTCGGTGTTGGAGTATCGCTGGTCGTAGAAGAGCGTCTGCCACTGGCGGACCATGCCGAGGTTGCCGTTGTTGATGACGGCGATCTTGACCGGCACGCCCTCCAGGGCGCAGGTGGCCAGCTCCTGGTTGGTCATCTGGAAGCAGCCGTCGCCGTCGATGGCCCACACCGTGGATTCGGGGCGGCCCATCTTGGCGCCCATCGCGGCCGGGACGGCGAAGCCCATCGTGCCGAGGCCGCCGGAGTTGATGAACGTGCCGGGGTTCTCATAGTCGATGAACTGCGCGGCCCACATCTGGTGCTGCCCGACCCCGGCCACGTAGTACGTGTCGGGCCCGGCGATCGCGCTCAGCCGCTCCATGACGTACTGGGGGGCCAGCGTGCCGTCCTCCCACGTCTCGTAGCCCAGCGGGTAGGTCTGCTTGTAGCCGTTGAGCGTCGTCCACCATTCGGTGTAGTCGCCCTTCTGCTCGGACGCCTGGATCACCGTGACCAGGTCGCCGATGACCTCCTTGCAGTCGCCCACGATCGGCACGTCGGCGTGGCGGTTCTTGGAGATCTCCGCCGGGTCGATGTCGGCGTGCACGACCTTGGCGTACGGGGCGAACGACGCCAGGTCGCCGGTCACCCGGTCGTCGAAGCGCACGCCCAGCCCGATGAGCAGGTCGGCCTGCTGCAGCGCGCCCACGGCCGACACGCTGCCGTGCATGCCCGGCATGCCCATGTGCTGCGGGTGACTGTCGGGGAACGTGCCGCGCGCCATCAGGGTGGTGATGACCGGGATGCCGGTCAGCTCGGCCAGCTGCAGCAGCTCGGCGGAGGCACGCGCCTTGTGGACGCCACCGCCGACGTACAGGACCGGCCGCTTGGACTCGGCGATCAGCTTGGCGGCCTCGCGGATCTGCTTGGAGTGCGGCCTGGTGACCGGGCGGTAGCCCGGGAGCTGCATGGTCGGCGGCCAGCTGAAGGTGGTGTCGGCCTGCAACGCGTCCTTGGAGATGTCCACGAGAACCGGGCCGGGACGGCCGGTGGAGGCGATGTGGAAGGCCTCCATGATCGTGCGGGGGATGTCCGCCGGGTCCGTGATCAGGAAGTTGTGCTTCGTGATCGGCATGGTGATGCCGCAGATGTCGGCTTCCTGGAACGCGTCCGTGCCGATGGCCGCGCTGGCCACCTGGCCGGTGATCGCCACGATCGGCACCGAGTCCATGTACGCGTCGGCAATCGGCGTCACCAGGTTCGTGGCACCGGGGCCGCTGGTGGCCATGCACACCCCGACCTTGCCGGTGGCCTGCGCGTAGCCCTCGGCCGCGTGACCGGCGCCCTGCTCGTGGCGTACGAGCACGTGCCGGACCTTGGTCGAGTCGTAGAGAGGATCGTAGGCCGGCAGAATGGCACCGCCCGGGATCCCGAACACTGTGTCGACTCCAACGTGCTCCAGCGCCCTCACCAGGGCCTGTGCACCTGTCATCCGTTCGGTCATCGGCTCGTTCCTTGCGTGGCTACTCGCTTAAGGACATAAAAAATGCCCCTTCCCACCGGACGGCGGGTCTGGGGCGGCGCGCAGGTCGTCGTGCTTCGCTATCGGCCTGCGCGCCGGCGAAGTACTACGAGAATCTCACTGCGAAGCATGACCTACACCATAGCCGCACTGAATGCCCTGGTGCCAACTTCGTGGACACATGTCTCAAACAGTGAGACTCGTACGCATCAACGAGTCGACTCCGCGCGCCGCCATCGGCCGTGCGACCAGGAAGCCCTGACCCTTCGTGCACCCCATCCGCTTGAGCAGATCGAGCTGCTCGGGACGCTCTATCCCCTCTGCCACCACGATAAGCCCGAGGTCGTGGCCGAGCCGGACGATGGTCCGGGTGAGCAGGGTCAGCGTGTCGTCCTTGCCCAGCCCGGACACGAACGACGGATCGATCTTGATCATGTCGACCGGGAGCTGCCGCAGGAACGCGAGCGAGGCGTAACCCGTGCCGAAGTCGTCGATGGCCAGCCTGACCCCGAGCGCCCGCAGCTCCGACAGCCGCTTGATCGTCTCCTCGGCGTCCTCGACCAGCATCTCCTCGATCACCTCAAGGGTGAGCGCGGAGGCGGGCAGCCCGCTCTCGGTCAGCGCCTCCTCGACCGTCTCGACGAAGCGCGGCGCGGTGATCTGGCGGGCCGAGAGGTTGAGCGACAGGCCGATGTCCCAGGACGAGGCCCGCCAGGCGGCCACCTCGCGGCACGCCTCGCGCAGGATCCACTCCCCCAGCGGCACGATCAGCCCGGTGTCCTCGGCCGGGCCCAGGAACTGCTCGGGCGGCACGAACACCGACCCGCGCCACCACCGCACCAGCGCCTCGACCGCGGTGACCCGCGACGTGGCCAGGTCGACGATCGGCTGGTATTCGATCGCGAACTGCTGCTCGATCAGCGCCCGCTGCAGGTCGGCAGCCAGCTCCAGCCTGCGCACCACGTCGGCGTGCATCTGCGCGGCGAACACCTCCACCCGCCGCCCGCCCAGCTCTTTGGAGCGCGCCATCGCGACATCCGCGTTACGGATCAGGTCGCCGGCCGGCATGTCGTCCTCGGTGAAGGCCACGCCGACGCTCGCGGTCAGCGCCACGTCGCGGTCGGCGACGCGGAACGGCTCCTGCGAGACCGCGCGGACGAGCCGCTCGGCCAGATCGACCGCGACCTGCGCCTCGCCGCCCGTCTCCACGAGCACCGCGAACTCGTCGCCGCCCCACCGGGCGAGCGTGTCGTCGGCGCGTACGGCGCCGCGCAGCCTGCGCGCGGCCTGCCCGAGCAGGTAGTCACCGCTGGCGTGGCCCACCGAGTCGTTGACCGAGGTGAACCCGTCGAGGTCGAGGAAGATGACCGCGACGTTCGCCCCCGGGCCGGAGGTGCGCCCGGAGAGCACCTCACGGGTGCGCTCCTCGAAGTAGGCCCGGTTGGGCAGGCCGGTGACGCCGTCGTGGAAGGTCAGGTGGGCGACCTGGTTGCGCAGGGCCTCCTCGTCGCTGACGTCTCTGGTGGTCACCAGCAGCAGCTCGTCGCCGCCGACGTGGCGGGTGGCGACCGACTCTGTGGGGCGCCACGTGCCGTCGGCCGCGCGCACCCGGCAGGCGATCAGGCAGGCGCCGGGCGCGGTGTTGTCCTCGTCGAGGTGCATGGCGCGCAGCGCGACCTGGATGCCAGGGACGTCCTCCGGGTGGATGTAGTCGAAGATCGACCCGCCGACCACGTCTTGGGGGCGGTAGCCGTACGTGACCTCGACCCCGGCGTCGATCTCGCTCACGACGCCCTCGTAGTCGCACAGGAACACCACGTCGCCGGTGCTCTGGGCGAGCTCCCTGAGCTGCCGCTCGCCGAGCTTGACCAGGCCGCGCAGGCGCATGTTGGTCGCCGAGACGAAGAACAGGCGCACGAGCAGGAGCAGCACTACGGAGACCGCGACCACCACGACGCCGGTCACGGGCCGCTCGGCCCCTCCGCCCACCAGGTGGGCGAGCAGCGTGCAGGCGGCCACGGCGACCAGCCCCAGCGGCACGAGCGCGACCACGCCGCCGACGGCGGACCTGCCCGCCGTGCCCGGATCCGGGCCCCACGGGACGGCGGCCATCAGCAGGAACGCGACGGGCGCGAGCATGACGGCCCAGATCTGCGGATCGCCGCCGTCGAGCCTGGCCACCCCGGCCGCCAGGCCCGCCACGGTCGTGGTGGCGAGCACGCCGACGCCCGCCAGGGCGAGCGGCCAGGAGGAGGCCCGGCTCGTCAGCACCGACGGGACCACGGCGCACGTCACCAGCAGCGCGATCATCGGCGGCAGCATGACCAGCGTGAACGCCGCCGGATCCGCCGCGTCGTCGTAGACGTGCCGCAGCGCGGCGACCCAGCCGATCAGGAAGAGCGAGGCGGCGCACAGGTAGGCGTCGGTGACATGCCGTAAAACGACCCTGGCCGGGAATTTGCGGTCGGCGGCGATCAGCGCGCCGCCCGCGGTCACCACGGTGCCCAGCAGCATGAACAGGTCGGCGAAGCTGACCAGGAAACTCTCGGCGAACGGGCGCAGCGCCACGCCGGCGGCCCAGATGACGGCTCCGCCGCTCATCCAGCGCGCGCCCAGCGCCGCCGGACGGTTCGCGGCCGACTTCACCGAGGCGTACAGCAGCGAACCGGCGGCGATCAGCGCCGCCAGCCCGCCGGCGACAGCGCCGGTGAGCAGGCCCGGACCGCGTACGCCGAGCGCTGCGGCGAAGGCCACCGCGCTCGCCGCCGCCGCGGCGGTCAGCGGCACCCGTGGATCACGCCAGCGGATCACAGTCGTTGCCCATCCCGTCTCGAACCCTGCACCTGTGACCGCCGAAGCCCGGACGGCCACTTCGCCAGTGTGTGCGGTCGTGGGTGCGCGGGTGGTGACAACGCCGATGTCGTCACCGATCTGATAACCACACAGACCAATTTCCGCCAAGAGATCCTTGACAGCGAGTCAGGACCTCCCTGCAAAGGCCACCGTACGCACCGAAGGTCACGGACCAGCCACGTTCCGGGATCCTCTCAGTACGTGTCGGTAATGACGTTGACCAGCGGTTCGCCTGCGAGATAGCGCAGCAGCTGGGCGCGGATCAGGCGCTGCACGCGCCGCCCGGACGCGGGGGTGCTGCCCGCGACGTGCGGAGTGATCAGTACGCCCGGAGCGCCCCAGAGGGGGTGGCCCTCGGGCAGCGGCTCGGGCGCGGTCACATCCAGCGCGGCGCGTAGCCTACCGTTTTTGAGCTCCGCGATCAGTGCGTCCGTGTCGACGATCCCGCCCCTGGCGGCGTTGACCAGGACGGCGCCGTCCTTCATCCGCGCCAGGAAGGCCGCGTCGACCATGCCCGCGGTGTCGGCCGTGGAGGGCACGAGCAGCACCACGACGTCCGCCTCCGGCAGCAGGGCGGGCAGCTCGTCCATGGCGTGCACGCCGTCGCGGGCGCTCCTGGCCACGCGTACGACCTCGACCTCGAACCCCTCCAGCCGCCTTTCGAGCGCGGCGCCGATGGAGCCGTAGCCGACGATGAGCACGGTCGAGTCGGCCAGCACGTCGGTGTGGTGGTAGGTCCACTCGCCCCTGCGCTGCGCGTCCACGAACCCGGGGAACTCCCGCAGCACCGCGACCATCGCCCCGACGGCCCACTCGGCGGTCCCTGCGTCGTGCACACCGCGGGCGTTGCACAGCACCGCGCCGTCCGGCATGTGCGGCTGGTACGGCTCCACGCCCGCGGTGACGGTCTGCACCAGCCGCAGGGAGCTCATCCTGGCCAGCGTCCCCGGCACATCCGGCACCGTGACGAGCGGCGGGATCCAGACCTCCACCTCGTCGACCCCTTCCGGCATCGGGGCCGTGCCATCGTAAACGGCACATTCAACCCCAGGCAGGTCGGACAGAACATCGGCCACCAAATCGGACGGAACCCAGGTCTTCATGCCGAGAACCTTAAGGCTCCAAGGGAAGTATGGAACACATGAGAAAGCTCTGGACGATCATGCTCATGGCCGTTCTCACGGCGTGTTCCAGCGGTCTGGCCAGCGACGGGGAGGTGACGCCGACCGCCACCGTGCCGGCCGGGGCCGGGCCGGGACAGCCCAAGGACGTGGTGACGGGGCTGGCGGTGCCGTGGGCGATCACGTTCCTGCCCGGAGGCGACGCGCTGGTCACCGAGCGTGACACGGCCAGGCTGCTGCGCGTGACCCCGGACGGGAAGGCGACCTCTCTGGGAACGATCCCGGGGGTGAGCGCGGCCGGCGAGGGCGGGCTGATGGGGGTGGCGGCAAAGGATCAGCAAATATTCCTTTACTACACCGCGGAACAGGACAACCGGATCGTCCGCTACCAGCTCACCGGCGACCGCCTCGACGACGAGCGCGTCCTGGTCCGGGGCATCCCCAAGGGCGGGATCCACAACGGGGGGCGGCTCGCGTTCGGTCCCGACGGGTTCCTGTACGCCTCCACGGGCGAGACCGGTGACGACCAGCTGGCCCAGCAGCGCGACTCGCTGGCCGGCAAGATCCTCCGCATGACCGTGGACGGGACCCCCGCCCCTGGGAACCCGTTCGGCACGCTCGTCTACAGCTACGGCCACCGCAACGTCCAGGGGCTCGCCTGGGACACCTCCGGCCGCCTGTACGCGTCGGAGTTCGGCCAGAACACCTATGACGAGGTGAACCTCATCAAGGCGGGCGGCAACTACGGGTGGCCGGAGGTCGAAGGGCGCAGCGACGACTCGCGCTACGTGAACCCCATCGTCACCTGGTCCACCGACGAGGCCTCCCCGTCGGGGATGGCGTACGCGAACGGCTCCCTGTGGGTGGGGGCGCTGCGCGGGGCCCGGCTCTGGCAGGTCCCGCTGGGTGCGGACGGGTCGGCAGGCACGCCCGTCGCCCACTTCACCGGCCGCTACGGCCGCCTCCGCGCCGTCACGGCGGCCCCGGACGGCACGCTGTGGGTCGGGACCAGCAACAAGGACGGCCGCGGCTCTCCCCGGCCGGGCGACGACCGCATCCTCTCGGTCCCCCTCTCATAACCCACCCAGACGCCCCCAGACCCACCCACACGCCCTCGGGGGTACCCAAGTGCCCCGCCAACCCCCAACCGTGCGAGAGCGCCCGCTCTGGGGCGTGAGTGTGCCCGCACGGCGGGCGGCGCGTCTCGGTGCGCCGCGGCCCGGGGGCGGGGCTGGGCGCGGCGGCGAACGAAACGCCAACCTCACCCGCCGCGCCCCGCCACCCACGCGACGCGAGCCCAGCGCCCGGCGCCTCGGGGCCGTCGCGTGGCTCAGCGGGGAAGGTGGGGCCGCCCCGTCCCGAAGAAGGGCGCCGGGGCCGCTTCGAGGCGGCCCCGGGCGGGCGTCAGCCGGTCGGCGCGCAGGTGGTCTGGGTTTGGGGACGGTACTTGGTGGTCTCCTTCTTGTCCTTCTTGACCACCTTGCCGTCCTGGTGGAACACCCGGGTCACGTCAATCGTGAACCCCTGCTCCCCAATGGTCGGCAGACACCCGGGCGCCGAGCTGCTCTCCGTCCGGAACGGCCGGATGTCCCGCTTCTCGGACGCCACCGCCTCCACCTCGTCGTACCGCTTGGTGCTCCACAGGGTGACCGTCACCGACGTGTCCGTGAAGGCCGCCTTGACCAGCACCCCGAACTCGGAGTCGTTGCGCCACTTCAGGTCCGTCTGCGGGTAGAGCAGCGCCACGTCCCGCCCAGGCGGATAGCGGGGCGCGTAGTAGTCCATCGCCTGGTGCTCGACCAGGTCGAACCCGCCGAAGAAAGCGGCGTTGTACATGGTCGTGGCGAACTGCGAGACCCCGCCGCCGACGATGCTCACCATGCGCCCGCCGACGATCTGGCCCGCCTCGACGTACCCGTCCTCGACGGTCCGCTCGCCCACGACCTCGTTGATCGAGAACGTCTCACCGGGCTTGACCAGGTGCCCGTCGAGCTCCTGCGCCATGCGCTGGATGTTCTTGACGCGAGCCTGGCAGCAGTCGAACGACGTCGAGAACGTGGCCACGCTCTCCTTGATCCCGAGGTCGGTCACCTGCTCCGTCGTGACGGACGGGGCCACGGCGCCCAGCCGGACCGGGATCGTCCGGGCGCCGCCCTCGTCGAACACCTTCTCGGCGTCCCTGGCCAGCAGCTTGTCGCTCACGCCCCGCCCCGTGCGGGCGGGCACCAGGACGGGCTTGCCGTTGACGATGTCGTACGTGGCGTCGCGCGGCTGCTGGGCCGCGTCCACCAGTCGGCTCTCCAGGGCCGCCAGCACCGCCGTGGTGTCGAACTGGGGCGTGAGGTTGCCGGAGCCGTCGGAGTTGTAGGTCAGGTTGGCGGCGATCATGGCCGGGGGGATCTGCGCCTGCTTGTCGCCGAGGGTCAGCGTGACGGGCGCGGAGACGGCCTTCTTCGCCTTGACGAGGGCGGTCGCGACGGCCTCGGCGGTGGTGACGGGCTTGGCCGGCCTGAGGGTGAGCACGACGCTGCCGCCGCCCTGCAGGAAGGCGTCGCCGATCCGGCGTACGGCGTCCTCGCGGTCGAGCAGCACGCCGTCCTGGGGCTCGCGGGCCTTGGGCTCCAGCCCGGAGAAGGCCACCCGGCCCTCGCGCGGCTTCTTGTCCGCGGCCTCGGCCAGACCCTCGATGGTCCTGGAGAGCTGCGAGGAGTCGAGGTTCACCTTCGGCTCGAGCTCCGTCTTACCGGTGAGGCCCCGCCACACCTCCTGCGGGCCGGGGAACCCGCTGGGCGCCTGGCCGATCGTGCCGACCACGTCGAGTTCGAGACCGGCCTCGTCGGACTGGATGGTCTCCTTGCGGCCGCCGACGTCGACGACGACCGGGCGGCTCAGCCTGGAGGCGAGCTCGTTCCGGAGCTTGTCGGCCGCCTGGGTGACGGTCAGCCCGCCGATGTCCACGCCCGCGACGTGGGTGCCGCGCAGGACGGAGCCCGACATCAGCACGGCGGGCACCACGTACGCCAGCGCCGCCAGCACCACGACGACCGCCAGCAGTCCCGGCAGGAGGCGGCGTTTGCGCGGCGGCTCCGGCTCGTAGGAGGCCGGCCGCTCCGAGGGGGCGCCGAACACGGGCGCGGGCGGCGGCTGGTTGCCGTTCACCGGCCAGGGTTGCGCCGGCGGCGCAACTGGGGGCAGCGCGCCGCCCGAAGGACCGCCCGGGGTGCTCGGGCCTTGGGCCTGCCGGGGTTCCTGCCTGTCCGTGGGGCCGAAGATGTCCCGGGAGACACCCGGGGGCAGCCCCTCGATCCGCGGCTTCTTGGAGACGCCCGACGTGGGTAATGGCACCGAGGCGAACGGGTCGGTCGGTGATTCGATCGGTCCGGCGTTACGCACGCCTCAATCTCCTCCCGGTCCGCAGCCAAGTCTCAGGCAACAGTAAGGCACGCGGATCCGCATATGTCACGGGAAATGGCTACGGAAGTGTGTCAACCTAGCCACCGGTAGCGATGTTCCGGTCGGCCGGCGGTGCCGTAACGGGGCCGGAACTCGGCCTGCCCGGCCACGCACAGGTATTCGAGGTAGCGGCGCACGCTCACCCTCGACAGGCCCGTGAGCTCGGCTGTTTCGGTCGCGGACAGGTCGCGGCCGGCCTCCCGGAGGGTGTCCGCGACCAGTTCGCACGTGGCCGCCGACAACCCCTTCGGCATAGGGGCGGAAGTCTTGGGGCTCCCGAAGAGGCGATCCACGTCGTCCTGCCGCGCCTCGGGCCCGATCGCGGTCAGGCGCCTGCGGGTGTCGGCGTACTGCTGGAGGCGGTCGGTCAGGGCGGCGGCGGTGAAGGGCTTGATGAGGTAGTTGACGGCGCCGCCGCGCATGGCCTCCCTGACCGTGGGCACGTCGCGGGCGGCGCTGATCATGAGGACGTCCACGTTGTGGAGCTGCTTGAGCACCTCAAGTCCCGACATGTCGGGCAGGTAGATGTCGAGCAGCACGAGGTCGGGCCGCAGCTCGTGCGCCGCGGCGAGCGCGTCGGCCCCGCTGTGCACGACGGACACGACCCGGAACCCGGGCACGCGCGCCACATAGCCGCTGTGGATGCGGGCGACCATGAAGTCGTCGTCCACCACCAGCACCCGGATGTCGTTCATGACCACGCCTCCGCCAGGAGCCCCGGCACCCGGATCACCTGCGGGCCTTCGCCGGGAGCAGGGCCGTGAAGACCGCGCCGCCCGAGTTCCGTACACGTACCCAGCCGCCCCGCCGCAGACACGCCTGCCGGGTCAGCGCCAGCCCGAGCCCGCGCGGCCCCGACTGGGCGGCCTTGGTGGTGAACCCCTCCCTGAACACCTCTTCCACCAGGTCGGGCGCGATGCCGGGGCCGGAGTCCCCCACCCGTACGCGCAGCCCGGCGGCGTCGGCCTGCACCGACACCTCGATCGTGCCCTCGGCGCCGTCGAGCGCGTCGATGGCGTTGGCGACCAGGTTGCCGACCACGAGGACCGCGTCCTGCGGGTCGCCGATCAGGCCCTCGGGCACGGCGGAGTCCTCCGACAGCACCAGCCGGGCGCCCCGCTCGGCCGCCTCGGCGGACTTGGCCAGCAGCAGGGCGGCCAGGGTGGGGTCCTGGACGCGTTCGCGCAGGTCGGTGACGTACGTGCCGCCGCTGGCGTGGGTGATGAAGCTGATGGCCGCGTCGTGCTCGCCCAGCTCCAGCAGCCCGACGATCGTGTGCATGCGGTTGGCGAACTCGTGTGCCTGGGCCCGCAGCGCGTCCGTCGCGCTGCTGGTGTCGTGGAGCTCGCGGGCCAGCCGGGTCAGCTCGGTCCGGTCCCGCAGGGTGACGACCCAGCCGCGGTGCTGGCCGCGTACCGAGACCGGGGTGCGGTTGAGCACCAGCACGCGCTCGCCGTGCAGCACGACGCGGTCCTCGCCCGGGTCGGCGCCCCCGAGCACGTCGCGCATGCGCTCGGAGACCGGCATCTGGGTCAGGTCCTCGCCGACGTTGCCCAGGAGGTCGCGGGCGGCGTCGTTGACCAGCGTGACGCGTCCGTTGAGGTCGAGCGCGAGCACGCCCTCCTTGACGCCGTGCAGCACGCCCTCGCGCTGCTCCAGCAGCGCGGCGATCTCGCGCGGCTCCAGCCCGAACGTCTGCCTGCGCACCCGCGCGGTGATCACCGCGGCCAGGATGAGGCCCGCCAGCAGCACCGCCAGCGCCGTCCAGACCAGCGGCGGGAGCGCGGCGCCGAGCTGGCCCACGACCGTGGTCTCCAGCACGCCGACCGACACCAGCCCGATCACGCTGCCGTATTCGTCGCGGATGGGGGCCTTGCCCCTGACCGTGGTGCCGATCGTGCCGGTCTCGGTGCCGACCCAGCTCCTGCCCGTCTTGAGGACGGTGGCGCCGTCGGTGGACAGCTGCTTGCCGATCAGCAGGGTGTTGGGGTGGGCGTAGCGCTTCTGCTCGGCGTTGGCGATCACGACATAGTCGGCGCCGGTCTCATGCTGCACGCTCATCGCCAGCGGCTGCAGGACCGACTCCGGATTCTTCAGCTTGAACGCTTCCCTGACCTGTGGGAGCCCGGCCACGGACTGCGCGATAGCGAGCGCCCGCTGCTGGTGCAGCGAGTCGAGCTGATCGCGCGTGTGCTCGGCCCACACACCTGCGGTGCCCCCGACGGCGAGGATCACGATCACCATCTGGAGCACGAACAACTGGGTCCCAAGGGAGGCGTCACGGACGCGTCTCACGTTGCACATGGAAACAAACGCAGGTCACGGCCAGGTTGCGACCAATACGACCACTATGACGGCAAGCGTGCAAAGCCTCGACGTGGGCGAGCAGGGGCTTCACGATCCCAGTTTTACAAACGTGAAACACCCCCTGGAGTGATCATGCGCTTGCGCGTATTCGCCGCCCTCGCGGCATTCTCCCTCGCCGCGCTTACCGGCTGCGGCGAATCAGGCACCGGCACGTCCGCCAGCGGCTCCCTGAGGATCATGGCTCCGGCCTCCCCCGGCGGCGGCTGGGACCAGACCTCCCGCATCGCGGAGCAGGCGATCAAGGCCGCCGACTCCAAGCGCAAGGTCGAGGTGTACAACGTGCCCGGCGCGGGCGGCACGATCGGCCTGGCGCAGCTCGCGGGCGAGAAGGGCAACGGCAACCTGCTGATGACCATGGGCCTGGTCATGGTGGGCGCCATCGAGCAGAACAAGTCCAAGGTCACGCTGGCCGAGACCACGCCGATCGCCAAGCTGACCGAGGAGTACGAGATCGTCGTCGTCCCGGCCGAGTCCCCGTACAAGTCGCTCGCCGACATGGTGGCGGCCTGGAAGGCCGACCCGAAGAAGGTGTCGATCTCGGGCGGGTCCGCGGGCGGCACCGACCACATCGTGGCCGGCCTGATGGCCAAGGCCGCGGGCGTGGACCCCAAGCAGGTCAACTACATCGCCCACTCCGGCGGCGGCGAGGCGCTCAACGAGCTGCTCGGCAACAAGGTCAGCGCGGGCATCTCGGGCGTGGCCGAGTTCGCGGAGCACGTGAAGTCCGGCAAGCTGCGCGCCCTCGGCGTGACCTCCGCCGAGCGGATCCCCGGCCTGGACGCGCCCACGCTGAAGGAGGGCGGCCTGGACGTCGCGCTGTCCAACTGGCGCGGCTTCGTCGCCCCCGGCGGCCTGTCCGACGCCGACAAGAAGGCGCTGACCGACCTGGTCACCAAGATGCACGACTCGCAGCCGTGGAAGGACGCGGTGGCCAAGAACGGCTGGATCGACTCGTTCCAGACCGGGCAGCAGTTCACCGACTTCCTGAGCTCCGAGCAGACCCGGGTCAAGGGCATCATCGCCGAGATGGGGCTCGTTTCCTGATGGCTCGCTGGTGGCGGCCCGAGCTCGGGCTGGCGGTCGTGGTGCTGGGCCTGGGCGTGCTCGTCGTGATCGGGACGCTGGACGTCTCCGCGGCGGCCTCCCAGCTCGGCATCGGGCCCCGTTTCTTCCCCATGCTGGTGGGCGGCGCCATGGTGCTCATCGGCCTGTTCTACGTGGTCGACGTCATCCGCGGCGGCCACGGCGACCCCGAGGAGAGCGAGGACGTGGACGTGGACGCGTCCACGGACTGGCGCAGCGTCGGGCTGGTCAGCGGGATCTTCCTGGCGTTCACGGCACTCCTCAACGTGCTCGGCTGGATCATCGGCGCGAGCCTGCTGTTCTTCGGGCTCTCGCTGGCGCTCGGGGCCGAGCACAAGGCGCGCACCGCTGTGATCTCGGTGGTCGTGGGGCTCGCCACGTACCTGCTGTTCGTCAAGGGCCTCGGCGTGGCGCTGCCCGGCGGGCTGCTGGCGGGGGTGATCTAGGTGGACTCGCTCCAGCTCCTGCTCGACGGCTTCGCCGCCGCGCTCACCCCCGTCAACCTCCTGTACGCGCTCGTCGGCGTCACGCTCGGCACCCTGGTCGGCGTGCTGCCCGGCATCGGTCCCGCGATGACCGTGGCGCTGCTGCTGCCGATCACGTTCACGGTGCCGCCGGCCAGCGCGTTCATCATGTTCGCGGGCATCTACTACGGCGGCATGTACGGCGGTTCGACCACGTCCATCCTGCTCAACACGCCCGGCGAGTCCTCGTCGATGATCACCGCGCTGGAGGGCAACAAGATGGCCCGGCGCGGGCGGGCGGCGCAGGCGCTGGCCACGGCGGCCATCGGCTCGTTCGTGGCCGGGACGATCGCCACGGCGCTGCTGGTCGTGGCTGCGCCCGCCGTGGTGAGCTTCGCGATCTCGTTCGGCCCCGAGGACTACTTCGCGCTGGCGATCATGGCCTTCACCGCCGTGTCGTCCGTGCTGTCCCGCTCGGTCGTGCGCGGACTGGCCTCCCTGGGCCTCGGGCTGGTGATCGGGCTCGTCGGCATCGACCAGCAGACCGGCCAGGCCCGCCTCACCATGGGCATCCCGCAGTTGCTGGACGGCATCGACGTCGTGATCGTCGCGGTCGGGCTCTTCGCGCTCGGCGAGGCCCTCTACGTGGCCTCGCGGCTGCGCCATGCGGCACCCGAGGTGGTGCCCGTCGGACGGGCGTGGATGGGGCGCGCGGACTGGCGGCGCTCGTGGTTCCCGTGGCTGCGCGGCACGGCACTGGGCTTCCCGTTCGGCGCGCTGCCCGGCGGCGGGGCGGAGATCCCCACCTTCCTGTCGTACGCGGCCGAGAGGCGGCTGGCGCGCGGGGAGGCCCGCGAGGAGTTCGGCAAGGGCGCCATCGAGGGTGTGGCCGGGCCCGAGGCGGCCAACAACGCCTCCGCGGCGGGCACCCTGGTCCCCCTGCTCACGCTGGGCCTGCCCACGTCGGCGACGGCCGCGATCCTGCTCGCCGCCTTCCAGCAGTACGGGCTCCAGCCCGGGCCGCAGCTCTTCGACCACAACCCGGCGCTGGTGTGGGCCATGATCGCGTCGCTGTTCATCGGCAACACGATGCTGCTGGTGCTCAACCTGCCCCTCGCGCCCCTGTGGGCCCGCGTCCTGCGGATCCCCCGCCCGTACCTGTACGCCGGGATCGTGCTGTTCGCCGCCCTCGGCGTCTACGCCCTGAACGGCACCGTCGTGGACCTCGTGGTCCTGTACGTGCTGGGTCTCCTGGGCTACGCCATGCGCCGCTTCGGCCTGCCGGTCGCCCCCGCGGTGATCGGCATGATCCTGGGCCCGATGGCGGAGATCCAGCTCCGTCGGGCCCTGGCCATCGGTGCCGGCGACGTGACGGTCCTGGTGCGCAGCCCGGTCGCCGTGGTGCTACTGGTCCTGGCCGCCCTGGCGCTGCTCATGCCGGTGTTCAGGAAGCTGTCGGCCCGGCGGCGCCAGAGCGAGGTCACACCGGCCGAGTGACCGGCTCACGAGCCGGTTCCGCCGATGCGGCCTCATCGGCGGAACCGCTCGTGGCCGGTTGGCCGAAATCCCGCGGCCCCGAAGACCGGGAGACGAAGGACCGGGGCGCGATCGCCAGCCCGGCCAGCGCCATGACCAGCGTGGCCGCGTACACCGTCCAGTAGCCCGAGTGGGCCGCCGTGAACAGCGCGCTGGTGACGGCCACCGCCACCACCGAGAACACCGACTCGCCCACCTGCAGCGCCGAGCTGTTCCTGCCCTGCTCGCCGGGCGCCGACAGCTCCAGCGTCAGCACCGACAGCGTCGGGTAGAGCAGGCCGATCCCGAACCCGGTGATGATCCACGCCGGGAAGGCCAGCGCCACCGGCACCGCGGTGAACGTCACCGCGCCCATGACCAGGATGCCCAGCGCGAGCATGGCCGAGCCCAGCCGCAGGTTCGTCACCTGGCTGAAGGTCTCGCGGCCCTGCAGCCACGAGGCGAACGACCAGGTCAGCGAGCCTCCCATGAGCACCAACCCAGCCATCAGCGTCGACAGGCCGCGCGCCTGGATCAGCATGAGCGGCACGATCACCTCGGCCGCGAAGAACGCTCCGGAGGCCAGGCCACGCAGCCCGACCACGGACGGCAGCCCCCGGACGGCGCGCAGCGTACCGGTGGGCAGCAGCCTGGGCAGCGCCACGAACAGCACCGCCAGGCCCGCGACCAGCAGCACGAGCCGCCCGTCGCTGCCGTACTGCATGAGCCCGGCGCCCACGGCCGTCACGACCGCCCAGCCGACCTTCCCCAGCAGGCCGGGCTCGGACTCGCTCTGCCCGCCGGCCAGGGGCTGGCCCGCCAGCCCGCGCAGCAGCACCAGGCCGCCCACCACGGTCATGAACGGCACCAGCAGGAACACCCAGCGCCAGCCGAGCGTCTCGGTCACCACTCCCACGATCGCCGGCCCTGCCATCGAGGGCACCACCCACGCGGTCGCGAAGAGGGAGAAGATCCGCGGATGCAGCTCCTCGGGGTAGACCCGGGCCACCACGACATAGAGCGCCACGCTGACCAGCGCGCCGCCGAACCCCTGCAGGAACCGGCCCGCGATCAGCATCTCCATGCTCGGCGCCAGCCCCGCCACCGTCAGCCCGCCGACGAACCCCGCCACCCCGGTCCACAGGGGCGCCAGCGGGCCGCGTACGTCCGCCCACCGGCCGCCGAGGACGGTGCCCACCACGCTGGCGGCCATCGCCCCGCTGAACGCCAGACCGTAGAGCTCCAGCCCGCCGAGCTCCTTGGCCACGACCGGCATCGCGATCGCGACCGCCATGTACTCGAAGGCCACCAGTGACACCATCGCCACGAGGCCCGCCGTCAATGCTTTTCTCTTCATGCTGCGAACCTACGGAGACCCGCGTCCCGGCACCTCCAGCGCCGGTCCTAACCGGCCCCGGCCATTAGGCCTAGGACCGGCGACATAGCGAAGGGCCCCGCCGCCGGAACGGCGAGGCCCTCAGCGGTTTATTCGGAGACGCCCAGCTTCTCCAGGATCAGCTGGCGGGCGCGGGCCGCGTCGGCCTTGCCCCTGCTCGCCTTCATGACGCCGCCCACCAGGGCGCCGGCCGCGGCGATCTTGCCGGACCTGACCTTCTCGGCCGCGTCGGCGTTGTCGGCCAGCACCTGGTCGATGATGGCCAGCAGCTCGCCCTCGTCGCTGACGATCTGCAGGCCGCGCTTCTCGACCACCTCGTCCGGCGCGCCCTCACCGGCCAGCACGCCTTCGAGGACCTCGCGCGCCAGCTTGTCGTTGAGCGCGCCGGAGGCCACCAGCTCGGTCACCCTGGCGATCTGCGCCGGGGTGATGGGCAGGTCGGCCAGCGCGGTGCCGGTCTCGTTGGACCGCCTGGCCAGCTCGCCCATCCACCACTTGCGCGCGTCCGCCGCCGGGGCACCCGCCGCGACCGTGGCCTCGACCAGGTCGATCGCGTCGGCGTTGTGCATGGCCTGCATGTCGAGGTCGGACAACCCCCACTCGGCCTGCAGCCGCTTGCGCTTGACCGACGGCAGCTCGGGCAGGGCCGCCTTCAGCTCCGCCACCCACGCGGTGTCGGGCGCGATCGGCACCAGGTCGGGCTCGGGGAAGTAGCGGTAGTCCTGCGCCTCCTCCTTGGACCTGCCGGACGTGGTGGTGCCGGTGTCCTCGTGGAAGTGCCGGGTCTCCTGGATGATCTTCCCGCCGTCGGCCAGGACGCCGGCCTGGCGCTCGATCTCGCTCCGCACGGACCGCTCGACGCTGCGCAGCGAGTTGACGTTCTTGGTCTCCGTACGGGTGCCCCACTCGTGGGAGCCACGCGGCATGAGCGACACGTTGACGTCGCAGCGCAGCGAGCCCTCCTCCATGCGCACGTCGGAGACGCCGAGGGAGCGCATGATCTCCCGCAGCTCGGTGACGTACGCCTTGGCCACCTCGGGCGCGAGCCGGTCGGTGCCCGGGATGGGCTTGGTCACGATCTCGACCAGCGGGATGCCGGCGCGGTTGTAGTCGACGATCGAGTAGTCGGCCCCCTGGATGCGGCCGGTCGCGCCGCCCACGTGGGTGGACTTGCCGGTGTCCTCCTCCAGGTGCACCCGCTCGATCTCGATCCGCACGGTCCGCCCCTCGATCTCGACGTCGACGTAGCCGTCGAAGCAGAGCGGCTCGTCGTACTGCGAGATCTGGTAGTTCTTCGGCATGTCCGGATAGAAGTAGTTCTTCCGGGCGAAGCGGCACCACTCGGCGATCGAGCAGTTCAGCGCCAGGCCGATGCGGATGGTCGACTCGATGGCCTGGGCGTTGGCCACCGGCAGCGACCCGGGGAGCGCCAGGCAGGTCGGGCAGACCTGCGTGTTGGGCGGGGCGCCGAAGGCGGTCTTGCAGCCGCAGAACATCTTCGACCTGGTGCCCAGCTCGACATGCGTCTCCAGGCCGAGCACCGGCTCGAACCGGTCGAGCGCTTCGTCATAGACCATGGTCATAGCGACGGGGCCTCCTTCAGCAGCGGGCCGCCCCAGCGGCTCTCCAGGGCCTTCTCGACGGCCGCACCGACGCGGTAGCAGCGGTCGTCGGCCAGGACCGGCGCCATGATCTGCAGGCCGACCGGCAGGTTGTCCTCGTCGGCCAGGCCGACCGGCACGGACATGGCCGCGTTGCCCGCCAGGTTGGACGGGATGGTGCACAGGTCGGCGAGGTACATCGAGATCGGGTCGTCGGCGCGCTCGCCGATCGAGAACGCCGTGGTCGGCGTGGTCGGCGACACCAGCACGTCTACCTGGTGGTAGGCGGCCTCGAACTCGCGGGAGATGACCGTGCGCACCTTCTGCGCCTGGCCGTAGTAGGCGTCGTAGTAGCCGCTCGACAGCGCGTACGTGCCGAGCATGATGCGCCGCTTGACCTCGGGACCGAACCCGGCGGCCCTGGTCAGCGCCATGACCTCCTCGGCGCTGCGGGTGCCGTCGTCGCCGACGCGCAGGCCGTAGCGCATGGCGTCGAAGCGCGCCAGGTTGGACGAGCACTCCGACGGCGCGATCAGGTAGTAGGCGGGCAGCGCGGTCGTGAACGACGGGCAGGAGACCTCGACGACCTTGGCCCCGAGCGACTCCAGGAGCTGCACGGCCTCGTGGTAGCGGGCCAGCACGCCGGCCTGGTAGCCCTCGCCGGAGAACTCCTTGACGACGCCGATCCGCATGCCGGCGATGTCGGGGTTCTTCGCGGCCTCGACCACGCTCGGCACGGGCGCGTCGATCGAGGTGGAGTCCATCGGGTCGTGCCCGGAGAACGCCTCGTGCAGCAGCGCCGCGTCGAGCACGTTGCGGGCGAACGGGCCCGGCGTGTCGAGCGAGCTGGCGAACGCGATGAGCCCGTAACGGGACGAGCCACCATAAGTCGGCTTCATCCCCACGATGCCGGTCACCGAGGCCGGCTGCCGGATGGAGCCGCCCGTGTCGGTGCCCGTGGACAGCGGCGCCTCGTACGCGGCCACGGCGGCGCTGGAGCCGCCCGACGAGCCGCCCGGGATCTTCGTCAGGTCCCACGGGTTGCGGGTGATCTGGTAGGCCGAGTTTTCCGTGGAGGAGCCCATGGCGAACTCGTCGAGGTTGGTCTTGCCGAGGAAGACCAGCCCCGCCTCGCGCAGCCGCGCGGTGACCGTCGCGTCGTACGGCGGGCGCCAGCCCTCAAGGATCTTGGACGCGGCCGTGGTCGGCATGTCACGCGTGGTGAAGATGTCCTTGTGCGCGATCGGCACACCGGCCAGCGGGCCGAGCTTCTCGCCCGCCCTCAGCCGGGCGTCGACGGCCCGCGCCTGCTCCAGCGTCGTCTCGCGATCGATGTGGAGGAACGCCTGGACCTTGGGCTCCACCTCGGCCATGCGGTCGAGATGCGCCTCGGCCACCTCGACGGCCGACACCTCGCCGCCGGCGATCATCGATCCCAGCTCGGCGGCGGTCTTTCTGATCAGACTCATGCCTCCTCCCCGAGGATGCGCGGCACCCGGAAGCGGTCGTCCTCAACGGCGGGCGCGCCGGAGAGCGCCTGCTCGGGCGTCAGGCACTGTCGTACCTCGTCGGCACGGAAGACATTGGTCAGCGGAAGCGCGTGCGACGATGGCGGCACGTCCTCGGCGGCGACCTCGGCCACCTTCGCGACCGACTCGATGATGGCATCGAGCTGGGTGGCGTAGTGGTCGAGTTCGTCGTCGGTGAGCGCCAGCCTGGACAACCGGGCCAGGTGTGCGACCTCGTCGCGGGTTATGGCGGACATGAGTCGTTGAACCCGTTTCGTGGATGGAGTCTTTGGACACTGCCATCCTAGGGGGCTTGACGTGGCACCCCCGAACCGTTTAACCGCCCCGAAACGAACCTTCCCCTGCGCCCGCTCGTTATCCGGTCGGGAACAGGGGGTCGGCTGTGGAGCGGAACGGCTGCGGCGCGGGATGCCTCGTGGTGCTCATCGTGGTGACGATGCCTCTGGTGCTCCTCGCCGGAGTGTTGCTGGCGGCCGCCACCGTGTCCGCCGCCCGGCTGGAATATCGCGCCGCGCACGGCGAGGGCACGATGGGCACCTTCACGGCGACGGACCTGGACTGCTCGGGCCGCGGCCCCTGCCGCTGGGAGGGCGTCTTCGAGTCCGCCGCGCGAATCCGGCAGGACGCCTGGATCTACGGGTACGAGCCCCTCGACCTGTCCAAGGGCGACCGGGTGCCCGCCCTGGACGCGGGCCACGACGTCAAGGTGTTCCGTCCGGGGCATTACGACTGGCCGGGCGTGCTGCTGCTGTCCGGCCTCTCGCTCGCCGCCCTGCTCCTGCCCGCCTACCTGCTCCGGCGTGTGCTGCGCAAGCGCCCGCCGTCGCCGCCCGGCCGGTGGCCGGGTCAGGCCGAGCGGCTGACCTCGGGCTGGTAGCCGTACTCGATCCCGGGCCCCGCGCCGGTGTGCTCCCTGAGCCAGACCGTGGCGTCGGCGGCGGGCATCGGCCGCCCGAACAGCCACCCCTGCCCCATGTCACACCCCATCTCGTCCAGCCGCATGGCCACCTCGTCCGACTCCACGCCCTCCGCGACCGAGCGCAGGCCGAGCGAGCGGACCAGGTCCACGATCGAACGTACGATCCGGTAGTCGTCCTCCGACTCGGCGATCCGGCGGACGAACGAGGCGTCGATCTTGACCTCGGACACCGCCAGGCGCTGGAGCCTGATCAGCGAGGAGTAGCCGGTGCCGAAGTCGTCGAGCGCCAGCGGCACGCCCAGCGCGGCCAGCGCCTTGATGGTCTCCTGCGTGTACGCCTGGTCGCCCGTCAGGATGCGCTCGGTCACCTCCAGCTGGATGGCCCCCGGCGGGAGCCCCGAGTCGGCCAGGCCGACCTCCAGCTGCTCCGGCAGGGCCGAGTCGAGCAGGTCGCGGGCCGAGATGTTGACGGAGATCTGCACCTGCAACCCCGTGTGCCACCAGCGGGCCGCCTGCTCCAGCGCCGCCTCGATGACGTACGCCGTGAGGGGCCGCATCAGGTACGACTGCTCCGCCAGCGGGACGAACTCCGACGGCGGGATCACCCCGTGCACCGGATGCCGCCAGCGCAGCAGCGCCTCGACGCCCTGGACCGCTCCCGTGCCGAGGCTGACCTTGGGCTGGAAGTGCAGGCGCAACTCGCGGCTGTCGATGGCGCGGCGCAGGTCGCCGAGGAGGTTGAGGCGTTCGGGAGAGTTGCGGTCCTTGTCGGGCTGGTAGAGCTCGACCCCGGTGCGCCCCTCCTTCGCCAGGTACATGGCCACGTCGGCCCGCTGCAGGAGCAGCTCGAAATCGGGGGCGTGGTCCGGATAGAGCGCGATCCCGACCGAACCGTCGACGTCGAAGGTCATGCCCTCCAGCCGGACCGGCTCGGACAGCGCCGCCCGCAGCCGGGCCGCGACCTCCCTGGCCGCGTGGGCGTCCCTGATCGAGGGCAGCAGCACGGCGAACTCGTCACCGCCCAGCCGCGCCACGACGTCGCCGGGCCGTACGGAATGGGTGAGCCGGTGCGCCACCATCTGCAGCAGCCGGTCGCCCACCGGATGCCCCATCGTGTCGTTGACCTCCTTGAACCGGTCGAGGTCGAGGAGGAACAGGCCCACCCGCTCGTCCTGCCGGGCCTCGGCCAGCGCCTCCTCCGTGCTGACGATGAGCATCTTGCGGTTGGGCAGGCCGGTCAGCTCGTCGTGCAGGGCCTGATGGTCGCGGCGCATCGAGAGCGAGGCGGTGAAGTAGACGGCGGCCAGCGGGGCCACGAACAGGGGCACCATGCCGGGCGAATGCTCCATGGCCACGACGACCAGGGGCGCCAGGCCGAGCAGCCCGACGTACACGAGGCTCTGCGGGACGACCGTGACCTTGAACACCCGCGTGATCGAGCGCCGCTCGTGCAGCGCGACCGCGCCGCACACGAGAGCCGCCCTGGTGACGAAGTACGCGACCCCGGCCAGCGCGATCGCCGGCAGGTCCGACCCGTTCGGCATCCAGGGCACGGCCGGGCTCGGCGCGATCCCGAACACCCCCAGCACCACGGCCGCCGCGGTGAGCGCGAGCGTCGACTGCGCGATGTTGAACATGACCCGATGCCACGCCTTACGCGTCACCACCCCGTTCATGGCGACGCCGACGGCCTGCATGAGCACCGCGATGGGCAGCCCGAAGTGCAGGAGCACGGCGAAGGTGAACATGGTGGAGGGGTACGTGCCACCCACCGAGGTGGCGGACGACACCATCACGGGCCGCAGCTCGCCCAGGATCACCAGCACCGACAGCGCCCAGAACAGCGGCGTGCGGGCCAGCTCCACCAGCCCGTCAACGTCCAGCCTCAGCATGGCCACCACGAGCGCGGTGAAGCCGATCACGGTTACGCCCGCGAGAAACGCCCAGAGCGGCGTGCCGACGCGTGGTCCGGTGTCGCGGGTGTCGGTTGGGTCAGTCATCGGTAACAGAACCCCCATTAGGTCACTATGGGAGGGTACGGCCTTCACCCCACTTCGCGAAACCAAGCGCGTACGTTCCGTCACTTCTCCTTTCCGACATATACCCAAAAACCACCCTAGGTAGCAAACCGCCTACAGTCCCCACACAACCCCACGCCCACACCGGCTGACCGCCACACACGAGCGCCGGGCTCCACCGCACCCCACCCCGCCGACACGGCAGACCCGAGGTTGCCCCGCCCATCCAGCCCGGCACCACCACGAGCAGGTCCACCCCACCACCGCGCCCCGGGCAGCGGCCGCGCGAGGGTGGGAGGGGTCAGGCTTCCGGGGTTAGCGCGGCCTCCGCGGCCGCGTCCGGGCCGTTAGTCAGCAGGACCTCGAAGCCGGTTCCGTCCAGGATCGGCACCCCAAGGCTCACCGCCTTGTCGTACTTCGACCCCGCGTTCTCCCCCACCACCAGGAACGACGTCTTCTTCGACACCGACCCCGACACCTTCCCGCCCCGGCTGGTGATCGCGTCGGCCGCCGAGTCGCGGGTGTAGCCCTCCAGCGTCCCCGTCACCACGAACGTCAGCCCTTCAAGCGTCTGCGGCCCCTTCTCCGGCGCGGGCTCGTCCTCCATCCGCACCCCGGCGGCCCGCCACCGCTCGATGATCTCCCGGTGCCAGTCGACCGAGAACCACTCCCGGATCGTGGCCGCCACCCGGGACCCGATGCCCTCGACGGCGGCCAGCTCCTCCTCCGAGGCGTTCATGATGCGGTCGATCGAGCGCATCTCGTCGGCCAGCGCGCGGGCGGTCGGCGGGCCGATGTGCCGGATCGACAGGGCGACCAGCAGGTTCGCGAGCGGCGTCTGCTTGGCCCGCTCCAGCTCCTCGATGAGCTGCAGCGCGTTCTGGCTGGCCTCGCCGTCGATGTTGGAGAAGAAGGTGACGACCTTGTCCTCACCGGTCTTGGGGTCGATCTTGGGCAGGCCGAAGTCCTGGTCGCGGACGACCGACTTGATGGGCAGCAGCTGCTCCAGCGTCAGGTCGAACAGGTCGGCCTCGGTGCGCACCACGGGCTGCTGCGGCGGCAGCGGCTGGGTCAGCGCGGTGGCCGCGACGTAGCCGAGCCCGTCGATGTCGAGCGCGCGCCGCCCGGCCGCGAAGTAGATGCGCTCGCGGATCTGGGCGGGGCAGCCGCGCGCGTTGGGGCAGCGCAGGTCGGCGTCGCCCTCCTTCTCGTACGCCAACTCGGTGCCGCACTCCGGGCAGTGGGTCGGCATGACGAACTCGCGCTCCGACCCGTCGCGCAGCGCCGTAACCGGCCCGACGATCTCGGGGATGACGTCGCCCGCCTTGCGCAGCACCACGGTGTCGCCGATGAGCACGCCCTTCTTGACCACGATGGCGGCGTTGTGGAGGGTGGCCCGCTCGACGGTCGAGCCCGACACCACGATGGGCTCCATCACCGCGTACGGCGTCACGCGCCCCGTGCGGCCGACGCCCACCTGGATGTCGAGCAGCTTGGTGTTGACCTCTTCCGGCGGGTATTTGTACGCCATCGCCCAGCGCGGCGCCCGCGACGTGGAGCCCAGCTCCCGCTGCGTGCGGAAGTCGTCGACCTTCACGACCACCCCGTCGATCTCGTACGGGGGATCGTGCCGGTGCACGCGGTAGTGCTCGATGAACTCGTTGACCTCGGTGAGCCCCGGCACCACCCGGTAGAGATCGCTGACCGGCAGCCCGAACTCCCGCAGCCGGTCGTAGACGTCGGACTGCGCGCGCGGCACGGCCGAGCCCTCCCAGATGCCGATGCCGTGCACCAGCATCCGCAGCGGCCGCTGAGCCGTGACGCGCGGGTCCTTCTGCCGCAGGGTGCCGGCCGCGGAGTTGCGCGGGTTGGCGAACGGCGTCTTGCCCTGCTCGACGAGCTGCTCGTTGAGCTTCTTGAAGTCCTCGACCGGGATGTAGACCTCGCCGCGCACCTCGACCAGGCTGGGGACGTCGTCGCCCGTGAGCCGGTGGGGGACGCCCTTGATCGTGCGTACGTTGGCCGTCACGTCGTCGCCCGTGCGCCCGTCGCCGCGGGTCGCCCCGCGCTCCAGCTTGCCGTCGCGATAGACCAGCGCGATCGCCAGCCCGTCGATCTTGAGCTCGCAGAGGTAAGGCCCCGGATCGCCCTCGGCCAGCCGCTCGGCCCGCTGCATCCAGGCGGCCATGTCGGCTTCGTTGAAGGCGTTGTCGAGGCTCTCCATCCGGTTGAGGTGCTGGACCTTGGCGAAGTCGCCCGACACGGGGGCGCCGACCTTCTGCGTCGGCGAGTCGGGCGTCTGGAGCGACGGATGCGCCTCCTCCAGCGTGAGCAGCTCCTTGAACCACCCGTCGAACTGGGCGTCGCTGACCGTCGGCTGGTCGAGCACGTAGTAGCGCCAGCGAGCGTCCTCGACCAGCTCGCTCAGCTCGGCATGCCGCTTGAGCGCGGCCACGGGCACACCCGCCACCTCGGCGCCTGCCTCACTCACCGTCTGCTCCCCTTCCGAACCCGAGCCCGAACCCGAACCCGTACGTCAACCTGTGCAAACGCTACCGCTGGGCACCGACAATCAGCACACGCGGCTCACCCGGCTTTCGGCCCGCTCTCCGGGTCCTCCCTCAGCACCTGGGCCGCCTTCCGGCAGGCCGCCAGGGCCGCGCGGGCGTACGCGGGCGACGCCCCGGCCAGCCCGCACGCCGGGGTCAGCACAACCTGCTCGGCCAGCCGGTCGGGCGCGAACCCGAGCCGCCGCCACAGGTCCAGCGCCGGTTTGGCGACGGCCCCGACGCCCGGCAGCCGGACGTCCCTGCCGGGCACGACCCCCAGCAGGAACCGCAGACCCGCCTCGACGGCATCCCCGACGGAGTCCTCGTCCCTGCGCCGCAGCAGCGAGGCGTCCACCGACACGCCGCGCACCCCGGCCCTGCGCAGCAGGTCGAAGGGCACGGACGGCGCGCAGCAGTGCACGATCGGGGCGTCGAAGGCACGCATGGACTCCTCCACCCGCCACTCCTCGACCGCCGGCAGCCGCCCGAACCCCGACGCCGTCGGCACCGTCCCGGCCAGCACGCCGGGCAGCCCCGGCTCGTCGAGCTGCAGCACGATCTCCGTCACCCCGGGCAGCCGCCGCCGCACGTCGGCGCAGTGGTCGGCGACCCCCTGCGCCAGCGAGGCGGTCAGATCGCGGACGGCCCCCGGGTCGGAGAGCACCTTGTCCCCGTGCTTCAGCTCGATCGACCCGGCCAGCGTCCACGGGCCGCAGACCTGCAGTTTGAGCGGCCCGGAGTAGTCGTGGCCGATCTCCTCCAGCCCGTCGAGATCCCGCCGCAGATGATCGACGGCCCGCTGGTGGTCACGCCCCGGCCGATCGGTCAGCCGCCACCCGGAGGGCTGCACCTCGACGGGCAGCTCGACGAGCAGCCCGGCCGTCCTGCCGATCATGTCGGCTCCGACGCCCCTGCCCGGCAGCTCGGGCAGGTACGGCAGTCCGGGCACCTCTCCGAACACGACCCTGATCGCCTCGAGATGGTCCTCGCCCGGGTGCGAGCCGACTCCGGTGGCTTCCCACGTAGACATGGGCACAAGCGTAGGCTCTGCGGAATGGAGCTGACGAAATACGACCACGCCTGTGTACGCGTGGAGAAGAACGGCAAGGTCCTGGTCATCGACCCCGGGACGTTCAGCAAGGGACCGGTGCTCGACGGCGCCGACGCGGTCCTGATCACCCATGAGCACTTCGACCACGTGGACGTCGACAAGCTGAAGGCCGCGCCGCCCACCCTGGAGATCTACACCTGCGAGGGCGTGGCCGCGGATCTGACGGACGTTCCGCAGAAGGTCCAGGTGGTACGGCACGGTGACGCGTTCGAGACGGCCGGTTTCCGCGTGCGGGCCTTCGGCGAGTGGCACGCCAAGAACCACCCCGACATGCCCGTCGTCCAGAATGTCGGCTTCCTCGTCGACGACGAGGTCTTTTACCCGGGTGACGCCTTGACGGTCCCGGGAGTGGACGTGCCCACCCTGCTGGTCCCGACCGGCGGGCCCTGGCTGAAGCTCGGCGACATGATCGGATATCTCCGCGAGATCCGCCCGGCGAGGGCGTTCTCCACCCATGACGGCCTTTACAACGACATCGGCCTTGGCCTGGTGGACAGCTGGCTGAAGATGGAGTCGGAGCACCAGAGCGCCGACATCCGCCGCCTGGCGGTCGGCGAGTCGGCCACGCTCAGCTAGCGGCGACGATCGTCGCCGACCCGATCACGGTGTCGCCGGAGTAGAGCACCGCCGCCTGGCCCGCCGCCACCCCGGTGGCCGGGCGGTCGAGGTCGATGCGGACGCCGCCGCCGATCTCCGCGAAGCGGCACGCGTACACCTCTCCGTGCGCCCGCAGCTGCACGGTCAGGTCCTCGGCCGTGGCCGGGCCGTTCCACACCGGGCTGCCGCAGGTGATCGAGGTGACCTCCAGGGCGGAACGCGGGCCGACCGTGACCGTGTTGGAGACCGGCTCGATCGACAGCACGTAGCGGGGCCGGCCGTCGGCCGCCGGGCGGTCCATGTGCAGGCCCTTGCGCTGGCCGACCGTGAAACCGTGGGCGCCCTGGTGGCTGCCGACGACCTCCCCGCTCTGGTCGACGATGGGGCCCTCGGCCGCGCCGAGCCGCTGGGCCAGGAAGCCGCGGGTGTCGCCGTCGGCGATGAAGCAGATGTCGTGGCTGTCGGGCTTGTCGGCGACGGTCAGGCCGCGTCTGGCGGCCTCCTCGCGCACCTGGGCCTTGGTCGAGTCGCCCAGCGGGAAGATCGCGTGGCTGAGCTGCTCCCGGGTGAGCACCCCGAGCACGTACGACTGGTCCTTGCCCTGGTCGGGGCTCCTGGACAGCACACCGTCGACCAGCTTGGCGTGGTGGCCGGTGGCGACGGCGTCGAAGCCCAGGGCCAGCGCCCGGTCGAGCACCGCCGAGAACTTGATCTTCTCGTTGCACCGCAGGCAGGGGTTGGGCGTGCGGCCTGCGGCGTATTCGGACACGAAGTCCTCCACCACGTCGCGCTGGAAGCGCTCGGCCATGTCCCAGATGTAGAAGGGGATGCCGATCACGTCCGCGGCGCGTCGCGCGTCGCGCGAGTCCTCGACCGTGCAGCAGCCCCGCGCACCCGTGCGGTGGGATTGGGGATTGGCCGACAGGGCGAGATGCACACCAGTGACGTCGTGACCGGCCTCGGCGATCCGAGCGGCGGCCACGGCGGAGTCGACGCCGCCCGACATGGCGGCAAGCACACGCAGTCCCATGACCGTTCCAGCGTACTGTCCGCGAGGGAGTGCGCGACCATGGCCGGGGTCTGCGAGTATTCAGGCCATGCGACTGTTCGGGCGCAAGGGCGCAGACGAAGAGGCCGGCGACGGGATCGCCGAATTCTGGGCGTGGTGGCAGGAGTCCAGGCCGGGGCTCGACTCCCTGGTCGCAAAGGGCGACGTCGAAGGGCTGGAGGAGCGGCTCGCCCCGGCGGTCGCCGAGATCCACCCGAGCCTGGTCTGGGAGGTGGCCCCGGGCAAGGAGGCCGCGCACGCCCTGGTGGTGACCGCGGCGGGCGACCCCGAGCTGCGCTCGCTCGCCCACCGCTGGGCCAAGGCCGCGCCGCCGTCCGACATGCTGTGGGAATACCACCCGTCGCGGCAGGCCAATCCGCAGGCCATGGATCTGACGCTGGACGTCGGGGGCTTCGAGTTCGCGCTCGACAAGCTGATGCTGGGGCTGCGGGTGCCGAGGGACCAGCCGCGGGTCGACGTGTCCGCGTACCACCCGATCTTCGGCGAGCTGGACGAGGACACCAGGATGGAGGCCACGCTGCTGGCCCTCGACTGGCTGCTCGGCGAGGACGACGTGGCCAGGTGGGTCGGGGAGATCACGCCCGCCACGTTCCAGCCGATCGACTCCGTGGCCGCCGCCCACCTACCGGCCGTGGTCGCCGACGTGGCCTCGGGCTACACCGAGGAGGAGTGGGTGCTGCTCGAAGGGCAGACCGGCGGCGGCGCGGCGCTGGTCGCCACGGCCCGCCACCCGCTGCGGCCGGTGGACTATCCGCTGTTCGACCAGCACATCGCGATCACGCTGCCGTACACGCACCGCGACGAGAACGGCCTGCCGGTCGGCGACTCGCTGACGGCGCTGCGCGACTTCGAGGAGCGGCTGGCCGCGCGGCTGCTCAAGCTGCGCGACGACGCGGTGCTGGCCGCGCACATGAGCGCCGAGGGGCATCGGATCATCCACGTGTACGCCGACCCGACCGGCGACGCGGCGATCCACGCCAAGGAGCTGATCGTGAGCTGGGAGGAGGGCGAGCCCCGGGTGGACGTGGCCGCCGACCCGTCCTGGTCCGCCGTGGTGGCCTTCCTGACCTGACGTCAGCTGAGACCGGCCCGGCGGGCCCGCTCGACCGCGGCCGGGAGCACCTCGATCAGGCGGTCGACGTCGTCGCGGGTCGAGGTGTGGCCCAGCGTGAACCTGAGCGAGCCCCGCGCCGCCGCCGCCTCGGCCCCCATGGCCAGCAGCACGTGGGACGGCTGCGCCACGCCCGCCGAACACGCCGACCCCGTGGAGCACTCCACCCCCTTGGCATCGAGCAGCATGAGCAGCGCGTCTCCCTCGCAGCCGGGGAAGGAGAAGTGGGCGTTGCCGGGCAGCCGGCCGGCCGGATCGCCGTTGAGCACCACGTCGGGGACGGCCTGGCGGACGCGCTGGATGAGCTCGTCGCGCAGCGACGTCAGGCGGCGGGCCAGGGCCTCCTGCTCCTTGACGGCGGCGCCGACGGCGGCGGCCAGCCCGGCGATGGCGGGCGCGTCGAGCGTGCCGGAGCGCACGTCGCGCTCCTGGCCTCCGCCGTGCTGCACGGAGACCGGCGTCAGCCCCCTGGCCAGCAGCAGCGCGCCGGCCCCCATCGGGCCGCCGACCTTGTGGCCGGTCAGCGTGAGCGCGTCGACCCCCGAGCCCGAGAACGACACGGGCAACTGCCCCACCGCCTGCACCGCGTCGGTGTGGAACGGGATGCCGTGGTCGTGGGCGATGGCCGCCAGCACGTGGATCGGCTGGACCGTGCCGACCTCGTTGTTGGCCCACATGATGCTGATCATGGCCACGTCGTCGGGGTCGCGCTCGATGGCCGCGCGCAGCGTCTCGGGGTGGACCCGGCCGTAGGCGTCGACGTCGAGCAGGTCGACCTCGGCACCCTGGCTGTCGGCCAGCCAGTGGGCGGGGTCGAGCGCGGCGTGATGCTCCACGGAGCTGATCAGCACGCGCCGCCGGGGGCGGCGCGACCAGTAGAGGCCCTTGATCGCGAGGTTGTCGGCCTCGGTGCCGCCCGAGGTGAACACGACCTCGCTGGGCCGCGCGCCGAGCGCGTCGGCGATCGTCTCGCGCGCCTCCTCGACCACCCGCCGCGTCCGGCGGCCCGCCGCGTGCAGCGAGGAGGCGTTGCCGACGCGTTTCAACTGCTCCGTCATGGCCTCGATCGCCTCGGGCAGCATGGGCGTGGTCGCCGCATGATCAAGATAGGCCGACGGTGTGGTCACCCGATCAGCGTATCTCGTTTGCTACTGTACCGTCCGGACGGTACAGTAGCGGCATGCGAAGAGACGAGCTATTGGACGCGGCGGAGGACCTCCTCTGCGATCAGGGCTCGTCCGCGCTCACCCTGGCCGCCGTGGCGGACCGGGCGGGCGTCAGCAAGGGCGGGCTGCTCTACCACTACGGCACCAAAGAGGCCCTGATCAAGGGCATGGTGGAGCGCCTGATCGAGGACTTCGACCAGCTCATGGCCGCGCAGCCCGGCGAGACCTACACCGAGCGCTACCTGCACGCCACGCTGGCAGCCGTCCGCTCCGGGCGGCTGCGACGATGGGCCGTGGTCACGGGCGCTTCGGGCAACCTCTTCCTGCTCGCGCCGCTGCGCGAGGCGATGGCCCGCTGGCATCGCGAGGGGCTGGGCGAGGAGCCGGATCCGCGGGCCTCGCAGATCGTCCGGCTGGCGTGTGAGGGGCTCTGGGACGTGGCCAGCCACGACCCGGAGCTGAACACCGAGGACGACCTCCGGGCTCTTGAGACCCGGATGAAAGCCCTGCTCCTACCCCCTTCCTGAGCCCCCGCCCCTTCGGCGCGCGCCCGGTGCGCGGCGCCCTGCGACCACGTCTTCCGGCCTGCTGGACCACCTGCCCCTGCCCGACGTACGCCGTCGAGGGCAGGATCCTGCGCGCGCCGCTCGGGCAGAACGGCCGAGCGTGCCCACTCCCCGGTCGAGCCGTGGCGGCGAGACATGAATATGGCGAAATAGTGCGGAAATTTGTGAGGTGTTAAGTCATGACCCGCGCGCTGAGAGGCGCCCGCTACGGGGCGGTCCTGACGTTTGTACTGGCCGGACTGATGGTGGGCACCATGACGGTGCGTATTCCGGCGATGACCGACAAGCTCGGCCTGTCCGAGTCGACGATCGGCGCGGTCCTGCTCGTGTGGGGTCTGGGCGCGCTGCTGACCATGCAGTCCATGCGCCGGATCATGGCCCGTGCGGGCAGCAGGGCGGTGCTGCGGATCGGCGGGCCGCTCACCGCGCTGGGACTCGTGGCCGTGGCCTTCGCCCCGAACCTCCCGTTGCTCCTGGTGGCCGTGGCGTTCTTCGGCATGGCGTTCGGCACCGTGGACGTGGCCATGAACGCCCAGGGCTCCACGGTCGAGCAGGCGTACGGGCGGCCGCTGATGAACGGCATGCACGCGGGCTGGTGCGTGGGCGCCATCTCGGCGGGCGCGCTGGGCAGCCTGGCGATCGCCGTGGGGCTGCCGTTCACCGCCAACGTGGCGCTGATCGGCCTGGTCTCGCTGCCCGTCATGGTCGTGATCGGCCGTACGTACCTGCCCGAGCCCCCGGTGGCCGAGGCCGCGACGGCGGCGCGCCGGCGCATGCCGCCGATCGTCTACCTGCTGGGCACGATCATGTTCTTCGCGTTCATGGTCGAGGGCACGGTCGCCGACTGGAACGGTCTCTACATGCGTGACGAACTGGGCGCTCCCGAGGCGCTGGCCGCCCTCGGCTACCCGGTGTTCGAGGCGGGCATGCTGATCGCCAGGCTCACCGGTGACCGGCTGCGGACCAGGTTCGGCGTCCGGGGGATGCTGACCGTCTCCGGGGTGGCGACGGCCGGGTTCTTCGCGGTGGTGCTGCTGGCGCCGGCGGCGCTGGTGGCGGTGTTCGCGATGTTCTTCGTCGGGCTCGGCGTGGCGACGATCTCGCCGCTGACGCTGTCGCTGGCGGGCACCGCGACCGACGCCCCGGGACCGGCGATCGCCCAGGCCGGCGCCATGGGGTACGCCGGTCTGCTGCTCGGGCCCGTCGTGATCGGCTTCATGTCGGACGCCACGTCGCTGCGTACCGCGCTCGGCATCGGGGTCGTCCTGGGCGTGCTGATCGCCGCCGCCTCCCGCCTCCTCCCCCGCGGCGAGCCGGCCGCGATCGCCCCGGCCGTCCCGCTCGCGGACCGCGAGCCCGCCGAGGTCGCGGCCTGACATTTGTCACCGTTCCGGTGGGTGGCATCATCGTGGGATGGATCTTGAAAGGAACGTGCCCTTCGACGTCCAGGCGTACGAGGCCCGCGTGAAGTCGAGCCCGTGCTTCATCTGCGCCATAGTCGCCGGTGACCCGGCCTACACCCACGAGCAGATCGTCTATGAGGACGAGCACCACCTCGCCTTCCTCTCGGGTTACCCCACTCTGCCCGGCTACCTCCTGGTGAGCCCGAAGCGGCACGTCGAGCACGTCGTACGCGACCTCGACGAGGACGCCTACCTCGCCCTCATGCGCGTGGTCAGGAAGGTGGCGCTGGCCGTCGAGGCGGTCGTGCCGTCGGAGCGCACGTACCTGCTCTCCCTCGGCAGCCAGCAGGGCAACGCGCACCTGCACTGGCACGTGGCCCCGCTCCCGCCGGGCACCCCGTACGAGAAGCAGCAGTACCACGCGCTCATGTCCGAGAACGGCCTCATCCCCTGGACGCGGGCGCAGGCGGAGGAGCTGGCCGCCCGCGTCAGGCGGGCGCTCTCCTAAGAGTTCTCTGTGGATCTGCCGCGGGCGACACCGCACAGGCCCACGTGGGGCCGCCCCGGCTCACAGAGAACTCACAGACTCCTCAGAACTCCTCCAACCGCCCGCCGCACGCTGGGCCCATGATCCAGCTCGACGGACTGACCAAACGCCACGGCGACGTGCTCGCCGTGGACGATCTCACCTTCACGGTACGGCCGGGCCTCGTCACGGGCTTCCTGGGCCCGAACGGCGCCGGCAAGACCACCACGATGCGCATGATCCTCGGCCTCGACCTGCCCACCTCCGGCACCGCCACGATCAACGGTCGCGCCCACCACGAGCTGCGCCACCCGCTGCGCGAGATCGGCTCGGTGCTGGAGGCGCAGGCCGTGCACCCGAGGCGCAGCGCGTACAAGCACCTGCTCTACCTCGCCCAGACGAACGCCATCCCCGACCTCCGCGTCGCCGAGGTGCTCGACCTGGTCGGGCTCACGGCGGTGGCGGGCAGGAGGCGGGCGGGTTCTCGCTGGGCATGGGGCAGCGGCTGGGCATCGCCGCGGCCCTGCTGGGGGACCCGCCGGTGCTGATGCTCGACGAGCCGGTCAACGGCCTGGACCCCGAAGGCGTCCGGTGGATCCGCACGCTCATCCGCGGGCTGGCCGCGGAAGGGCGCACGGTGCTGGTGTCCAGCCACCTGATGAGCGAGATGGCGCTGACGGCGGACCGCCTCGTGGTGATCGGCAAGGGCCGGCTCATCGCGGAGGGCGACATCGGCGACTTCACCGAGGGCGGGGCGGCGGTGGTCGTACGCACGCCTGACGCCGCCTCCTTCGCCCGGCGCCTGGAGCTGTCCGGGGCCCACGTCCAGCCCGGCGGCGGCGACGAACTGCTGGTCACCGGCATGACGGCGCCCGACGTCGGGCGGCTGGCGGCGGCCGAGGGCGTGCCGCTGTTCGAGCTGGCCCCGCGCCGTGCGTCACTGGAGGAGACGTTCATGGAGCTCACCCGGGAGAGCGTCGAGTACGGGGTGGCGCGATGATCGACGCGGGGGTGCTGAGGGCGGAGTGGACCAAGTTCAGCAGCATCCGGTCCACCATGGTGCTGTCACTGGCGACCGCCGGCGTCGCGGCGCTGCTGGGGTGGCTGTTCAGCAGCACGGCCGCCAAGGAGTACGCCACGGCCACGGCGCAGGAGCGGCTGGACTTCCAGCCGCTGGACCTGGGCATGCGCGGGATGTTCATCGTGCAGCTCCTGGTGGCGGCGCTGGGCGTGCTGGTGGCCTCCTCCGAGTACGGTTCCGGCACGATGCGGGCCAGCCTGGCCGCCGTGAGCGGCCGCGGCCGGCTGCTGGCGGCCAAGTGCGGGATGACCGTGCTGGCCGCGCTGCCGGTGAGCGTGGCCGCGGTGTGGCTGATGTTCGTGACGAGCCAGCTGACGCTGTCCGCGGGCGGGGCGCCGTCCGTCATGCCGGCCGATCCCGCCGCGCTGCGGCTGCTGCTGCTCGGGCCGCTCGTGCTGACGCTCCTGGCGCTGTTCGGCCTGTCGCTGGGCGTCCTCCTGCGCGGCACCGCCCCCGCCGTTAACGTCAGCACCGCCTTCCTCCTGCTTCCCGTCATGGCCGGGGCCTCGCCCGGCTTCCTGCGCGATCTCATCGGCGTCTACTGGCCGAGCATGGCCGCGCTTCAGGCCGTCTCCGGGAAGTCCGAGCTGCCGGAGGCAGTGGGGTTCGGGCTGCTGGCCGGGTTCGTGACGGTCCTGCTGACAGGCGCGTACGTCCAGCTCAAGAACCGCGACGCCTGACTACGCTGGATCGGGGAGGTGCCTCTCGTGGGAGAACGGCTGCTCGTGGTCGACGACGAGCCCACCGTCAAGGAGCTGCTCTCCGCGACGCTGAGGTTCGCCGGCTTCACGGTGAGCTCGGCGGACAGCGGCGCGCAGGCGCTGGAGTCGGCCAGGCGCGACCCGCCGGACCTGGTCCTCCTCGATGTCATGCTGCCCGATCTCGATGGGTTCGAGGTGATCCGTCGGCTGCGGAGCCTGCCCAGGGGCGGCGGGCGGCCCGGTCCGGTGCCGGTGCTGTTCCTCACGGCACGCGACGCCACGGCCGACAAGATCAACGGGCTGCGGCTGGGCGGCGACGACTACGTGACCAAGCCGTTCGACCTGGAGGAGCTGCTGGCCCGCATCAGGGCCATCCTCCGCCGCACGGGCGCGACCCCCGACGAGTCCACGCTGGTGGTCGGGGACCTCGAAGTCGATCCCGACGGCCACCAGGTCAGCAGGGCGGGACGGCCGGTACGGCTGTCGCCCACGGAGTTCCGGCTCCTGCTCCACCTGGTGCTCAACGCCGGGCGGGTGCTGCCCAAGTCCCAGATCCTGGAGCAGGTGTGGCGCTACGACTTCGCCGGCGACACGAGCATCGTGGACACGTACGTGAGCTACCTGCGGCGCAAGCTCGACACCGGCGAGCCCAAGCTGATCCACACCGTCCACGGCGTCGGCTACGTCCTGCGCAGGCCCAAGCCATGATCGGCCGGCTGTCGCTGGCCGCCCGCCTGCTGGCCATCGCGGTCGCGCTGCTGGCAGTCGGCCTGGTAGTGATCAGCTCGGTGGTGCTGCAACAGTTGGAGACCCAGCTCATGACGCGCATCGACGCCCAGCTGGAGCCGATGGGCAAGGCGGCGTCCGCCATCCCGCCGGACCTGGTCGTCAAGCTGTCGCGCGCCCCGATCCCGGCCGGGCAGTTCGACCTGATGGGGAAGGGGTTCGTGGCCTACCTGGCGGCGGACGGGTCCGTCCTGCGCGAACTCGGGGACCTCGCCGGGCCCGCGCTGCCCAAACTCGACGGCGCCGCGGTGGCGACCCGCGCCGGGCAGCCGTTCACGGTGAGCGGCACGAACGGCGAGGAGTGGCGGGCGGTGGCGCTCCCCCGCGTCGGCACGAACGGCCTCGGCCCGGCCGAACACACCGCGATCGTGGCGGCGGTCTCGCTCGACGAGATGCGGTCCACGGTCGACCGCCTCCGGGTGGCCTGCCTCCTCACCGGCGCCGTCCTGCTCGGCGTGCTCGCGCTCGTGGGCGGGGTCGCCATCAGGGCCGGGCTGTCGCCGCTGCGCCGGGTGGAGGAGACGGCGGCGGCCATCGCCGACGGCGACCTGACCAGGCGCGTGCCCGAACCGGCCGGCCGGTCCACCGAGGTGGGCAGGCTGGCCCGTTCGCTGAACAAGATGCTGGCCCAGATCGAGCAGGGCGTCGCGGCGAAGGTGGAGTCGGAGGCCAGGATGCGCACGTTCGTGGCGGACGTCAGCCACGAGCTGCGCACCCCGCTGTTCGGCATCAAGGGCTTCTCGGAGCTTTACCGCATGGGCGGCACCGAGGCGGGGCCCGCGCTGGCCCGCATCGAGAGCGAGTCGGGCCGCCTGGCCCGGCTGGTGGAGGATCTGCTGCTGCTCGCCGGCCTCGACGAGAGCGACGGGCCCGGACTCGACCTCACCCCCATGGACCTGCGTACGCTGGCCGCCGACGCCCGCCACGACTTCGCCGCGCTCGCCCCGTCCAGGCCCGTCACCTTCACCGGCCCTTCCGGCGGCCCGGCGGCGTCCGCGCCCGTGCTGGGGGACGAGGCCCGCCTTCGGCAGGTGGTCAGCAATCTCGTCGGCAACGCCATCACCCACACTCCGCCGAGCACGCCGGTACGCATCGGCGTCGGAACGGAGGGGGCGGAGGCGGTGCTCGTGATAGAGGACGAGGGGCCGGGACTCGATGCCGAGGAGGCGGCCAGGGTGTTCGACCGGTTCTACCGGGCGGACAGTTCTCGCACCCGGACGACGGGGGGTGCCGGGCTCGGCCTGGCGATCGTCCGCTCCATCGTCACGGCCCACGGGGGCCGGGTGGAGGTCCGCTCCTCGCCGGGCCGGGGCGCGGCCTTCCAGGTCCGACTCCCGGCCGCCGACTCCAGCTGATGCCCGGCTGAGCCCCGAGTAGCGTTGTGGCATGCGGACGGTGACGCACATCGCGGCAGGAGACGGGTTCTCACTGGAGCGGGTCAAGATCCGGGCCGAGAGCGCGGCGTGGTCACCGCCCGAGGTGACGGCGGCGTACCGGGTGGTGCTGGTGCGAAGTGGCACCTTCCGGGCCCGGGTGGACGATCAGCTCCTGCTGGCCGATCCCGCGCTGGCCTACCTCGGCGGCGCGGGCCAGGAGCTGAGCATCGCCCACCGTCCCGGGATCGACGACAGCTGCACGGCCGTGACCTGCTCACCCGGCCTGATGCGCGAGCTGACGGGTGACGAGCCACCGAACACCACCGCGTTGCCGGTCAACGGCAGGCTCGCCCTCGCACATCGGCTGCTGGTGTCACGAGCCGGGCAGGGCGCGGAGTCCCCGGAACTCGCCGAGCTGGTGATCGACCTCGTGGGCGACCTGCTCACGGCCCAGGCCGGCACGCACCAGACCCAGGCCCGCGGCCGGGCGGCCACGCTGGCGCGGCGGAGGGCCATGGTCGAGTCGGTACGCGCGCTCATCGCCGACGATCTGACCGCCTCCCTGCGCGAACTGGCCCAGACCGTCGCCTGGTCGCCCTATCGCCTGAGCCGCGCCTTCCACCAGGAGACGGGGATGACCCTGACGGCGTACCGCAACCGCCTCCGCACCATGCGCGCGCTCCAGGCCATCGAGGCGGGCCACGACGATCTGGCCGCCCTCGCCGCCGACCTCGGCTTCGCCGATCACGCCCATCTGACGCGCACGGTCCGCGAGGAATGCGGCATGCCACCGGTGGCCGTGCGCCGCCTGCTCGCGGTGCCGCCGCGCTGACGACGTGCCCCCGTTCGGGCAAGAATCTTCAAGCGGCGACCGTACGACGGAGTCAAGACTCGGTGACGTCCGATCCTCGTACGGCGAAGGAGAACGAGCCGATCATGATCGCCCGAGTATGGCGCGCCAGGACCACCGGCACCGCGGCGACCGGCAGATATCAGCAGGTGTTCGAGTCGGAGGTGATCCACGACCTGCGCGGGCTGCCCGGCTTCCGCGGTGCGTGCCTCCTGGCCCGCCATGATGTGGAAGCCATGGAGCTGACGACCATCACGTTGTTCGACTCCCTGGACACGGTTGAGATGTTCGCGGGCGCGGACCACGCCCGCGAACGCGTCACCCCGTCCGCCCGCGCGACCCTGCTGGACTCGGACCCCCGTGTCCTGCACTTCGACGTGCGCGTTTGGGTGCCGGGACATCCGATCCGCTGACGCGCCGCACTCAGGGACTGGCAGGATCTCCCGCATGTTCGAAGAGAAGCTCGACGCGCTCTCGCGGATGATGGCCGAGCACATGGCCAGGCCGTTCCCACCCGGTTTCCGCGGCCTGGACATCGAGGACCAGGACATGGTGATGCTCGATGCGGACGCCTACGGCTACGCCGCAGGCGTCCTCGAAGGCTCGCTCAGCGAACGGCACCGCGCGGGCCTGACGCGGCTGACGTCGGTGTTCGAGAAGGTCCTCCCGGCAATCGACGACGAGTACGCGACCAAGTACTACACGCACGTGCGCGACATGGCCGTGCTGGCCGCCGAAATCGAGAGCCTGCACGAGAAGTAGTCCTCTGACGCGCCACCCAGGCGCAGCTCCTCGTGAAAGGCTGGGAGCATAATGCAACCGTCTGAGTACCCAGAACTCTGGGCGTTCCTGGAATCACTGCACCTCGGCGAAATCCTTTCCGGCACCGTCACAGCGATCGAACCGTTCGGCGTGTTCGTGGCGTTGGACGACGGCCCCGACCACCCGTTCTTCTCTGGTGTCGGATTCATCACCATTCCCGAACTGTCCTGGCGGCACGTCGAAGCGGTCTCCGACGTCGTGCATGTCGGACAGCGCGTCTCATGCGAGTTCCTCCAGTTCGACACCTGGAATCTGGAAGCCAGGTTGTCCTTGCGGGCGACTCAGCCGGATCCCTTCCAGGCACTCGCCGACGGCATCGCTGTGGGAGAGAAGCTGTACGGCCGGGTTACCAAGCTGGTCCCGTTCGGCGTCTTCGTCCAGATCGCCGACGGACTCGTGGGACTGGTCCACCTGAGAGAGCTCGCCTGGACGCCCGTGGAGGCCCCGTCAGATGTCGTCCAGGTCGGCGACGAGATCACGGTCGTCGTCACCGAAATCGACCGAGAACGGCGCAGGATCTCCCTCTCCCGACGACAAGGCCTATCCGACCAGCGATGATTCCTCCGCGTCCCGTGATAGTTCCCTTGCGTCAGCGTTCCTGAATGCCTGCTCGGCAAAGGGAGACATACCCCCCAACCCGGTCAAAGCACTAGATGATCAATTCCAAGGGATGCCTGCGGAGGGTGTGGGGTGGGCGGCGGCCGAAGCCACCGCGAGACGGTCAGGCGGCGGGCTGCCGGCCCTGGTTGTCGAGGTGGCAGCGGGCGGTCAGGCGTCAGGGTCGACTTCGGGGTGCGTGAACCGCACGGGCTTGCCCAGCGACCGGGCGTAGGCGATTTCGGCTCGGGTGCTGTCTCCGATGTAGTCGCCGACTACGAGCACCTCATCAGCGAGCCGGATCTTCGCCCGGTGCAGATCGTCGAGTCGAACCTTCAGCGCCTCGGCCTCGACAGGATCGGACCAAAGTTCGTGCGGCGACTTCATGTCACAGCCCGGTTTGACGACAATCTTTCCGGCTTTGGTCTCTCGCAGATCGGCCTCGTTCATCTCGGTCATGAAGCGGGTGGAGCCGCAGATCACGACGATACGCGGGAGGCTCAACAGCTTCTTCGCGTCGGCGAGCTTCTCCTCGGGGGTGAGCAGTTGCGGGTATGACACCGGTTCCTCCTGGTGGTGTGGTCCAAGGGGTGCCTGCGGAGACGAGAACGAGGGTGTCCAAGATCGTTTTGTGACGAACGACGTGGACACCCTCGCGACAGCACTCTATGTGACGATCGACGACATGCTGGAGGAGCATCCCGACCTGGCGCCGTGGCGCCCGCTGGTCGGCATTACGCCCCGCCTGAGCGATGCCGAACTGGTCACCCTCGCCACCACCACCTCGGTGTGGAGCGACGACGTATGGGGCGTGGACTCCACCCCGGTGGAATGCGCCGCTCCCGCGAGACCGTCAAACGCTCCGACCTGGCAGGTTGGGCCGAATACGGCTACTGCGCCAGCCACAGCCGCTTCTTCTGGGACCTGCGCCTGCACCTGGTCTGCACCCTTCAGGACCTGCCCATCGCCTTCGCCCTGACCGGAGCCAAGGCCGACGAACGCGAGACCCTCCTTGACCTCCTGGCAGCCGAATGCGAGCTTCTGCGAGAGCGCCCCCGACAGACTCTCATCGGCGACAAGAACTACTTCGGCCGTGGTTTCGAACGTGAACTGTCCGAGCATGGAGTCCAGTTGCTGCGGCCTGCCCGTAAAGGTGAACGGGAACGGCCTGGCGCAGCCCTGTTCAAGCCGCTGCGACAGGTCATCGAATCGATCAACGAGACCTTCAAGGGACAGCTTGACCTCGAACGGCACCGAGGGCGCACACCCGGAGGTGTCATGGCCCGCGTCATGCAACGCATTCTCGCGCTGACCGCCGCGATCTGGCACAACAACGCCACCGGACAAACCGTCCTACGCTCACTGATCGCCTACGATCACTGACCCCATGGAATAGATCATCTAGTGGCGATCGTCACGTCACTCTGGGCAGACCGGCCACGAGGCCATGCTTCAGCCTCCACGGGGATAGGCCTGCGCATCGCCTGCCAAAGTCACTGCCCTAGCCCCGGGCGCGAAGCGCCCCCACCGCGAGGACCGCGCCTTGACGCCGAAGACTTAAGGCCGCACCCCAGTGTCACAGCTTGATGACCTCGACGCCCGGCATCTCGTCGTAGTCCGAATCCTGCGTGACGACAGGAACCTGGTGTGCGATGGCCGTGGCGGCGATCCAGCTGTCATTGATGGGCACCTTGCGTCCAGCGGCCCGGAGGTGGGAAACCAACAAGGCCCACGCGTTGGAGACCGCCTCGTCGATCGCGATCGGCTCGAAGCGTTCGGCGAGTTGGTATGTGTTGAGGCGGCGGGCGGAAGTGTCGGGATCGCGAGACTGGAGTACCCCAAGCCTGAGCTCACCGAGCGTCACCACCGACACCCCCCACGCATAGTCCGCGAACCGACTGGCATCGAAGCGCGCTGCTTCCAATCCGATGAAGATCGACGTGTCAGCCAACGCTCGCTTGCGTTCTACCACGGCAGATCGTCCGTCGTCTCGATGAGAGTGTCGCGTAGTTCATCCGCCAGACCGGTCGTATCGGCACCGAGTCGAGTCAGTTCGGCACCGATTTCCACCGCAGAAATCCAGCGGCGACGACGAGAGATCGGAATGATCTTCGCAACCGGTCGATTGTCTCGGAGAACTTCAATCTCCTCACCGGACTCAACGCGCCGCAGCACGTCAGCGGTGTTGTTGCGCAGCTCCCGGGCAGGGATGGCGGTCATGCCACAACTGTAGGTGACTAGCTACGACCGTAGCAACCTTCTCCATCTGTGCCTGCCCCAGAGAACGCAATCAGCTGACGAATCGGCGAAGCAGGTTTTGGGCGGGGGTTTGGGGGGCCGCGCCCCCCAATGTCACAGCCCGAGCCCCGGCGCGAAGCGCCCCCACCGCGAGGACCATGCCTTTGAAACCGGGGGTTTGGGGGGCCGCGCCCCCCAATGTCACAGCCTGAGCGCTACAGCGCGCAGACCATGCCTTCCCCTCGGCACCTACTTGCGCTTGTTGATCTCCTCGGTGAGCTGCGGCACGACCTGGTGGAGGTCGCCCACCACGCCGTAGTCGGCCAGCTCGAAGATCGGGGCCTCCGGGTCCTTGTTGATCGCGACGATCGTCTTGGCCGTCTGCATGCCGGCCCGGTGCTGGATGGCGCCCGAGATGCCCGCCGCGATGTAGAGCTGCGGCGACACCGTCTTACCGGTCTGACCCACCTGGAACTGGTGCGGGTACCAGCCAGCGTCCGTGGCGGCGCGGGAGGCGCCGACGGCGGCGCCGAGCGAGTCGGCCAGGCCCTCGATGATCGAGAAGTTCTCGGCGGACCCGACGCCGCGACCGCCGGAGACCACGATCGCGGCCTCGGTCAGCTCCGGGCGGGCGCCCTTCTCCTGCTTGACCCGCTCGACGATGCGGGCCGCCTTGGCGGCGTCGGACAGGGTGACCGACACCTCCTCCTCGGCGCCGGCGGCGGGGGAAGGCTCGGGGGCGGTCGAGTTGGGGCGTACGGCGACGATCGGCGTGCCCTTGCTCACCTTGGACTGCACGTTGACGCCGCCACCGAAGATGGACTGGTCGGCCACGAAGCCGTCGCCCAGACCCACGGCGTCGGTGATGACGCCGGAGTCGGTCTTGACGGCCAGGCGCCCGGCGACCTCCTTGCCCTCCGAGGTGGCGGCCACGAGCACGGCGGCCGGGGACTTGGCGGCGACGAGCTGGGCGAGCAGTTCGGCCTTGGGCGCGACCACGTACTCGACGATGTCGCTCGACGGGGCGACGTAGATCTTGTCAGCGCCGTACTCGGCGAGCCTGGCCTTGGCCTCGGCGGTGAGGCCGGGGCCCGCCCAGACGGCGGACGGGGTGCCGAGCGAGCGGGCCAGGGTCAGCAGCTCCAGCGTGACCTTCTTGACCTCGCCTTCGACCTGCTCGACGAGAACGAGAATCTCCGACATTTCAGCAAAACTCCCGTTCTCAGATGAACTTCTTGGACGCGAGGTAGTCGGCGGCCTTCGCGCCACCGTCGCCCTCGTCCTTGACGATCGTGCCGGCCGCGCGCGGCGGGGCGGCGGCGAAGTCGACGACCGAGGACCACGCGGCGGCCAGGCCCACCTGGGCTGCGTCGATGGAGGCGTCGCCGATGGCCAGCGTCTCGACCGGCTTCTTCTTCGCGGCCATGATGCCCTTGAACGACGGGTAGCGCGGCTCGTTGATCTTCTCGACGACGGAGACGACGGCCGGCAGCGTGGCCTCGACCTTGTCGAAGCCGTAGTCGGTGATGCGCTGGATCGCGATCGAGGAGCCCTCGACGTCGACCTTGTTGGCCAGCGTGAGCTGCGGGGTGCCGAGGCGCTCGGCCAGCATCGCCGCGAGCACGCCGGTGCGCGCGTCGGTGGACTCGGAGCCCAGGATGACCAGGTCGAACCCGATCTTCTTGAGCACCTGCGCCATCGCGTACGAGGTGGACAGCGCGTCCGAGCCGTGCAGCGCGTCGTCACTGAGGTGGACGGCCTTGTCGGCGCCCATGGCCAGGGCCTTGCGGATGGTCTCGGTGGCCTTGCCCGGGCCCATGGTGAGCACGGTCACCTCACCACCGTGAGCCTCCTTGAGCCGCAGCGCCTCCTCGACCGCGTACTCGTCAAGCTCGTTGACCACGCCGTCGACGGCGTCGCGGTCGAGCGTCTTGTCATCGGACCGCAGCTTGCGCTCGGTCGCAGTGTCGGGGACCTGCTTCACGCAGACGACGATGTTCATGGCCGGTGGCCGACCTCCCGTGTTCGCGTGCGCCACCGCCTCGTTGCGGCGGGCGCCGAATGCAATGCTGTCCAGACTGCCAGGTGCCCACCCGGGCCACTGACAGAGGGTCTGCCCTAGCTTTCGCGAGTCATGTTACCCGTGGGTAGCTTAACTGCAAACCCGCAGCTACCCACTATACAGAACTATGTTCGGTCTAGGCTGACAGCAGGAACACGATCCCCACCACGAGTGCCGTACCCGCGAACAGCGCCAGCGTGAACGTGCTGAACACCGCCGCCAGCCCGAAGCACAGTCCCACGGCCCCCGCCACACTGACCAGGTCCGCGATCATGCGGCTGCGCCGGAACAGGCCTTTCGAGAACAGCGCCACCCCTGCGTCGGCCACCACGGCCAGCGCGTACGCCGCCAGCAGGAACAGCGCCACCTCGGGCAGCGGCTCCCGGGCGGCGGCGGCCAGCAGCGACACGAACAGCCCCGAGCCGATCAGCCAGCGCCTGCGTACCTTCTCCCGGTGCCTGGCCCTGGACTCCTCCACCGACCTGCGCGGCCCCCGCTTGCCCAGTCGCCACTCCCTCGTGGCCGTGTCGTCGGCAAGGCTCACCGCCCGGGGCCGGACGTCGCGTACGTGGGAGACCGGCTCGACCCCCAGCCTGGCGCAGAGCTGTGCGGCCGTCGGCCGCGCGGCCGGGTCGGTGGACAGGCACTCGCGTAACAGCGGCGCCAGCCACTCGGGGACGTCCTCCAGATCGGGCGAATGGTGCACGACCCGGTACGCCACCGCGGACGCGGGCCCCTGCCCGTACGGCTGCCGCCCGGTCGCCGCGTACGCCAGCGTCGCCCCGAAGGAGAACACGTCGGCCTCCATGCCCGCGCTCTTGCCCTCCAGCACCTCGGGGGCCAGATAGCCGGGCGTGCCCACGACGGCGCCGGAGGCCGTGACCGACAGCGAGTCGAGCGCGCTGGCGATGCCGAAGTCGATGACGACGGGCTCGCCCTCGGTCATCATCACGTTGGCCGGTTTGAGATCGCGGTGCACCACGCCGGCCTCGTGCATGGCGAGCAGCGCGTCGGCCAGCCCGGCGGCCAGCCTGCGCAGGTCGGCGACGGGCACGGGCACGGCGCTGAGCGGGCGGCCCTGGACGTAGCGGGTCACGAGATAGGGCCGGGCGCCGTCGAGCGAGGCGTCGAGCACCTCCGCCACGTGCGGCCCGCCGACCCGGCGCATGGTCTCCACCTCGCGCCCCAGCCGGGCCAGCGCCCCGCCGTCGGCGGTGACGTGGGGGTGGAGCACCTTGACCGCGACCGTACGGCCCTCGGCGTCGAGGGCCAGATGCACCTCGCCGAACCCGCCCGCCCCGAGCTTGGAAAGAAGCTCATACGGGCCGAGGCGCTCGCTCATATCTCATCTCTCCCCCCGAGAGCCCATGCGGACACTCAGGACCAGGGAGTCAGGAACCCCAGCCCGAGGTCGCTGAGCAGGCTGTCGATCATTCCGGTGATCAGGCCGATCGTGCTCTGCTGGGCGTTGCTCGCCAGCTCGTTGATGACCGACTTCGGCGCGCGCCACGGGTACCACGAGGGGTCCTGCCCCAGCGCGAACATCACCGCGAACAGCGCCGCCGTGCCCACCAGCACGACCGCGACCAGCGCCGCACCGGGGCTGCGCAGCACGCCGGTGAGCGTACGGGTGACGGCCATGCGCGGCGCGCCGCCGCCCGGCAGCACGAACAGGCCCGCCGCGAAGGCGCCCGCCGCGAACGAGGCCGCCTCGTTGACGTCCATCCCGCCCACCCAGTAGAGCAGGCCCCAGACGCACAGGCCGAACAGCAGTGCCAGCGGCACGTGCACGGCCGTCACGAGAGCCGACTTGACCAGCGCCCAGGGCGTGCCGACCACCGCCAGCAGCGGGTCCGCCGAGCTGCTCCCGCGCATCTGGCGCCGCTTGACCAGGTCGCCGAACAGGTATTCGCCGAGCCGCAGCACCAGCGCGAGCGCGACGGCGATCGCGCCGAACATGACCGGCATCATGACGGTCAGCGCCACCAGCGTGACCAGCAGGAGCAGGCCCACGATCTGGCTGCCGAACAGGTATCTCTTCCGCTCGGACGGCGGGGTGTACTGGGGCGGCGGCGTATAGGGCCTGACCTGCGACGGCGATGTGGGCGGCGGCGCCGGGTAGCCCGCGACCCGCTGGTCGGTGCGCGGCACCGGCGGCCCGGCCGCGACGGGCGCGGGCACATAGGGCGGCGGCCGCTCCTCCCGGTATGGCCGCTCCTCCCTGCGCGGCGGCGGCCGTTCCTCCCGGTACGGTCGTTCCTCCCTGGGCGGGGGCGGCGCGGTCTTGCCGTACTCGACCGGCGGCAGCAGGTCGGAGTACGAGTCCATGACCCGCGTGCCGCCGCCCAAGCGCTTGGTGCCGGTCGGCCCGTCGAAGGAGGTCTCGTTGAAGGTGGTCACCGCCGGGTCGAGCGCCCTGGCCATCCGCAGCAGCTCGTGCGCGCCGGGCCGGGAGGCGGGATCGACCTGCAGCGCCCTGCCGAGCCAGCCGCGCAACCACGCGGGCGCCTTGTCGATCTGCGCCCGCCCTTCCATGATGTTGAAGCAGACCGCCTCGAACGTCCCCGTGCCGAACGGCGGCGCCCCCGTCGCGGCGAAGAACACCGTCGAGGCCAGCGCGTGCACGTCGGCCGCCTGGGTGATCTCGGAGTCGCGGATGATCTCGGGAGCCAGATAGCCCGGCGTGCCGACGAACATGCCCGTCTGGGTCAGCCTGGTCGCGTTCACCAGGTGGGCGATGCCGAAGTCGATGACCAGTGGCTCGCCGTTGACCAGCATGACGTTGGACGGCTTGAAGTCGCGGTGGATCACGTCGGCCGCGTGGATGGCCACCAGCGCCTGGCAGAGGCCCTGGGTGAGCCTGATGACCTCGCGCGCCTCCAGGGGACCGTCGGCCAGGACGGTGTCCTCCAGCGTGCGCCCTGGGGCGAAGCGGGTCACGACGTACGGCTGGCCGCCCACGAGCTCGGCGTCGATCACCTCGGCGACGTGCGGGCTGCGGACCCGCCGCATCGTCTCGACCTCGCGGGTCAGGCGGTCGCGCGCCTTGAGGTCGGCGGCCACGTGCGGGTGCAGCACCTTGATGGCGACCTCGCGGCCCTCGCCGTCGAGACCGAGGTGGACGACCCCCATGCCGCCTTCGCCGATCTTCCTGACCAGCCGGTAAGGGCCGAGGCGCTCTGGTGCTTGGGTGCTCATCGCCACCTTCCCCGCGTCATCCCCCGGGATTCCCCCTTAGCCCGTCTAGCAACCTGACCACTGGATTGACGTTCAGCGGAGTCCATACGGCCCCCCTAGGCTTGTCCCCGAACGTGCCGGCGGCGAGGATCAGCGAGAGCCCGGCGGCCACCGCCAGAGCCCCCGCCATCACCATCGCCGCTGCCCTCGAGGGTACGAGCGATGAGAGAGTTCTGCGCATTTGTTTGCCAGGACCCTCCACTCCGGGGCCCGCGCAGACGGTCCACAGCGCGACCGCGGCGCCCCAGGCCAGGGCGTTGGTCGGGTCCATCCTGGCCACCACGGTGAGCAGCAGCGTCACCGGCAGGCCCAGGATGAGCGCGTACAGCACGAGTGCGAGCGTGATGCCCACCGACTTGGCCAGCGCCTGCGGGAAGGCGAGCACCCTGACCACGTCGAGCGCGGCGGCCCCCGCGGCCCTGCGGGCCGTCAGCTGGGGCTGGGCCAGGTCGGCCGCGCGCAGCAGGATCGCGGCCGGGACCGCCACGACCGCGACCAGCACGGGCGCGATCACGGCCGCCACGATCATCAGGATGAGCAGCATCGCGCCGGCCACGCCGTACGCCTTGGAGCGCTGCAGCATCTTGCCCGGCGGGACCGACGGGATGTACGGCTCCCGCTTGGTGCTCGCGTCGGGCTGCGGGTACTGCGGCGGGATGTACGGGGGCGGCTGGACCGGGTTCGGCGCGGGCCGGGCGTAGTCGGGCACGTCGGGACCCGCGTTCGGCACCTGGGCGTTCGGAACCGGCGTGTGGATCCGCCCGTAGTCGGGCGAGTCCGGGCGAACCCGTCGGGTGGGCACGTCGCCCTCGCCCGGCGGGGCCACGTGGCCGTGGTTGTTGACCGGCTGCTGCGGCTGCCAAGGCGGCGGGGTCAGGCCGCTCTCGCGCTGGATGCGCCGCAGCTCCTCCGGCGTCACCCTGCGGGTCGGCCACGGGTCCGGCTGGTTGGGCAGGAGCGAGACGTACTGCTGGTCCTGCGGCGGCGGGGCCGGCTGCTCCTGGGACTCCAGCAGCCGCTTGGGCGTCACCGGCGGCGTGGACACGTCGTACGGCGGCCTGTCCTGCACATGCGGAGGCTCGGTCGGGCGCGGAGGCTCGGCCGGGCGCTCGGTGGGGCGCGGAGGCTCGGTCGGCCGGGGAACGGTCGAGATCTCGTCGGGCGAGGCGCTCGGCGTCTTCGGCAGCATCCGGGCGGTCTGCTCGGCCAGCTCGGCCGCCTTGGGCCGCTTGTTGGGGTTGCGCTGGAACGCGGCCTTCAGCAGCGGCTGCAACGTCGCCGGCGCGGCGCTCACGTCGGCCTTGCCCGCGGTGATGTTGTAGAAGATCATCTCCAGCGTGCCCTTGCCGAAGGGCGGCAGGCCGGTGGCGGCGAACAGCAGCGTGCCCGCCCACGCGTGGACGTCGACCTCCGGCCCCGCCTCCTGGCCCTCGATGATCTCGGGCGCGAGGTAGCCGGGCGTGCCGATGAACATGCCGGTCTGCGTCAGCCGCGTCGCGTCGACCGCCTGGGCGATGCCGAAGTCGATCAGGACGGGCTCGCCGTCGAGGATCAGCACGTTGCCCGGCTTGAGGTCGCGGTGGATCACGCCCACCGAGTGCACGGAGGACAGCGCGGCGGCCACCCCGTGCGCGACCTTGACCAGCGAGGGCAGATCGAGGGGCCCGTCGTCCTTGACGATCTCGTCGAGCGGACGGCCGGGCACGTATCGGGTGACGATGTAGGGCCGATGACCGGTGACATCGGCGTCGAGCACCTCGGCGATGTATTTGCTGCGCACCCGCCGCATCGTCTCGACCTCGCGCGAAAGCCGCCGCCTGGCGACCTCGTCGCCGGCGACCTCTCCGCGCAGGACCTTGACCGCCACCTGCCGACCCTGCGGGTCGACAGCGAGGTGGACAACGCCCATCCCGCCTTCACCGAGCCGCCTGAGCAGCCGGTAAGGGCCTAGTCGGTCATCGTTCATGGCATGAAGCACCATACCGGCTTAATCCCCGCCCACGAGATGAACCATGAGGCCACATTCCCACTCGTACAACGTCCAGAAAGGGCCCATCGGTTTCCCATCCAACGGTCTCGAATCGGCTTCAGTTTGCCCTCAGCCGGCCAGCGGCAGCACCTCGGCGCCTTTCAGCCCGGCCAGCGCGGCCCCGGACACGGCCAGTTTCGACCTGCGCACACCGCTGCCGATCACCACTCTGGGGTGCTCCGCGACGTGCGTGTCCACCAGGATCGGCCAGTCGGCGGGCAGGCCCAGCGGGGTGATGCCGCCGTATTCCATCCCGGTCAGCTCGACCGCGTCGGCCATCGGCGCGAAGCTCGCCTTCCGGGCCTCCAGGTGGCGGCGTACCACCCCGTTCACGTCCACCCGCATCGTCGCGAGCACCATGCAGGCGGCGTAGCGCGTCTCGCCGCCCCGCTTGGCCGCCACGACCACGCAGTTGGCCGACTCGTCGAGTGTCACGCCGTACCGCTCGCAGAACTCCGCCGTGTCGGCCAGCCCGGGGTCGATCTCGGTCACCTCGACGCCCTCCAGCTCCGGCACGGCCTGCGCGACCGGGTCGGCCAGCAGGTCGATCCGGTCGGTGGCGGGCACCCAGTGCAATGTCATCCCATCTCCTCGATCGCTCCTCCTTCGAGCCTACGGTGGCCGCGGGAGCAGCGTGCGGCGTCACGCGGACTGCAGCACTCGCTGGTGCAGTTGGGTGACGGCGGCGCGGGCGGACTCCATGGCCCCCGCCTGCCAAGCGATCAGGTGGGTGAGCCAGTCACCCGCGAAGTAAACCCTTCCGGCGGGGCGTTGCAGAAAAGTGAAGGACGAATCAAAGTCGGGCCAGCGCACCCAGCCTCCCTGGATGTGCTGCTGGCGTTCCCAGGCGATGGAGACGCTGGACAGGACGTTCTGGCGGTACTTGTCGCCGTGGATCTTCTTGCCCTGGGTGAGCGCTCTGCGCCTTCTGTCCTCGGGGGTGAGGGCTCCGTACAGCTCGGCGTTCCGCTCGGTGTTGTAGTAGCCGACGAGCAGGCCGCGTTCGGAGTGGTAGCCGTGGGAGGGGTACCAGATGTGGGTGATGTCCAGGTCGGTCTCGGTCACGCCGCCGTAGATGCGGTCCTCCAGCTCCCACCAGCGCCGGCCGTACTCCAGGCCGATCTTGCCGGCGGCGACCGGGATCGGGGTGCTGAGCGCGGTGGTGACCTGGGCGCCGAGGTTGTGCGGGATCTTGGCGAGGATGTGGGGCGGCAGGGCGGCGATGCAGTAGTCGGCCCTGATGCTGCCGCCCTCCCATACGACCTCGACGCCGTCCGCCAAGCTGGTGATCTTGGTGACCTTGGCGCCGGTCCTGATCCGGTCCCGGCCGACCGCCTCCGTCAGCTTGGCGACGATGGCGTCCATGCCGCCGACGGGCTGGAACATGGGGGTGGCCTGGTCGTAGCCGAAGTCGTTGGTGATGGCCCGGCCGGTGCCGGCGGCGAGGACCTGGTGGAGGGTGCCCGGGGCGCTCAGAGGGGTCCCGGTGTCGATTGCCGGATATTTCGTGAAACCGCGGCGCATGGACCCTTCGTACTCATGCTTCGGGCCCAGGTCGCCGAATCTCCGGAGAAAGTCGAGCAGCGTTTCCTGGTCGGCTTTACTGACGGCTTTGTCCAGCGCACCGACATTTGTCGCTTTTGCCAGTAATTCTGCGACATATCCATACATGTCGGCGCGGGCAGTGCGCGCCCGCACCGTCCGGTCGTTCGTGTGCACATAGGCGGCGGCGTTGTTGTTGACGAAGGTCTCGATGGGGATGCCCAGCTCGCGGCAGTAGTCGAGGGTGACCATCCAGGGGGCGATCCGGCCGGGGCCCGCGTTGAAGTAGAGGCCCTCGCCGAACTTCACGTCCTGGGCGGGGCCGTTCAGCTCGGCCAGCCGGTCGCCGCGGCGCAACGTGAGGTTCCGTCCGCCCGCCTTGTCCCTGGCCTCCAGGAGCGTGCAGTCGTACCCGGCCTTGCCCAGCTCGTACGCGGCCGTCAGCCCCGCCACCCCGGCCCCGAGGATCACGACCTTCGCCGCCCCCTTGCCGCTCAGGCCGAAGTCGCCGGGCCTGGGGGCGACGAACCGCTTGTCCTGCTCGGCCGGCGCCAGGCCGAGGGCGCCCATGGCGGCGTACATGGCGCCCGCGCCGCCCGCCGCCCCGATCCCGACGAGCAACCCCCGCCGGGTCAGCGCCGCACCCTCCACGCCGCCGTCCCTCCCTGCTCCGTAAAACCGCTCCGCACCGTACGCCCGGCTCGCTGTCAGCCGTACGGGCCGCTGCCGCAGGCGATCTGGCCGCCGATGGAGGCGAAGATGCCGAACAGGGCCATGACCTGCGTGAAGTCGTCCGTCGTGAACTCGATGTGCCGCGACCCCACCGACTTCACACCGGGGACCAGCGCCACGGCCGCCGCGATGGCGGTGGAGTTCCACTCCACCCCGAGCGTGTACGGCGCATCCAACACGTAAGGCGTGAAGTCGCTCAACCGGTTGAGCGCCCGCGCCATCCCCTCACGGATCCTGGCCTGGGCGACGCTCGGCGGCAGCAACTCGGCGGAGAACTTGTCGATCCCCTTCTTCACCGCGACCGTCTCGACGTCGCCGAGCACGTCGCGCGCCTCCTCGCCGACCGCCTCGTCCCCGGCCACCAGCACGACCGGCACCCCGTGGAACCCGGCGCACGCCGCCACGAGCCTGGTCTCGCCGCACAGCTCGCCGTTGAGGTAGACGTTCTGGATCTCCTTGCCCATCCACGTGTGGTTGAGCACGCCGTGCTGCACGCCCGCGCGGGCGTGGTACCCGACGAAGCCCGCCGCCTGGAACGAGCCGTCGAGCCCCTGGGCCATCCGCTGCGCCTTGCCCGGACCGCGGATGAGGCTGGCACGCGGGTCGAGCAGGTCGATCCGGAGGTTCTTCGTGGAGCCGTGGGCGTCGTTGACCAGCACACTGGCCGCCCCGGCGTCGAAGGCCCCCTCGATGGCGGCGTTCGCGTCGGCGGTCATCAGCTCGCAGCCGCGCTCGTACCCGCGCTTGCCGGCGTGCATCTCCTCGGGGTCGGTCAGCCCCGTCACGCCCTCCATGTCGACGGACAGATAAACCTTCACGCGTTCCCACTCCTCATCAGGCGCCCCATGTCTCCACCCGGCGGACCTCGTCCTCCGTCATGAGCCCCACGTGCTTCTCGACGAACGCCGTGGCCTCCTCGCGCCACTGGGCCGGGATCTCGGCCAGGGCCCGCGGGTAGCAGCGGTCCAGCCAGGCCGTCGACTCCTCCGAGACGTCGAAGTAGTCGAGCGCCTTGGCGAACAGCGTCTTCTCGATGCCGGGTACGCGGGCGAAGCCGTACTCGATCATCTCCTGCCCCCCGTACGGCGGCTTCTTGAGGTACTTCTGCGCGACGGGGCGGTCGGCGGTGATGGGGGTGTCGAGGGGGCGGCGCTCGACGGCGGCCTGGATGAGCTCCTTGTAGAGGCACTTCCCGCACGTACGGCACGGGCCGTCGGTGCCGCGCAGGCACCAGCGCACGCAGTCCTTGAGGTCGGACCCGAGGGCCAGGCGCATCGTGGTCGCCTCGCTCACCCCGCCGACGGGGAGCACGATGTGCACGCCGGCGGCGGCGAACAGCCGGCCCCACCTGCCGTGCGGCGACCACATGGGGTTGTCGGGCGTGTAGCGCCACAGGTAGCGGCCCCCGCCGAGCCAGCGCGAGCCGAGCTCGTAGCCGAAGCCCAGGCCGCCGAGGTCCAGCTGGTCGGCCAGCAGCAGCGCGCCGGACGCGACCGCGTGGTGCTCCGGATAGCCGGGACGGGGCTCGGCCAGGGTGAACTCGAGGTCGGAGGTGACCGTGCTCAGCTCGCGCCCGGTCTTGGCGGCCAGCTTGGCCAGCACGTCCGACCGGTAGTGGGACCAGCGGTTGGGCACGCGCGGGTGCGGCACCCGCCGGAAATGCACGAACGGCGCCTGCGGAAAGACGGTGGCCGCCGCCACGGAGTCCGCGCCGCCGCTGTACGAGATCGCCAGCCGGGCCCCGGGGCGGCGGGGCTCGGCCCCCACCGGCCCGGCCTCGACGCCCCATCCGGAGTGCAGGGCGTCGGCGAGGTCCGCCGAGATGGCGCGGTCGAAGGAGACGCGCTTCCTGGTCCACGGCGCCACGACCGTCCAGGCGGCGACGGCGAAGAGGTCGGGGTGGGCGTCGCCGGGGACGCCGCCGATGGAGCACGAGTTGGTGGCCAGCTTGATGGGATGCTCGTCGGAGGCCTTGCCCGTGATCTCGTCCTCCGTGTCGAGGCGGAAGGTCAGGCTCGTGCCGGTCCAGGTCACGCGCACGGCTGCTCCCCCGGCTGCCCGGAAGCGCGCCCGGCGCGGAGGTCGTCGATGGCCTGCCAGACCAGGACCTCGTTCTGGAGCACGCCGTCCAGCGCCTTCGCCGTCTCCTGGGCGAGCCGGTGGGCGTCGTCGAGCCGCGCCTTGTCGGCCTTCCCGATCCCGGGGCCGCCCGCGGGCGGTCGGGCGTTCCTGAGCCGCTCCACCTCGCTCTGGAGGGTGGCCATCTCCCGGCGGAGCGTCTGCACCTCCCAGAGCGCGTCCCTGATGTCCTGACGGTGGTCGGAAATGGAGATGTAGCGGGAGTCGAACCACGTACGCACGGCCTTCCGGAGCCGCGCAGGGACCAGGACGCGCATCATGAAACGCCACCATACTGGCAAACCCCAGCGCGATAGGACGAGCCGTTCGAATGGGTTTACTTTCCCTTTTCAGCGGCCGGTGAACTTGGGCTTGGCCTTCTCCGCGAACGCCCGCATACCGGTCTTGGCGTCGTCCGTGGCGAACAGTCCGGAGAACTGCAGCCGCTCGATCTCAAGCCCCGTTTCGAGGTCGACCTCCAAGCCCTGATCAACCGCTTGCTTGGCGGCCCGGAGCGCGACCGAGGGACCGCCGACGAACGTGGCGGCCCACTCCAGAGCGGCCGTGTAGACCTGCTCGTCGGGCACCACCCGGTCCACCAGGCCCATCTCCAGGGCCTCGGCGGCGGGCACGTGGCGGCCGGTGAAGATCAGGTCCTTCGCCCGCGCCGGGCCGATCAGGCGGGGCAGGCGCTGGGTGCCGCCCGCGCCGGGGATGATGCCGAGCAGGATCTCCGGCTGGCCCAGCTTGGCCGACTCCCCCGCGACCCTGAAGTCGGCGCAGAGGGTGAGCTCGCAGCCGCCGCCCAGCGCGTAGCCGGCGATGGCGGCGATGACCGGCTTGCCGATCCGCGCGACCGCGGTGAAACAGGCCTGGAGCGTACGGGAGTGGGCGGCCATGTCGGCGTACGACATGTCGGCCATTTCCTTGATGTCGGCGCCCGCGGCGAAGACCTTCTCGCCGCCGTAGAGGATCACGGCCTGCACCTGCGGGTCGGCGTCCACCTCGCGGGACGCCTCGGCGATCTCCCTCTGAACCTGCCCGTTGAGGGCGTTCATCTTCGGACGGTCAAGACGGATCGTGGCGATCTGGTCGGCCACCTCGACGCTCACAAACTCACCCATGAGGCGAACCTAACAGAGTGATCGCGCCCGTCCAGGGCAGCCACGGTCAGCGGGCGGCGGAGATCACCTCGTCCACCGCCTTGCTGCTCCGGGACGCCCGGACGAGCGCCGCCGACAGCCGGGCCAGCTCGTCGCCGGAACGGGTCAGCTCGGCCAGCCGGCGCTCCTGGCGCGGCAGCCCGAGCTTGCCCGCGCCGTCCAGCACCCGCTGGTCCAGGTGCGGCGCGACCTGGGGCCACACGGCCTGGACCTCGCGCAGGAAGATGTCGGCCCCGGTCGGGCCGATGCCCGGGAACTCCGTCAGCAGCCCCGCGATCCTGCGGTCGTCGCCCCCGGCCTCGTCGCGCAGGCGGCGCAGATCGCCCTTCCAGCGGTCGAGGAGCAGCTCGGCGCCCTTGCCCAGCATCGTCGAGGTGCGCTCGTCGTAACGGACGTAGTGGCCGCGGTCCAGCGCGTCGACCCGGTCCTGCCGGCTCGCCTCCCGCATGGCCCTGGGCGTGCCGTACCCGGCCTCGAACAGCTCTCTGGCCGCCGCCACGGCGACCTCGGCCGAGATGCGCGCGCTGAGCAGCGTGGCCAGGACGAGCAGCTGGTACAGGGGCTTGGGCTGGTCGGCCAGCCTGATCCCGGCCTCGCGGGCGAACGTCCGGCCGTATCGGTCGAGCAGCACGTCCAGAACGGCCCTGCCGGTCTTACCCATGCCCGCCCGCTACCCGCGGCGTGTCGTGACATGCCGGGTTTGGGGTGGAGGTCGATGGGGAGGCGGAGGGTTGGCGACTGCGAAGGAGTTAGCCGTGCTGACCTTGACAGACAACGCCGTCGAGGCGATCCGTGATCTGATGATCGGAGAGGACGTGCCCGCCGACGCGGGCCTGCGCATCTCCCCGAAACCCGACGAGGCCGGGACGCTCGAACTCTCGCTGGCGAGCACGCCGGAGGCGGGTGACCAGGTCGTCGAGAAGGAGGACGTACGCGTCTTCGTCGCTGAGGACGTGGTCCAGGTCCTGGACGACAAGGCGCTCGACGCGCAGCCGGGCGCGCCGGGGCAGCCGACGTTCCGGCTGGGCCGCCGTTCCTGACAGGTCCTAACCGAAGTCGGGCCCGGTCTCGGGCGGGCGCACGTCGCCCAGCCCGAACAGGCCCACCAGCGTCCCATCCACCCGGGTGACGACGACGTGGTCCGCCTTGGCGCGATCCATGCGCCGGACCAGCGGTTCGAGCTCCTCGCTCGGCCGCACCGTGGGCACGCCGACCCGCATGACCCGCTCGGCGACGCCGTCCAGGTCGGCGCCCTTGAGCTCACGCGAGCCGATCACGCCCTGGACCACGCCGTCGTCGTCCACGACCACCGCCAGCCCGGCCGGGTCGGCGATGATGCGCTCGGTGATCTCGTCCATGGGGTCGTCGAGGGCTGCCCGTACGGGGTCGCGGCGCAGGTTCCGCGACACCAGCGCGGCCGTGCCCTCGTAGGGCAGGTCCGCGGAGAGCCAGTCCATCTTGCCAAGCCTGTAGTCGTACACGTCCTCGAACCCGAGGTGTCCGAGCCGGGCGGCGGCCCGCGGGCTCAGGTCGCAGACCCAGTCGTGGCAGTAGACGACGACCGGACGCCCCGGATCCAGCTCGCCGGCGGACGTACGCATGGCGGCGAGCGGCACGTTCACGGCCTCGGGCAGGTGCGCCCACGCGTACTCCTTCTCCGGCAGCACCTCCACGAGCTGGGCCCGCCGGCCGGCGACCAGGTCCCGCACGGCTTCGCGATCGATGATGTTCGTCATGGCGTCCCCGTACCCTCAGACGGCGATTCGTGTCACGATGGCGAGGCGTCCTATTCAGGGAGTGCCCGATGTGTGACGATCCGTTGCTGCCCGGCTCCGTGGCCCGCGCGGTGGCCGGCTACCGCGAGCTGCGTGACGCGCACGGCCCCTGCTGGGGCGAGCCACCCATCACCTACGTCGTCCAGGCCTGGGCCACCGTCTTCCTCGACCGCCGTCACAGCTACTGGAACGCGGCGCTGCGGCAGCTCGCCGGGCGCTATCCCCCGGAGGAGGCCGAGGACCATCTCGACGAGGTGGACCCCGAGCGGGCCGTGCGCGACGCGCTGGCGGGCGACGTGCCGGACAACCTGGCCGCGCTGCGCCTCACCCCCGAGGGGTTCGCGCTGGAGGCCGTCACGCGGGTCGTGCTGGACGAGCGGCCCTCGCGTACGTCGCTGCTGCTGGACTCCAGCGTGGACGCGCCGGTCACGGTCGTCGTGGACGGCGTCCCGTACGAGGTGCCTGCCCGCGGCGCCCGGGTGGCCGGCCTGGAGCGGGACGTCAGCGTGGACGGGCGGCCCGTGGACCTGTCGCCGCTGCGCAGGCGGGCGGAGGCGGCCACGATCAGGGTGCGGGCGGGATTTCCGTGCCGGTGGAGCGTGACGGGCGCGAACGGGCAGGGCTGGTACCCCAAGGGCGCCCCGCCCAAGCTGGATGCCCACCGCAGACCTTACTTCCACGGCGACGACCTCGTGATCGCCGTGCCCGCCGAGCCGGTCACGGTGGCGGTGGCCAGGGGCATGGAGTACACCTCGTCCGAGATCGTGATCACCCCGGAGGCGGGCGCGGAGACGCTGGTCGAGCTGGCCCCCGAGCGCCTGTACGACGCGGCGGCCCGCGGCTGGTACGGCGGCGACCTGCACGTGCACCTCAACTGGATGGGCGAGGAGCCCGCCGGGCCCGAGCTGGCCGCGGCCGCGCAGCACGGCGAGGACCTGCACGTGCTCAACCTCGTCGCGGGCAACGTCGCGAGCGGGCGCGTCTACGACGTCGAGGCCCTGGAGCACTGGGTGGGCGAGGACCTGCCCTGGTCCGACGACAGGCACCTGGCCAGGCTCGGCGTCGAATACCGCAACGACGTCGTCGGCCACCTGACCGCGTTCGGCCTGCGGGAGCCGCCGCGGCGCTACCACACGGGGTTCGAGGGCACGGTCGACTGGCCGCCCAACGCGGCCGCGCTGGAGGAGCTGCGCGGGCTCGGCGGGGTGACGAGCTACGGGCACCCGTTCCACACGGCGTTCTCCGACGACGACCCGCCCGACGTGGTGCTCGACAGCGGGCGCGACTGCTCGGCCAGGGAGATCGTCGCCGACGCCGCGCTCGGCCTGATCGACACGCTCGACGTGCTCAACCACTCCTCGATCGCCGGCACCGCCGCCGTCTACCGCCGCCTGATCGGCGCGGGCAACCGGCTCACGGTCACCGCGGGCACCGACGCCGTGCTGTCCTTCTGCCGCCGCGGCACCGCATCCAGCCCGCCCGGGTGGGAGCGGGTGTACGCGAACGTCGCGGGCCCGCTCACCGCCGAGTCCTACGCCGAGGCGATCCTGCTCGGCCGCACGTTCGCCACCACCGGGCCGTGGCTGGAGCTGACCGTGAACGGCCACGGGCCGGGCGACACGCTGGAGCTGGCGCCCGGGCAGCGGGTGGAGATCGTGGTCTCCTCGATCGGGCCGGAGGTCGAATCGCTGGAGATCCGCACCGCCGAGGGCGTCCTGGCGCAGGGGCCGCCGGGGCGGCTGGTCGCGTCGATGACGGCGGGCGAGCCGACGTACGTGGTCGCGGTGGCCTCGGGCGGGCCGCACCCGCGCAGCGCGCACCGGTCGGGGGCGTACGCGCACACCAGCCCGGTCTACGTGGACGTCGCGGGCGGGCACGTGGCCAGGGAGGCGGACGTGCGCTGGTGCCTGGCGTGGCTGGACCGGCTGGAGGTCCTGCTGCGGGAGTACGGCACGTTCGAGACGCCCGCCCAGTTGGAGGACCACCTGGACCTGTACGAGCGCGCCAGGGCCGTCTACCGCAAGCGGCTCCCCTAGGCGTTCGTCAGCCGCGGCGGCTGTCGGGACGTGCCCGGCGCGTTCGACGACGCGTAGTAGGGACACGCCCCGGGCGCAGGCCGCCGGCATCTCGACCGCGGGGCGACACGCGCGTGTCGGAGGAGTGGCTTCGTGAAGTCGTGGCGGGTCTATGATGTTGGAAACTGAAGCGGCTCCGGTCTCCGGTCGCCGCCGGGCAAAGCGTTCGGAGGTCGGCGCATGCTGGAGTCGCAGTGGGCCCGCGACATGTTCGGGCAGCGTGTGCCGTTGATCAGACAGGCGATCGCCGAGGCGCTGTCGGTCGCGCTCGACAACGCCCGCGAGGCGCAGACGGCGGCGCAGACCGTGCACACGCACCCGTTCGGGTTCACGCTCATGTCGCGTAAGTTCGAGGCGCTGGCCGAGGCGTTCGAGGACATGGGCGACGTGCGCATCATCAAGCCCGCCGGCTCCCCCCACGAGCTGGTGTTGCTCGACGGCAAGCTGCTGTTCCCGTTCCGCTACGCCAAGGATCGCTCGATCAGCGTGATGAGCGCGCGCGTCGGCGAGGGCCGGCCGTCGGCGCTGGTGCAGGCGCTGTTCAACCGGTTCGGGCCCGAGCCCCGGATGCGGCAGCTCGCGCTGCACGACCTCGCGCCGCAGGCGGCGCCGGTGGCCGAGGCGCTGTCCGGCCTGCCCGAGGACACGGGCCTGGTGCTGATCGCCTACGCCTGCAACGCGCACGCGGGGCTGCTCGACGCCTGGTGGGGCGAGGCCGAGCTGCTCGACCGCACCGGCAGCCTGCGCTGGCACGTGTGCGAGCCGATCCCCCTGGCCCACGACGCGACGACGGCCGGGCAGCCCGGGGCGCAGACCGCCGCGTTCGACCAGGGCGCCCTGCCCACCCCGTCGCTCAACCCCCGCACCAAGGCCGAGCGGCTGTCGGCGCCCGTCAGCGAAGCCGTGCCGATCAGGGCAGAAGCCGCCGGCGGTGAGTGAGTTCAAGACCGGCGCGCCCACCCCGCAGGCCGTCGCCGACGCGTTCGACGCCACCCGCCTCACCCAGGCCCGCCACCTGGCCGCGCTCACCAAGAAGGAGGTGGCCGAGCTTCTCGGCGTCTCCCCCGCCGCGGTCGGGCAGTACGAATCGGGGGTCACCCGCCCGCGCCCCGACCTGGTCCCGCTGCTGGCCGACGTGCTGGCCGTGCCGATGGCGTTCTTCCTGCCCGGTCGGCCGCACGGCAAGCTCGACGGCTCCATGGCCCACTTCCGCAGCCTGCGCTCCACCCGCGCCTACCAGCGGGCCAAGGCCGTGGCCTTCGTCGAGCAGGTGTGGGAGCTGACGTACGCGCTGGAGAAGCGGGTCCAGCTGCCGGCCGTCGACCTGCCCGGGTTCGCGGGCGGGGAGATGCACTCGGCGCTGCCGCGCGACCCGGCGGGCGCGGCCCGCGCGCTGCGGGCGCACTGGGGGCTGGGCACCGGCCCGGTCAGCCACCTCGTCCGCCACATGGAGTCCCACGGCATCGTCGTCGCCTTCCCCCGCCACGACCCCGACGCGGTCACCGTGGACGCGTTCTCCACCTCCAGCCTGCCGCGGCCGATCGTCGTGCTGACCCCCAACCGGTTCGACGACATCTACCGCCACCGCTTCACCGCCGCCCACGAGCTGGGCCACCTCGTCCTGCACGGCGACACCGCGGCCGGTGACAGCCATCAGGAGCGCGAGGCCGACGCGTTCGCCGCCGAGTTCCTCACGCCGCGCGACAGCATCCTGCCGCAGCTGCCGCAGCGGGCCGACCTGCGCAAGCTCGCCGAGCTGCGGCGCACGTGGGGCGTGTCGGTCGACTCGCTGCTCTACCGGTGCCGCGAGACCGGGCTGATCTCCGACTCCGCCGCCGGCCGCGCCTACCAGCGCCTGGCCGCCCTGCGCGACCAGCCCGGCTTCACCAACGAGCCCGTCTCCGGCTACCCCGGCGAGCAGCCGGTCCTGCTCGCCCACGCCTTCGACCTGGCCACCCGCGAGAGCGACCTGACCGCCGCCACCCTCGCCAGGGAGCTGGCCTGGCCCATCACCCGCGTACGCGAGCTGATCGGCCTGCCCGACCAGCGGCCCTCGCTGAAGCTCGTCCTCTAGCCCCAACGCCGTTCAGTTAAGGGAGAGGGCTGTTCGTCAAGAACAGTGAACAAAGCAGCGGAGCCGCTGTAGAAGAGGTCTGTCACTCCA
>NZ_JBEXCR010000026.1:0-195464 GCF_040605375.1 Nonomuraea sp. NPDC005650
CCACGCGTTACGACAAACGCGCCTACATCTTTCACGGCACCATCACCCTGGCAGCCCTGATCATCTGGCTCCGCACCTGATCTAAGAAACAGCTCCTAGTGCTCACCCCGAAAGGCAAGCACACCAACTGCCCCTGACAATCGGCCACCACCCCAAAGAGCGGCGCCGCCAAGCACCCCTCACCGCTGGCGCCTACCCCTCCGGGCGAGGCCGCCAACGACTCCGGACAACCAGCGCCCACCCTGAAAAGCAAGCGCACCAACTGCCCACAACGGTCGGCACCCATGCCAAAGGGCGGGACCGCCAAGTGCCCCTGACGGTTGGGGCCCACGCCGAAGGGCGGGACCGCCAAACGCCTCTGACGGTTGGCGCCCACCCTGAGGGGCAAGGTTGCCGAAGCCCTCAGACCATCAGGGTCCGGGAGAGGCGACAACGCCGAATCGTCCAGGACGATCGTGCTGACGCGGAAGGGCGGAGGCAGCGAATCGCCCAGCTGACCATCGGCCTCGCGAAGGAGCGAGCAACGCGGTCAGCCACTCGCCCCACGCCTGCTCTCCCAGAGGTACGGCAGACGACATCGCCTGCCGTACCAGGGGGAGGCTCAGACCTCGAGAATTACCGGGATGATCATGGGACGACGACGATAGGTGTCGCTCACCCAGCGTCCCACCGTACGGCGGACCACCCGGCGGATCTCCTGCATGTCGACCACCCCGTCCGCGGCCTTCTCCGCGAGGGCTCGCTCGATCTGCGGGATGAACTCCTCGAACTGGGCAGGGTCGATGCCGGAGCCACGCGCGTGGATCTCTGGGCCGGCGGTGAGCTTGCCCGTGTTGGAGTCGACCACGACGACCACCGAGATGAATCCCTCGTCACCGAGGATCCTGCGATCCTTCAGCGAGGTGTCGGTGATCTCGCCCACCGACGAGCCGTCGACATAGACATACCCGGCGTGAACCGCACCGACGATCTTCGCACGGCCGTCGACCAGGTCCACCACGACGCCGTCCTCGGCGATCACGATGTGGTCCTCAGGCACGCCCGTGAGCGCGGCCAGCTTGGCGTGCGCGCGCAGGTGACGCCACTCACCGTGTACGGGCATGAAGTTCGACGGGCGGGTCAGGTTGAGCACGTACAGGAGCTCGCCGGCGGCCGCGTGCCCAGAGACATGCACCTTGGCGTTGCCCTTGTGCACTACGCGGGCGCCCCACCTGCTCAGTCCGTTGATCACCTTGTTGACGGCGGTCTCGTTCCCCGGGACCAGCGACGAGGCCAGGAGTACGGTGTCGCCCTCGGCGATACGGATCGGGTGATCGCGGTTGGCCATCCTGGACAGCGCGGCCATGGGCTCACCTTGAGAGCCGGTGCAGACGAGCACCACGTCGTGCGGCGGCCACTCCTCGATGTCGCGCGAGTCGACGATCAGCTCCGGCGGCACCTTGAGATATCCCAGGTCGCGGGCCACGCCCATGTTGCGCACCATCGAACGTCCGACCAGGGCCACCTTCCGGCCGTGCTTGGCCGCGGCATCCATCACCTGCTGAATGCGGTGCACGTGCGAGGCGAAGCTGGCCACGATGACCCGCTGTTCGGAGGTGCGGATCACCTCGTCGATGACCGGTCCGATCTCGCGCTCGCTGGTGACGAACCCCGGCACTTCGGCGTTGGTCGAGTCGGACATCAGCAGGTCGACGCCCTCGGTGCCGAGCCTGGCGAAACCGCCGAGGTCGGTGAGGCGTCCGTCGCTCGGCAACTGGTCCATGCGGAAGTCGCCGGTGTGGAGGACGATGCCCGCAGGCGTCCTGATGGCGACGGCCAGCGCGTCGGGGATCGAGTGGTTGACCGCGAGGAACTCGCAGTCGAACGGCCCGAAAACGTGCCGTTCGCCCTCGACGACCTCGAGCTTGGTCGGTTGGATCCTGTGCTCGGTGAGCTTGGCCTCGATCAGGGCAAGCGTGAGCTTCGATCCGATGAGCGGGATATCGCGCCGCTCGCGCAGCAAGTACGGCACCGCCCCGATGTGATCTTCGTGGGCGTGCGTGAGCACCACGGCTTCGACGTCGTCGAGCCGGTCTCTGATGTATTCGAAGTCAGGCAGGATGAGGTCGACACCCGGCTGATCGGGCTCGGGGAACAGTACCCCGCAGTCGACGATCAGCAGGCGGCCGTCGAATTCGAAGACCGCCATGTTCCTGCCGATCTCCCCCAACCCGCCCAGCGCGACGATGCGCAAGCCGCCGTCAGGCAGCACCGGCGGGGGACCAAGCTCAGGATGCGGATGGCTCATGCCTGGCCCCCACGGTCAGTTCGTGTTCTCAAAACTCCCGGTTCCTCCCCGTTCCTATGCGTCTGTCAACTTCACCCCGCCGGCTACCAGGCAAGCACGCAGCTCGGCGATTTGCGTCTCTGTTGCGTCCACGAGCGGCAGTCGTACCGGACCCACCGGTACGCCCACCATGCTCAGTGCCGCCTTTGCCATGATCGCGCCACCCGCACGCAGCATGATCCCGTCGACCACTGGGGTCACCTGGCTGTGTACGGCCAGGGCCTGGGCGACGTCGCCGTTCTTGTGCAGGTGGATCATGCGCGCCAATTCGGCGCCCACCACGTGCCCGACGACGCTGACGAACCCGACCGCCCCCAGGGAGAGCCAGGCCAGGTTGAGCAGGTCGTCGCCGGAGTAGAAGGCCAGATCGGTCGCGCTCATCACCTGACTGGCGGCGAACAGATCACCCTTGGCGTCCTTCACGGCCACGATGCGTTCGTGCTGCGCCAGTCTCAGCAGAGTCTCGGTCTTGATCGGCACGCCGCTGCGTCCCGGAATGTCGTACAGCATCACCGGAAGGCCGGTCGCGTCGGCGACGGCGGTGAAGTGCTGGTACAGCCCCTCCTGAGGGGGCTTGTTGTAGTAAGGCGTCACCACCAGCAGACCGTGCGCGCCCGCACGTGCCGCCTGCTTCGCGAGCTCGACACTGTGGCGAGTGTCGTTGGTGCCCGCCCCTGCCACCACAGTCGCGCGATCGCCGACCGCATCGAGGACGGCGCTGACGATGCGCTGCTTCTCCTCGTCCGAGGTGGTGGGCGACTCACCGGTCGTCCCGTTGACGATCAAACCGTCGTTGTGCTGCTCATCCACCAGATAGATGGCAAGACGTCGCACGGCCACATAATCGACCTCGCCGTCCGGAGTGAACGGCGTGACCATGGCGGTCAGCATGCGGCCGAAGGGCGCGTCTGTGGTTCCAGTTGGCGATGCCATAGTGCGAACGCTACCCGGATTCAGAAATCCATTGGACGCCGCCACCCCGCTTTGCCTGCCTGGAGCCGCTTTTTGCCCCCTTTCGCGGGCATCTCAGAGGCTTGCCTGACGACGACAACCATCTCACCTAGCATCAGAACGCGCTCAGCTGACCGCCAGGTTGCAGCGACCGCACCCACCAATCCTCGCAGAACTCCGCGCCTGGCTGCCACGATTGTATGGCGGGCAAGTGTGGAGCCCGGCCGCATAGCAAGCACGCGTAGTGCCCAGCCGCATGGCGCCCAGGCACGGCCCCCGGCTACATGGCCGCCAGGAATGAGGTCCGGCTGCCTAGCAAGCACGCGCGGCGCTCATCTGCATGGCACCCAGGCACGGCCCCCGACTGCATGGCCGCCAGGAGTGAAGTCCGGCTGCATAGCAAGCACGCGTAGTGCCCAGCTACACGGCGGGCAGGCGTGGCGCCCCGCTGCATGGCGGACAGACGTGGCCCCCGGCCACGCAGCGAGTGGGCGTGGCCGGGGGCCCACAGCAGCCAAAGGGCCCTCGAGGTCACAAAAGGTGCCGTCTCTGGTCGTCGCAGCCGAAAGGCAGTGGCGGCTGCTGGATCTTCCGACTCCCGCCAAGGGGCCATCGAGTCGCACGGGGTGTCACATCCGACTATCGCAACCAAAGGCGGCGTCGGCCATCAGACCTTCTCACGGCAGCCAAAGCACCCATTAGGCCGAATGGGGTGCCGCATTCGACCGTCGCAGTTGGCACCGGACCGACAGGCGCCGCCCGTGGTCGTCGCGTCCGCGGCGCCCGTCCGGCCATGGCGGAGAACCGAATCTGGCGGTCACAGCGGGCTCCTCCGCCCCAACGGGCGCCGCGGAGGAGCGCCGTTGCCGCTGCGCTCGCCGAGCTTTCGAAGGCGAGCCAGGCGGCGTACGCGCGGTTGCCCGGATGGCGTCAGGAAGCGGCTACTACGACAGTTCGATCTGGTACCTGATGAAACCGCGGTTCTCAGCCACTTTGTCGTACAGGCTGCGTGCTGTGGCGTTCGACTCATGCGTGTTCCAGTACACGCGGGAGCAGTCGCACTCCCTGGCCCAGTCGGTCACGGCTTCGATCAACGCGCGAGCCACGCCTCTACCCCGGACGTCCGGAGCGGTGAACAGGTCCTGCAGGTAGCAGACGTCGGTGTCGGGCGCCGAGGTGTTCGCGTGAGAGAAGAAGTGCGTGATGCCGACGAGCCGGCCGTCCAGCCTCGCGCCGAGGGCGTGCAGGCGAGTGTCCGCCTGGAACTCCTGCCATGCGCGGTCGTACATCTTGTCCGGTTCGACCCGCTTATAGAAGTCGATGTACGCGCGGAACAAGCCCTCCCAGGCATCTCGGTCGGACGGAAGGAGCCTGCCTATGTCGATCATGAAGCTTCCTCTTGCTTGGACATCTCCCAGGACGCCGGTCAGCGGCGGCTCGGCGCGGCAGTGTGGGACATGTCCTGGCGAGTGATTGATGGCGGAGTCTGTGCCGTCAAACCTAGGGAAAAGTGGTCCAGCGAGGTACGGCCACTTCGCGGCAATATCAGGAGACCACTTGCCCGCGACGGTTGCCCACCATGTGCACCCACGCGTGGACGGCGGATGCATGGCAGGCGTATCGAACAGCAGTGCATATCCACCATGCGCTCTCAAATGGCAGCGCATCCCGGACGCCCGCGCACCCCGCGGCTCGCGTCGAACGCCCGCGCCGATCGCGGGTCTCGCGAGTCGGCCAGCGGCAGACAGGTACCTCGTCGGTCAAAATGTCTCAAGGGCAGGGCGCACTCGCCGTACGTTGCAGAGTCAGCGCCGCTCGACCGGCAAGGACGGATGCGCCCGAAGATCCAGGCCAACGGCCGCGTTCGGCCAGGTCAGACGGGGCCAGCACCCCATGGTGCGCACATTGGAAGAGGCCGCCGATATGTGCTCGGGGGTACACACATCGACGACCTCTACCGGAGAATCGGTCCCTCTTACACCGGTGTTACAGGGTTTCTCCGATAATTTTCTGCCACCGCAAAGTTGGGGCTCCAACGACCATCGATGACGGTCGGTTACCTGCCGAATACGGCAACATGGGGCAACGCCTCACACGAACCCCCAGGGATGGACTAGTGGCCACCTCAGATCCGGTCTACCTGCGTGTCGTCGAAGACATTCGGCGACAGATCACCGACGGCACCCTTCCCCCCGGCGCGCCGATCCCATCGCGAGCGCAGCTGACCCGTAAATATCAGGTCGGAGAGACCGCCGCCCGGCACGCCCTGCGCGTGCTCGCGGGCGAAGGCCTCATCATCGGCCGCGTGGGCTCGGGCCATTACGTCAGGGAACGCCCCGACCTGACCCCGCTCTACCGATGGCGCTTTCTCGATCACCCCGCCCCGTTCGCGGCCGACTTGCAATCGCAGGGCAGACGGGTGACATGGGACTGGCATAGCGAACCGACCGAAGCAGGGCCTGACATCGCCAAACGCCTGCGCCTCAGCGAGTCGACCACGCTGACCAGAACGCATTACATCTTTCGCGGCGAGGGCAAACCCCTGCAGCTCGCCACGTCGTATGAGCCGCTGGAGTTCACACCTCATTCCGAGGAGGAACGGCGGAGCCTGGTCGCGAGGATGTACGCGCATGGCGTAAAGATCACCGAGGTCGTCGAGAGCGTGCACACCCGGGTTCCGCGCCCCGCGGAGAGTGACGCGCTCGATCTGGCGGCGGGCGTCCACGTGCTGCACATCGAACGTACCCACTGGGCTGGTGACCGTCCCGTCGAGACGAGCGATATCGTCGTTCCAGGCGACCGGTTCAGGGTCACCTACAGCATGCCCGTCTGACCTTTTGGACGCGGGCGTCTCCGGGCGAAGCCCCTTCTCGCCCGGAGCCCCAAGTCGGACACCTGGACATCTTCGGCGAGCGTGGCCGGTTTGTGGTGCGTTGAGCCTGTGCAAGGCCCGATCCGATGGGCAAATCCGTTCCCCTATCGCGTACACATCGGGCGTGGCGGGCGCGGGCCATCGGTCAGGTGCCTCGCGCAGGGCCGACAGCTGCGTGGACGTCATCCCGTCCGTGGATGTGGTCGTCCTGCTGCCTTCGTGGCGGAGCAGGAGGTTGTACGCGCCGAGCGAACTGCTGTCGGCGTCGAAGATCGCGCCGGACTCCTCGTCCGGCCCGCCATCAACCGCGTAGCCGATCACGTGGGCTGCACCGAGGTCACGGCAGAATCCGGTATTTACGGCGGTGGCATTGCCGCACATAGCACGCACGGCGGTGGGGACGTCGCCCACGCATGCACGGCGGTGGGGCGTCGGCCATGCAAGGGCCGGGCTGGGCAAGGGCCTGGCGCTGAGCGTGGAGGCGAGGGTTCGGCGGTGACAGTGTCGGCTGCAGCGCCTGTACGGCCGTAAACCCGTACATTCGCGAACTCCCTCCAGGAGCTCCACCCCCGCCGCCCGACCGCTTCACCCTCCCCCGCGAAGTCCATCCCCGAACTTCCGCCCCGACATCGTGCACATACCACCCGAGCAGATCTTCACGTCGTTCGGCTTCACACCGGAGCCGTGGACGCGGATGAACGCCTCCCCCGTTTCGGATCCAGCTTGGGTACGGTGCGCACGTTCAGCTCATCGGCGTCGTACGCGACGACCCACATCATCAAACAGCCCCTTCCCCCATCGAGACGACAAACTTCCCGCGATGCCGCATACCGGCAAAGCCCCGATAAGCCCTGACAGAATCCGCGAACCGGTACCGGTGGCTGATCGGGTCAGGCAGCGTGCCGTCGAGCAGGTACGCCGCGATGGACCGGAACGTATGATTCTGGACCTTCAACGCGCCCATCACCACGGCCACTGACAGATCGTCCCGGCCGAACACGGACTGTTCGGGCGTACCGGGCGTGGTGCTGAGCAGGCGCCCTCCAGGCCGGATCGCCCTCGCCGCCGCGATCAACGGTTCGCCCCTGAGCGCCAGGTTGACGATCGCGTCGACGCCACCCGGATGGCGCCGCAGACTCTCTTCGGCGACATCGGCCGCGAGGTAGTCGATGGAGCTCCCCGCTCCGAGCGTGCGGACATACTTCTCATCCTCACCGGCCGCCGTCGCGATGACCTCCACCCGCCCGGCCAGCAGCGGCACCACCACGCTGCCGATGCCCCCGCCCGCGCCGATCACCAGGACCTTCTCCCCCGGTTCGAACTCGCCGGCCTCGACCACCGCGAGCCCGGTCATCCCCGTGCTGGGCAGCGCCGCCGCCACCTCGGGGCTCAGCGCATCCGGCCGTTCAGCCAGGTAGTCACCCACGGTGATGACCGCGTACTCGGCCATCGTCCCCGAGGCGATCGAGGCGATCCCCACACCCTTCGCGTACGACGGCGGCGCGCCGAATCCGAACACCTCGTCCCCCACCTCGAACCCCTCCACATCGGGCCCGAGCCGCGTCACGGTTCCGGCGAAGTCGGTGCCCGGTATGTGCGGGAAGTCCAGCGGCACCTGGTCACGCACGGTGCCATCGGCCAACAGCAGGTCGCCGGGATTGATCGCGGCCGCGCGCACCCGTACCTGGAGCTGGCCGGGGCCGGGCTCGGGGATGGGAAGGTCCTTGATGGCGAAGAGGTCCGGCGGGCCGTACTGCTCGGCCACGAGTGCTCTCATGGTCATCCTCCCTGCGAGACAATGTGTCTCAATCCAGGCATGTTGTCCGGATGCCATGCTGCCGACGCCACCGGCGGGGTGACCAGTCGCAAATCCAGGGAGATGTACCGACCTGGACAAGGAGCGGGATTTGTCGCAGTCAACCGGCAATGTCCGGGTTCGCCGTACGCGAAAGCTGCTGAGGGACGCGCTGGTCGAGCTCATCGAGGAACGCGGGTTCGAACGCCTCACCGTGGGCGAAATCACCGAACGGGCCATGGTGAGCAGAGCCGCCTTTTATCGGAATTATCGCGACAAATACCACCTCGTGGAGCAGATCTTCGACGAGGCGATGGAGGCATTGCTGGGCAGCATGACCGAAGACGACGAGCGACCCCCGATCGAACGCTGGGCCGCCTTCTTTGAACATGTCGCCGAATATCAGCGTTTGTACGGCGCATTGCTCGGCAAGAAGGGCAGCCCGTGGTTCGCGGCGAAGATGCAATCCTCGCTCTCGAACATGGTCGCCCAGCACCTGGACCCATTCCCCACATCGGGCGGCCTGGTGGCGACGCTGGCGGGAGGGATGTTCGTGCAGGCGATCACGTGGTGGCTGGAGAACGGGCGGCCGATGTCACCGAACGAGATCGCCGCGCAGACGGGGCGGCTCGCCTCAGCCTTGATCACCGAGGCCAACCGCACGCCGGGCTGACACATTTCCCCCACCCCGGCGGCGAACGCTGGATTTCCGGCAAAACCGCAGGTCAGAGATTGTCGGTGCGCGCTGATACAACGGTCGCGGAGGTTGCCGATGCGAGTCAAAGACCTGTCCAAGAGCGACCGGCCACGCGAGCGGCTCATGTCCAGCGGCGCGGCCGCGCTGGCGGACCGCGAGTTGCTGGCCGTGCTGCTCGGCTCGGGATTTCGCGGGTCGAGTGCCCTGGACCTGGCCAGCCAGGTGATCAAGCATTGCGGAGATCTCGATGGCCTCCGCCGTTCGGACCCGCATCGGTTACTCGCCGTGCCCGGGATGGGCCCCGCCAAGGCCGCGCGAGTCGCCGCGGCCTTTCATCTCGTACGCCGTGCGGACGCGTGGCCGGAGCGCGAACGGATCACCAGCACATCCGACCTCGCCAACCACTGCGCCCCGCTGCTCCGCGGCCGCAAACAGGAGCGGCTCGTCCTGGTGGTGTGCGACACCCGCGGCAGGGTGCTGAAGCACTCGATCCTGACCGAAGGCGCATCCGACCACACGGCGGTGCCGATCCGGGAAGTGATCACGGAGGTGCTCACCGCGAGCGGAGCCATGTTCGGGCTCGCCCACAATCACCCGGCCGGCTCCCTCGAACCGAGCACATCCGACCTCGAGGCCACGGCCCAGCTCGTACGCGCCGCCGAGACGGTGGGCCTACGGCTCCTCGACCACCTGATCATCACGGACGCCGCCTGGCGGCGAATCCCCACATAAATCTATTCCTCTAGGGACCATGAACCCACCGAACACCAAAGGGAATCATCCTGCGTATAGCGCCGAACTGCAGTTTTCCAAGTGACGGCCATGAGAATCTAATACCGCGGGTAGGCCGTTACGGACGTCAGCCGGCCATTACTCGCAGTGGCATGGTCCCGTGCCTCCGGAGGGCTCGGGACCATGCCCGTCACTCGCACCGATTCCAGGCGCGGCCCGGCGCTCTTCGGCGGGCGTTCGGGCAGGCGCGTCGCCTGGGATCGCAAGGTGCGCCCCCGATGGCACCTTCGGGTGCCATCACCTAGGGTGTCCGGTTCGTGCGCTCGGCGGCCTATGCGCGAACCGGACACCTGTCCATCCCACTCTCCCCAGGCCTGCGCGCCCAAGTCGACGCAGCCGTTTGCGCCCACCCTCTTCGGCCTGCCCGACGTCGCCTCCGGGCGCACCCAGCACGGCTGGGTCGTCCCGCGGAGTGCAGGCAGGACGGCCAACTGCCCCGTCCAGCAATTGGGTCCAGGTGACCATGGCCTTTGCGTGAATGACCCGGGGGCCCTCGTCGATCACCGTCTTTCGACCAACGCGGCGGGTCCTGCGGATGAAGAACAGGCCGCCGCTCTCGCACAGCTCGTAGAACGTCGGCATGCAAGCGCACGTGTAGTCCCGGACCCGTACGCGTGTGGCGTTCGGCAACGCGGGGTCCCATCTGATGGTCACGTGGTCGGGCAGTGGGTCTGGTACATGAATGGAGAGCTGGCAGCAGAGCCAGTTGAGAGGCTTGGGCATGGTTGAAAGATACGTCTGGTCGTCTCCTCTCGTCTAGCGAGGAGGACCACTCTGTCTAAATAGACAGAACGATATGGGAGGTCTTGCACCTGTTGGTCTAAGTTGCAGGCGTGCTCGACTATGACGGCGACACCCACATCTACCTTCAGATCGCCGAGATCCTTCGGCAGCGAGTCTCCGGTCTGGCGTCCGGACACCCGGTGCCGAGTGAGGCGGACATTCAGCAGGAGTTCGGAGTCGCCAGGACCACTGCCCGGCGGGCGGTGCACGTACTTCGCGAGGAAGGACTCATCTACACCGTTCAGGGTGAAGGCACCTTTGTCGGCGGGCCAGACGAAGCACCTCGTAAGCAGCGGAAAGTCCCTCTATACCAGCAGATCGCGACGGACATCGCCGAGCAGATCAAGGAGGGACGTTTCCCGCCTCGGCGCTCTATACCGGGCGAGTCGGCGCTGGTGGAGCAGTACGACGTGGCCCGGGAGACGGTGCGGCGCGCGATGGTGCTCCTGCGGGAGCAAGGATGGATCTACACCGTCCCGCAGCGAGGCAGTTACGTGTCTCCGAAGGAGTCGTGGCCCCAGGCCTGACTCTGCTCGCCTGCTTGTATCCAGACGTCTACGCTGTGAGCATGCTCGACCGTGATGGGCCTGTCCCGATCTACGTACAGATTGCCGATGCGATCGAAGAGCAGATCGTCGGCGGGCGGTTGCGGATCGGCGAGGCCGTGCCGAGTGAGGCGGCGCTGGAGGCGAAGTTCGGCATCGCGCGATCGACTGCGCGCAATGTGGTTCGGGAGCTGCGTGCGCGCCGACTCGTCCACACGGTCCAAGGCGAAGGCACTTTTGTTGGGCCGATCGGCGTTCCCCGGATAAGGCGGACGAAGGCCCTCTATCTAGACATCGCCCACGACATCGCTGCGAAAATCAGGCGCGGCACGTTCCGGCCGAACTGCTCGATATCGAGCGAGGAGACTCTGATGCTGCGGCATGGGGTCGCCAAGGTCACGGTCCGGAAGGCTGTCGCGCTTCTCCGGGCGCAGGGGTGGGTGTTCACCATCCCTTATAGAGGGACATACGTGAATGAGCCCGGAAAGTGGCCCACCCGCGGGGGCGGCTAGCTTGATTGCTCCGCTCGCGCCTCACAGGGGGAGCTGGGTGGGTCCATGCCCAGCCAGGGCAGCCGAGGGGAAGGATCTCCACCGCGATTGCTGAGCGAGGCCGGCGGCTGCCCGGCGAGGCGAGGCTGCCCGCCGAGGCGGGGCGGGGCCACCCCGTGAGGCGGGGGTGGATGCAACCCGGTGGCCCAGCTACAGCTGATGGATGAGTCTCAGTCGCCCCGGAGTCGCAGTGGTCGAGGTGTGTTGCCTTGGTTCCGTGGGAGTGCGGTGACCGGGGCCCTGTTTGCTGACGCTGGGTGACGAAGAGGATCCTGGTGTCCCGGGATGGGCACCGGCGGTTGGTTTTGCCGCCGATGAGAAGGTCGGGGCTTCTCGCGGTGCGCTGACCCGTAGGTTTGGGGCATGTATCCGCCCCTCTACTAGACGTTTTCCTTGTGCAGGTCTGTACGGTTTCGTCTAACATCCGTACCGTGTTAGATCGCGAAGGGCCCGTGCCTATCTACAAGCAGGTCGCTGACCTGGTGCGCGATCAGATCGAGCGGGGTGAACTCAAAGCGGGCGATCCAGTCCCCAGTGAGGCGACGCTCGAAAAGGACTTTGACATCGCGCGCACCACGGCCCGGCGGGTGGCGAGGGAACTGCGGGAGCAGGGGCTGGCGCACACGATTCAGGGTGAGGGGACGTTCGTCGGCCGGCCCGGTACGCCGCGGTCGCCCCGGAAGGTGCCGCTGTATCAGAGGATCTCCGCGGAGGTCTCCACGCGTATCGTGCAGGGCGAGATCTCCCCTAATCGGGCTATTCCCGGCGAGAAAGTGCTGATGCGGCAATACGGCGTCGCCAAGGTGACGGTGCGGCAGGCGGTCGCGCATCTCCGGGAACAGGGATGGGTGTTCACCGTCCCCTATAGGGGCACTTTTGTGAATGAGCCGGAAAAGTGGCCCAGGAATAGGGGTTCTTAATCGCCCTCCCATTGTCAGGCCGCTTGTATATCATTGAGATGTGCTGGATCGCTCGGGTGACACGCACCTCTATCTTCAGATCAGCGAAGTCCTCAAGTCACGCATAACCGGCGAACTCTCCCCAGGAGATCTCGTGATCAGCGAGGCGGGAATCCAGCGAGAGTTCCGGGTGGCCCGGACAACGGCGCGCCGGGCAATTCGGGTGCTGCGAAATCAAGGGCTGGTCCATACCCGTCAGGGCGAGGGCACATTCGTCAGTTCTCCCGGGCAAGGGGCCGAGCAGGTTCCGCTTTATCGGCAGATCGCCGAGGAAATCAGGAAGAGCATCACGGCCGGCGAGCTGACGGCGCACCGGCCGTTGCCGCGTGAGGTGACGCTGGTGCGCCAGTACGGCGCCGCGCGCGAGACCGTACGACGGGCCATAGCGCTGCTGCGGGAGCAGGGATGGGTGTTCACCGTTCCGCATCGCGGCAGCTACGTCTCGCCCGAGGAGCGCAGGCCCGCTCCCTGACCCGCCCGGCTCACAGCCCGTGGTCCACGACGCGAAACCACAGGCACACCACCGTGGTCCCGTCGTCCACCTCGCACCCCTGCCCCTCCCAGTAACGCCGGTGGACCTCGCGCCAGTGCTCCACCGAGCGGAAGCCCTCGCCTTCGGCCTGGGCGAATTCCCAGGTGACCGCCGCGAACGGCGTCAGCCGCACCCGCGTTATCTCTATCCCGGCCACCCGTGCGCCCGAGTCGTCCACCAGGACCAGGCGCTCCCCGACGTGCTCCACCTCCTCCCCCTCGGCGTGATAGTCGAGGGGCAGCAGACCGGCCGTGGCCGTTTTCTCGCCCGCCAGGGTCAGCTCGGTCAGCCAGGCGCGGAGCTCGCCGGGCGTGCCCAGTTCAAGGACTCTGAGTCCGTCGATGCGTGGCCACATGGAACGGCATATTAGAAGACCGGGATGATGTCCTCAGGATCGATGAAATCCACCGGTACGCCTTCCAGATCCAGCTCGGGAATGGCGGGGAAAGCGATGCCCCAGCGTTCCACGATCGCGCGGATCCTGGCCATGGCCACCCGCCAGTTCTCCGCCTGCTCCTCGAACGACAGCACGCCCAGCCCCGCCTGCCTGGCGTGATCCATCAGGACGCGGTGGTTGGCCAGGAAGTACGGCGGCAGCTCCCAGAAACCCTCAGGAGGCTCCCAGAGAATCATGCTGAGGAACACGAAGCCCGCTCTGAGCTGGCGGGTGATGAGGATGCGGGTCTCGTCGGTGAGCCCCGGCCATTCGTTCTCCAAAATGGTCATGCAGATTTGGAGATGACGGGACTCGTCCCTGCCTATTCGCTGGAACATCTCGCGGAAGACCGGATGCTGGGTGCCCGACGACATGCCCCTGAACAACGTCGAGGCGGCCATCTCCCCCATCATGAAACTGGTGAAGAGAACCGGCAGCGAATACTTGCCGACGGCGGAGTTGTAGCCGGTCCAGTAACGGCCGCCGTTGTGATAGAGCCAGCCGATGTTGTTGTGGGCGGCCATTTCGAGGTCGTCCGAAGGGGTCCAGTCGAGCGGGCCGCCCGGCCACAGTTTTGCGATGGTGCGCTGGCAGCATTCCTCGTGGTTCATCTCGTCACGGGTGATCGAGAAGAAGCACTTCCTTACCGGGTCCTCTTCGTGCTTTTCGAAGGCCTGGATCGTGGCGCGGGCGAACACCGCCGGCCCCGACGCGTCGAAGTTCGCCAGGACCGCGAACCAGTACATGATGCCCAGCCGCTGCTCCCGGGTGAAGTCGCCCGGGTCGAGGCCGTCCCAGGGCAGGTCGGCCGGATTCCAGACCGTGCGCTTGGACTTTTCGTAGATCGCGGCGAGTTTCTCGGTCTCCACCCGCCATTCCATGGGATAGATGTTGGGTTGCGGGATCTCCGGCGCGGGCCAGAAGCCGCCCTCTGGGATCGTGAGGTCCGCCATGTTGTGACACCTCCTCCCCCATCCTGCTGGGCGGCGTCACGGCTTTCAAGTACGGGCACGCTGAGTAATGGCCACGCACACGAGAACGACCAGCGCGGCGGCCACCGTGGCCGGCCCGAATCGCTCCCCCAGCAGGAACCAGGCCCAGACCAGGGTGAGGAGCGGCTGGGTGAGCTGGGTCTGCCCGGCTCGGGCGATGCCGCCCCTCGCCAGGCCCGCGTACCAGGGGATGAAGCCGAGGAACATCGAGATCAGCGAGACGTACGCGAAGCCCGCTATCGCGTGCGGCGTGGGAGTGATGGGGGTGAGGAGGGCCAGCGCGACGGTGACGGGGACGGTGAGGGGCAGCGAGAGGACGAGGGTGTGGGAGATCACCTGCCAGCCCGGGGTTCGCCTGGACAGCCGGCCGCCTTCCGTGTAGCCGATCGCGGCCGACAGCAGGGCGCCCACCATGAGCAGGTCGGGCCAGGTGGGCAGGCCCTGGTTCTGGGTGAGGGTGAAGGCCGTGATGGCCAGGGCGCCCGCCCCGCAGGCCGCCCAGAAGAGGGGACGGGGGCGTTCGCCCGCCCTGAGGACGGCGCAGGCGGCGGTGGCGGCCGGGAGGAGTGCCACCACGACGGCGGCGTGCGACGTGCTGGCCCCCAGGGCCAGGGCCAGGCCGCTGAAGACGGGGAAGCCGAAGACCACGCCCAGGGAGATGAGACCGTACGCCGACCAGTCACGCTTTGGCGGAATTATGGGGATTTTTGCGAACTTAAGGCAGGCCAGCGCGATAAATCCGGCTACAACTGCGCGCCCGATCGCCACGAGCCACGGGTGGAAGCCTTCCATGGCGAAGACGGTGGCGGGGAGGGACCCGGAGAAGGCCAGGACGCCCAGGAAGGCCAGAGCGGTGCCTTGGCCGGCGCTCGCCGGTGACGCGGCGTGCCCCGGACCGGGAGGGAGTGCTACTCCATCGGGAGTAGTAGCGCTATTCTGACTCTTCATGGACAACGATAGCAGTATCGCCCAGATCGCCGCGATACTGCGCGAAGAGGCCGGACGGCTGGGGCCAGGGGCACGGCTGCCGTCCAGCCGGGAGATCATGCGGTTGCACAACGTCTCCCCCGTCACCGTGTCCAGGGCCATCGGGCAGCTGGCCGCCGAGGGCAGGGTGGTCGCGAGGCCCGGCAGCGGGGTGTTCGTGACCCCCCAGGTGAGCGCCGCACCGGAGGCCGTCGATCTCTCGTGGCAAACCGTGGCGCTCGGGGACCGGGTGGTCGACGAGGAGCCCGTGGCGACGTTGCTGGGCGCGGCGGCCGAAGGCGTGGTGCCGCTCACCGGCGGCTATCTGCGGGCGGGCCTGCGGCCGGACAAACAGCTGGCGGCCGCGGCGGCGCGGGCCGTGCGGAGGCCGGACGCCTGGGCCATGCCGCCCCTGGCGGGGCTGCAGGAGCTGCGCAGGTGGTTCGCGCGGCAGGCCGGGGGCGACGTGACCGCGGCCGACGCGCTGATCGTGAGCGGCGGCCAGGCGGCCCTCACGCACGCGTTCCGGGCGCTGGCGGCCCCGGGCACGCCGGTGCTCGTCGAGACGCCCACCTATCCGGGGGCGATCGCGGCGGCCAGGGCGGCCGGGCTGCGGGCCACTGCCGTGCCCATCGACCGGGACGGCGTACGTCCCGACCTGCTCGCCGAGGCGTTCGCCGTCACCGGGGCCCGGGTCTTCTTCTGCCAGCCCACCCTGCAGAACCCGACGGGCGCCACCCTCCCGATGGAGCGCAGGGAACAGGTGCTGCAGGTGGCCAGGGCGGCGGGGGCGTTCGTGGTCGAGGACGACTACGCGTGCTACCTGACCGATCAGGCGCCCGCGTCCCTGGCCTCCATGGACCGGCACGGCACGGTCGTCCACGTGAAGTCGCTGACGAAGATCCTGTCGCCGAGCATGCGGGTGGCGGCCGTGGTCGCCAGGGGGCCCGCCGCCCACCGGCTGCGGGCCAGCCAGCTCGTGGAGTCGTTCTTCGTGGCGCGGCCGTTGCAGGAGACGGCGCTGGAGTTCGTGGGGTCGCCGGCCTGGCCGCGGCATCTGGCGGCCGTACACCATGAGATCAGGACCAGGCGCGACGCCCTCGCGGCCGCGCTCGCCACCCACATGCCGCAGGCGGAGGTGCAGCTGCTGCCCATCGGTGGGATGCACCTGTGGGTGCGCCTGCCCGCCGAGGTCGACGAGAACGCGCTCGTCGAGACCGCCAGGCGGAACGGGGCGCTGGTGAGTCCGGGCAGGCTGTACTACGCGTCCGAGCCGCCGGGGCCGCGGATCCGGGTGACGCACATCGCCGCCGCCCATCTGGCCGAGTTGCACGAGGGGGTGCGGCGACTCGCCGGAGCGTTGGCTGAGGTGACGCAAACGGGCTGAGGAAGGTCTGGGCGAGATCGGCGGCGAAGAGGGGTTCGCGTCGTCTCCAAGGGTCAAACACCGATACGGTGTAACTCGTGCCTTGTGGCATGAACGGCAGGCGAAGGAGCGGGCCGAGATGGCAGACGTAGGCGTCCGGGCGGCCCGGCGCGAGGATGTGCTCCAGGTTGCGAATTGTCAGATCCGCGCCTGGCGCTACGGCTATCGGGATTTCCTCCCCGAGGGCCCACTCGAGCAGATGACGGGCGCGGCGGCCGAGAAGATGTGGCTGCGCCAGTGGGACGAGGCGATCGTCGCCCCGCCCACCCCCAGGCACCGGGTGCTGGTGGCGGTGGAGACCATCCTCGACACCGAGGGCTTCCCCGCCCTGGGCGCGGGCGGCAGCGCCGCCCTGACCACCCCGCGTGGTGGCGAGCGCGTGGTGGGGCTGGCCTCCCACGCCCCCGCCGAGGACCCCGACCTCGACCCCACTGTGGTGGCCGAGATGCTGACGCTGCTGGTCGACCCCGATTTCGTACGCCGGGGCCACGGCAGCCGGCTGCTCAACGCGACCGTCGACTACCTGCGCGAGGACGGCTTCCGGCAGATCGTCACCTGGGTGTTCGCCGACAACTACGCGGTGCTGGGCTTCCTGGAGTCAGCCGGCTGGGGCGAGGACATGGCCGAACGCGTGCTCGACATGGGCCGCCCGATCCGGATGATCAGGCTCACGACGGACATCAGCTAGAGGACGAACGGCAGATCATGGCAACCCCTGGCCAGTGGATCGCGGGCGCCCGTCCGCGCACGCTCCCGAACGCCGTCGTGCCCGTCATGGTGGGCACCGGCGTGGCGATCGGCGAAGGCGGATTCGTGTGGTGGCGGGCCGTCCTGGCGCTGTTCGTGGCGTTGTCGCTGCAGATCGGCGTCAACTACGCCAACGACTACAGCGACGGCGTCCGCGGCACCGACGACCAGCGGGTCGGCCCGATGCGGCTGGTGGGCTCGCGGGCGGCGAGCCCGCGCGACGTGCTGGTCGCCGCGCTCGGCTGTTTCGCGGTCGCGGCGGTGCTGGGGCTGATCCTGGTCGTGGTCACGCGGGCGTGGTGGATCCTGCTGGTGGGCGCGGCGTGCATCGCCGCCGCCTGGTTCTACACGGGCGGCAAGCGCCCGTACGGCTACCGCGGGCTGGGCGAGGTGGCCGTGTTCGTGTTCTTCGGGATCGTCCCCGTGGTGGGCACGGCGTATGTGCAGACGGAGTCGCTGAGCTGGCCGGCGTTCTTCGCGTCGATCCCGGTGGGGCTGCTCTCGTGCTCGATGCTCGTGGTCAACAACCTACGCGACGTCGGGACGGACGGCCAGACCGGCAAGCGCACGCTGGCCGTGGTGCTGGGGGCGGAGCGCACCCGTGCCCTCTACGTGGCCTGCCAGGTGGTGCCGTTCGTGGTGGCGCTGGCGATGGTCACGGTGACGCCGTGGGCCGCGCTCGTGCTGCTCGCCGCGCCGCTGGCGATCACCCCGATCAGGACCGTGCTGGGCAAGGCCGTGGGCCCCGCGCTGATCGCGGTGCTGCAGCAGACGGGCAAACTGCAGCTGGCGTACGGGCTCCTGTTCGCCGTGGGGCTCGCGATCGTCTTCTAAGCTTGGGCGTGTGAAGGACTTCATCGCGGGGCTGCCCAAGTGCGAGTTGCATCTGCACATCGAGGGCACATTGGAGCCCGAGCTCAAGTTCGAGCTCGCCGGGCGCAACGGCCTGGAGCTGCCGTACTCATCGGTCGAGGAGATGCGGGCGGCCTACGACTTCGACAGCCTGACGTCCTTCCTCAAGGTCTACTACGAGGGCATGCAGGTCCTGCGCACCGAGCCCGACTTCTACGACCTGGCCATGGCCTACCTGCGCAAGGCCGCCGAGCAGAACGTCCGCTACGCCGAGATCTTCTTCGACCCGCAGGCCCACACCTCGCGAGGGGTGCCGTTCGACGTGGTGATCCGCGGGCTGCGGCGGGCGCTGATGGACGCGGAGGCGCGGCTCGGGGTGCGGGCGCAGCTCATCATGTGCTTCCTGCGTGACTTCCAGGCCGAATACGCGATGGCGACGCTGCTGGAGTCGCTGCCGTACAAGGAGTGGATCGCGGGCGTCGGGCTCGACTCCGACGAGAGGGGCAACCCGCCGGTCAAGTTCGCGGCGGTGTACGAGCGCGCCCGGCAGGAGGGCTACCTCCTGACCATGCACTGCGACGTCGACCAGGACGATTCCGTCGAACACATCCGTCAGGCCGTCGAGGACATCGGCGTCAACCGCATCGACCACGGCGTCAACATCCTGGAGGACCAGCGGCTCGTCGAGGTCGTCCTGGAGCGGGGCATGGGGCTGACCTGCTGCCCGATCTCCAACGGCTACGTCACCGACTCGATGAAGGCCGAGGGCATCCGCAAGCTGATGGACCTGGGCGTGCGGGTGACGATCAACTCCGACGACCCCGCGTATTTCGCGGGTTACGTGGGCGAAAACCTCGAAGCGCTGCAGGCCGCGCTCCAGCTCACGCGTGAGGAGGTGGCTCAGCTCGAACGCAACGCCTTCGAGATCACGTGGCTGCCCCGGCACCTCAAGGACGCGTACCTGGCCGAGGTGGACGCGTACGTCGCCGCCACCGGCTGACCACCGCTATCACAGTTCAATAACCCGCGGTATTCCGCGGCACGATGGATGCATCCTCTTCCTGGGAGGGAGACGATGCCCGAAATCGCGATGCTCTCGGACGCACCCGCCAATTGGCGCGGCGATCTTCTTCAGTTCCGGCGCTACGTCGATCCGCTGGTTTCGATAATCACCAATCCGCACACCGAAACTCCGTTCACCATCGGCGTTTACGGTTCGTGGGGAAGCGGGAAATCGACCCTGCTGGAAATGCTGGACGAGCGGCTGCTCGATCGGCACGGCGACGAGTTCGTCCGTGTGCATTTCAACCCCTGGGTGCACCGCCGCGAGCCGGAGATGCTGCTCCCCCTGCTGAACGCGTTGCACGACAAGCTCGACGAGGACCCCGGGCACCGCTTCGCCGGCACGGTGCGGCGGCTCGGCGAGATCACGATGCGGCTGGCCGCCGACGAGGTGCTGAAGCGGCTCAGCCTAGGCTCCGTGAGCGTGGACAAGATCGACAAACTGGCCGAACGGTACGCGCTCATGCGCGGCCTGGTGGACAGCCAGACCGGCCGTCTGCGCGGGCTGCTGCAGCAGGAGGCCGACCGCCTGGCGGCACAGGGCAAGAGGATCATCTTCTTCGTCGACGACCTCGACCGGTGCGAGCCTGATCAGATCATCGACGTCCTCGAATCGATCAAGCTCTTCCTCGACCTCAGGAACGTCTTCGTGGTCCTCGCCCTGTCCAAGGACATGGTCGACCGCGGTGTCTCGGTGAAGTACCAGCCGTTCGGCTTCCCCGACCACACCGTCATCGGTGACGAGTATCTGGACAAGATGATCCAGCTGCCCCTGCACCTGTATCCGCTCGGGCCCGCGGAGGTCGGACGGTTCATCCGTCAGTCGCGCACGGGCGAGCTGGCCAGGACGCACGCGGCGCTGCTGGAGAAGATCGTCACGCCGAACCCCAGGAAGATCAAGCGGGTGCTCAATCTCCTCCGGGTGACGGAGGCCGTCATCGAGGGCACGCCCGGCCTGGCCACCCTGGACACGGATCTGGTCGTACGATTGGTCGTGCTACGGGTGCAGAGCCTGGAGCTCTTCTCGGACGTGGTGCGCTGCCCGGCGCTGCTGGTCGCACTCGAACTGGTCCATCAGAACAAACTCGTGGCCGATTCAGCACAGGGGTTCCAGGCGCGGTTCAAAACGCAGGCGCGCATGCTGCAGGACCTGACGCGGGTATATCTAGGGAAGCACGATTTCCTGGCACAGCTCTTCGCCGGATCCGCCTTCGAGGCGTCCGCCGAGGGGTTACCCGTCTATCTGACGATGATCGGCGGCTGAGATGGGTATAGGCGATGTCCGCTACGAACTTTACGGCCTGCTGTCCGGAAATCCCTACGTCAGCGGGCCGTTGGATTCTCTCGGCATCGAATCCGATCGCGCGCTCCTTCTTGAATTGGAGGGCTTCATCCGGCTGGCGGCGATCGAGAGCACGATGGAAAGGGCGATCAACGGGGACAAGCCCGCCCTTTTCCTGATCACCGGCGTGGGCAACAGCGGGCGCACCTCTCTGGCCAACCACATGCTGTACGCGTACCAGCGCGCCGCCACCGCCCGCCTGGCCGGCTACCGGTTCGTGGTGCACCGTGTGGAACGTGACGACATGACGCACGACGCGTACCAGTTGCTGCGCTCCACGTTGCTCTCGCTACGCAACAAGATGCACACCAGCAACATCGAAATCCCGCCCCGTCTCCAGCGCGGCTTCACCACGCTGAGCCACCGGGCCCCCACGAACCCGATGAACGAGTACGACCTGCAAGAGATCGCCGAGTTCGCGGCGACGGCCTTCGCCGCCCATGACGCCGGCTTCGGCATCCGGTACGAGGGCGTGTCGACCAAGGAACTGCTCACCCAGGCCGCGAAGGTGTTCGAGAACACCAGGACGGTCGTGGTGTTCACGATCGACAACTACGATCACGCGAGCACGGTCCAGCTCACGGATGCGGACAGACAGGCGTTCGCCCGGCGTGGCCACGTGATCGACCTGAGCGCGCTGACACCACGGCAGATAGCGGTGCTGGCCGACGGGCGGTGGACGGGTGAGCCGCCCTCCCCCTTCGACCTGGACGGCGTGCAGCGGGCCTTCAGCACCCGCCCGTACACCATCGGCCAGGCCATGCAGCATCTGGCGGTGCTCCTCGACTGCCGGCTGAGCGAGTACGACAGCGACGAGCCCTGGCCGACGGACGGCCTGCTCATGCACGAGATGTGGATGCAGCTCAAGATGTGGCAGGCCGAGAAGTGGAACGGGCTGGGAGACCCCCATGGCTGATTACCCGACGCGCAACCCGTTCCCCGCCCGCGGCACCTCCAGTGCCGAGGAGACCTCACTGCGGGCCTTCCTGAGCGACTGGCTGCAGAACACCCCGACCGCGCTGCTCCCGGGCGTGCGCGGCTCGGTGCGCCTGGCCGAGGACTACGTGCACCGCTTCGCCGACGAGGCCACCCGCGACGGCGCCCTCGCCTGTCTGTACGGCGCTCACGGAGTGGGCAAGACCCACACCGCCCGCCACATGATGGCCGTCGTGAACGGAGAGGAGGAGCAGACGGTCCAGCTCTACCTGAGGTTTCAGGAGGGCGATTTCGTCGCCGAGTACCGCCGCCTGGTCACTCAGCTGTCGCACAAACTCCTGGCGAACCTGAGCCAGCGTTACCTCGGCACCCTCGCCGGCGCGCGGGCGAGCGATGACGTCCGCTCGCGGCTCGATGAGGATCCCGCCATCGTGCGTGAGCTGTTCGACAGGCATCTGGTCGATGCCGGCGAGGTCCTGGAGGCCCAGGCCAAGGAGATCGCCGCCGTGGCGGGCAACGCGCCCCAGTTCCAGCGGGCACTGTCGTTCCTGCAGCGGCCGAAGTATTCCGACGCCGCTTACGACTGGCTGTGCGGCCGGCAGATCAGCCCCGGCGACGCGCGGGCCCTCGGCGTCAGCCGCCGCATCGACGACCCACTGACCTGCCGTTACGGCCTGCAAGTCCTGACAACCTTGGTGACCAGGGGCGGCCGGCCGTTCGTGCTGGTCCTCGACCAGTGCGAGAAGTTCGTGCTCGGAGACGGGATCCCGGTCCCCGGGAACATGGCGCTGCTGCAGAGCCTGGTCGAGGTGATCCCTCGGATCGGGGGGATGCTGCTGTTGGTCGTCAGCGACGCGGGCTGGGATTGCATGCCACCTGACCTGCGTCAGCGCATCGGCGCGGGGGCCATTCACATGGTGCCGCTCACCCCGGACGAGGCCCGGCAGGTGCTGGGCGCGTACATCAACGCCGCCCGCCCGGGACCCGACGCCGGCATCTGGCCCTTCTCCGACACCGGCCTGCAGGAGCTCCTTCGCCACAGCGGCGGCAACATCCGGCTGCTCCTGCAACTGAGCTGGGTGAGCTTCGAGGCCGCGCCGCCCGCGTCGACCATCGACGCGGAGCTGGTGGCGAGCGCGTCGGCCGGGCACAGCCGCGCGCCCCACCTCGCCGACCTGGCGATGCTCATCGAGGCCAAGCTGCTCGCGGCGGGGCTGCTCGCGGACAAGGTCGAGGACGAGGGCCGTGCGGCCGCGTTCCTCCTTCCCAGCCGCGACGATCCGCGCGCCGTCATCGAGCTGACTGTGGGCCTCTTCGACGAGAAGGCCGCCGGTGCCCGCGCCGCCCGGACCGACGGCCGTCCGATCCTCACGGCGGTGGTGGTCGCCGGATATGCCAGCCCGCCGGTTCTGGTTACGATGCGTAACGTGGTGCACTGGGTTCTGGTGGCCGACAAGTCGCCGGCGTTCTCCCGAGCGCTGGACGAAGTCGTAGAGCAGATCGCCTCCCTGCTCACGGGGCCGGCGTCCACGGAATCCGACGAGGCGCTGCGGGAGCTCAAGACGTATCTGGTAAGGGTGAGCTCCGAGCGCCGCGACGAGGCGGCCACGCTCAGCCGCAACCTCGCCGAGGTCGCGCAGCGGCTGGAACGCGAGGAGGACAAGCAACCGCCCGACTGGCCGATGCGGCGCCAGGGGCTGACCGACCGCATCTCCGAGGCCAGGGCCGCGCGGGCGGCGGCGGACTGGGAGGAGTTCCACAAGGCCCGTGCCAAGGTGGTCGCCGACTACAGGACACGTCGCACCGCGCTGGCGACCTCCCTCGGCGCCACGCTGCTGCTCGTCGCCTTCGGCGTCCTGACGGGCGTCTTCCTGACGTTCTCGCCGGCGTCTGCCCTGCTCGGGGCACTCATTCTCGCCACCGGGACGGCCGCCGCGCTTGTCGCGACCAAGCCGACCGGCTCGGTTCCCATGAGCCCGAGTGCGCCGCCGGCGACCACGCGCGACCTCGACCTGATCGCCCGCGCCCTGCGCCCAACCGCCCGCTTCGACGCCGCCGACCCTGTCGTCCGATACGCCTACGCGCTCGGAGAGAATCCCGACGAGGGCTACCGACGCCTGGCGGACGCCCTACTGTCGGAGCCGCTGGCGCTCGTGAGGCAGTCGATCGCCCATCGGATGTCCGTCTCCACCCGATCTCCGGCCGACTGCGTACCCGACGTGTTACGCGGCCTGCGTGAGGGTGTCCCCGAGGTGCTACTGCTCCTGGCGCGCAGGCAGCAGCTCGCCCGGCCGGACCAGCCGCGGGTGCTCCGGGACCTGCCGCCCGACCTGCGGATACTGGTCGCGCTCGCGAACCCCGGCGCGGTCGAACTGGCCGACGGCCCGGTCGCCCGGCACCCTGCCGAAGTCGTGCTCGCGGCACTCGGCGTGCGCGGGCCGCACCATCCGCTCGCGCGGGCGGTCCGGACCGGCGCAGGCGAGTTCGAGCCGGTCGAAATACCGCCGAGCGAGCTCAGGGCCGCCGCTCGCCTGCTCTCCCCGCTGGAGCGGGACGGGCTCGGCACGTACGACTGGCTCCCCTTTGTCGACCAAATCGATGAGCTCTACCTGTTCCTCGAGGAATTGCTCCATAGCCAAGAGAAGAACCGCTCTTATCGGCACAAATCTTGACTCCATTCAGAGTCATGAGAGAGAGGGACGGGTTGCCAGCTAGCCCTGACTCCGAACCGCTGCTCACCCGCGGATTCCCAGAGCTCCTCGACGTCGGCGCGCTGGTGGCGGGCGGCTGGGAGCCGTCCGCGTTCCAGCAGTTCATCCTGAAGATCCACAGCAGGTGCGACCTGGCCTGCCGCCACTGCTACGTGTACGAGATGGCGGACCAGAGCTGGCGCACCCAGCCGCGCAGGATGTCGGACGCCGTCGCCGACCGCACGATCGCGCGCATCGCCGAACACGCCGCCTCCCATGACCTGCCCGAGATCGACGTGATCCTGCACGGCGGCGAGCCGCTGCTGGCCGGCCCTGACCTGATCTCCAAGCTGGTACGCGGCATCCGCAGTGCGGTCCCCACCGGCACCCAGGTCAGCGTGAACATCCAGACGAATGGCGTACGGCTCGACGAATCGTTCCTACGCCTGTTCGACTCGCTGGAGATCCGCGTCGGCGTGAGTCTCGACGGCGATGAGGAGGGCCAGGACCGCCACCGCCGCTTCGCCAACGGGAAGGGCAGCCACAAACTGGTCAGCAAAACGTTGCGCAGACTCACGTCAGGCCCTTACCACCACCTGTTCAGCGGGCTCCTGTGTACCGTCGACGTGCGGAACGACCCGCTGCGCACCTACGAGGCCCTGCTGGAGTTCGACCCGCCGGCGATCGATTTCCTGCTGCCGCACGGCAACTGGGCGGCGCCCCCGCCGTTCCGCGACCCCGATTCGACGGCGACGCCGTACGCCGACTGGCTGATCCCGATCTTCGACCGCTGGTACGAGAGCCCAGTCCTGCAAACGAACGTCCGGCTGTTCCACGAGATCATCCGACTGCTTGTGGGCAGGCCGTCGCGGGCCGAGACGGTGGGGCTGTCCCCGGTGCGCATGGTCGTGATCGAGACCGACGGCAGCATCGAGCAGTCCGACATCCTGAAGAGCGCGTACCAGGGCGCCACGGAGACCAGCCTCCACGTGCTCACCGATCCCCTGGACGCGGCGCTGCTGCACCCCTCGATCGTCGCCCGCCAGATCGGCGAGCTGGCGCTGTCGCCCGCGTGCCACGAGTGCGACATCGTCTCCCTGTGCGGGGGCGGCCTTTACGCGCACCGCTACAGCCCGGCTGCCGGGTTCGCGGAGCGCTCCGTCTACTGCCCCGATCTGTACCGGTTGATCACATACATCGCGGCAAGGTGCACGCAAGACGTCGCCCGGCTCAAAGGAGCGGACCAGCTTGGCCACACATCAGATCTCCGATAGGGCATTCTCGGCGCTGGCGACGGGGGGCGGCGGCACCGCGGCCGTGGAGGAGCTGCGGGCCGCCCAGACCAGCAAGCACCGGCTGCTCGTACGGCTCGTCGTCGACGAATCCCACCAGGGCGGACATGCCCACGCCGCTCTCGCGGCACGGGCGTATGCCTCGCTGGCGGACCTGGAGGAGCACGCGCCGGAGGTGGTCGGCCGCTGCCTGCGTCATCCGCCGGTGGGCCAGTGGGCGCTGGACACCTGTCGGGCGATGCTCCGCGGCGGAGGCGATCCGGGGCGGCTGGCGGCGCTGGCCGTGGCCGCGGCCGTGCGCGCGGGCGCCGCCTGCAGCCTCAAGGTTCCGGTACGCGACCACGAGCTCATGCTCCCGTCGGTGGGCCGCCTGCTCGTCCCCGACGTCGCCTCCGAGGTGGTGGAGGTGACCGTGGAACCGACTGACGGAGGCGCGGAGCTCGGCGTCGGCCGGCGCACCCACAGAATCGACCTGCTACGCGATTCCCCTGGCTGGCACGTGTTGCACGACGTGTCCGGCCCTCTCGGGGTGCGGCTGACCATCGACGACCTCGACCCGTACCGCTGGCCGAGCGACGACGCCGACGGCCGTCTCACGGACCTCCGACGTGAGCGATGGGCCTCGTGCCTGCGCGAGGCCTGGCGCATCCTGGTGACCTGGCATCCGACGGTGGCCGAGGAGGTGGCCGCCGCGATCTCCGTGCTCACGCCGATCACCGCCGGAGCTGAGGCTCAGCGCAGCGCGTCCGCGCGTGGCATGTTCGGCACGATCGCGCTCTCCGATCCGACCGACGGGCTGGGGCTGGCCCTCATCCTGGCCCACGAGCTCGAACACGCCAAGCTCAACGCGCTCACCGAGGTCGTGGAGCTGGTCCGCCCCGACGACGGCCGCCGCTACTACGCGCCCTGGCGTAAGGACCCGCGCCCGCTCTTCGGGCTGCTCCACGGCGCGTACGCGCACGCGGGTGTGGCCGCGTTCTGGCGCCGCCACACCGAGGATCCGGACCTGGCCTCCCGAGCTCAGACGGAGTTCGCCCGGTGGCGCGAGGCCGCCCACCAGGTCACAGGGACGCTGCTGGACAGCGGCGCACTGACCGCAGAGGGGACACGCTTCGTCGGCATCCTGCGTGACACGCTCGGCCGCTGGCGAAGCGAGCCGGTGACGGCCGCCGCGTCGGCGCAGGCCCGGCGAGAGTCCGAACGTCATCAAGAGGCGTGGACCCGGCTCAACAGCTGACCGAGATCAGACGGGCGGCGGGTCGAAGTCGCAGTTGAGCCGCTCGCCCGCCATGGCCGCCAGCGTCTCGGGGTGCTCGCGCCCCATGATCAGGTCGAAGTGCCTCATCGACTCGGACTGGAGGCGCTTGGCGCCCTCCTCCGCGCCCGTCGCCTGCAGGTCGAGGGCCAGGTTGGTGGCGCAGACGAGGCTGAGGTAGTGCTCGGGGCTGAAGTACGTCTGGATGCGCCGGTAGTTCTCCTCCCCCAGCTCCCGGGCCCGGTCGTGCTCGCCGAGGGCCGCCAGGTCGTTCTGCAGGTTGATGGCGCAGGTCACCGAGTAGTCGTGCTCGCGGCTGACCCGCGTGGTGAGCCTGGCGAGAGCCTTCTCGTTGTCGTGCCGCGCCTTGGCGGGATCTCCCATCAGGCGAGTGAGCAGCGCCAGGTTGGTCGTGCACGCGTGGGTGAACGGGTGATCCTCGCCGAACACCTCCGGGTAGTCCCGCAGGGAGCGCTCCGCCATGAGCCTGGCCTCGTCGAGGTTGCCGCCGGCACGCAGGGTGTTGGACAGGCCCATGGCCGCCGCCAGCGTGTCGGCGTGCTTGTCACCGTACAGGCGATACAGGCGGGCGTGGGTGTCCTTCATGAGTTCCAGGGCCTCTTCCAGCCGGCCGCCCCTGCGCAGGGAGATCGCGTAGTCCTTGGCCGCCCGGAGCGTGTCGGGGTGGTCGGGCCCCAGCTCCTTCACGCCGTAGGCGTAGGCCTCCTCTCCCACGTCGGCGGCCTCGTTGAACTGGCCGCCCAGGCGCACCGTCCGGCCGAGGTTGCTCCACGACTGGAGCAGCAGGCGCTTGCCGATGCCCTCCCTGGCCTGGCTCAGTTTGAGGAAGATCTCCTTGAGCATGCTCTGCGCGTGCTGGTAGTTGCTGGTCAGCATGTGGTCGACGGCCAGGTTGTTGCTCACGCGCAGCGTGGTCATGTCGTCCGTGCCGTAGAGCCGCTCTTGGGCCTCGTGGGCCTGCTCGTCGAGCTCCCGCGCGCGCAGGAAGTCGCCGCGCCCGCGCAGGGTAGCGGCGTAGCCGTTGATCGCCCACAGCGTCTGCGCGTGCTCGGGGCCGAGGGACTCGCGCATCATCTCCAGGGTCACGGACTCGAGCTCGTACGCCCTGGGGTAGAGGGCCAGCGCCCGGTAGATGTTGCCGAGGTGGCCGCGCGCTACCAGCACGTCGATGTGCCGCTCGCCGTTCGTCCTGCTCCACTCGTCGATGCACTGCCCCACAAGCGACTGCGCCTGCCGGTAGCTGCCTCGTACGTAGAGGTAACGCACGATATTGTGCGCGAACTCGCGAACGACCGGATCCTCGCACTCGATCACGCCCGACCGCTCGAGGTGGGCGGCCAGTTCGTCGAAATAGGCCCACTTGCTCGTGTCGTCGGGATCGACGGGCGCATTGTCGGCGAGGAGGAGGTGGACCTCGTGGCGCATCTCCCTGCGCCCCTCCTCGGACAGCTCGTCGCGGAGCAGCGCCTGGTTGAGCCGGTGGACCTGGAGGGTGCGCGTGGCCTGATCGATCTTGACCAGTGCGAGGCGTTCCAACGTGCTCAGGGCCGTGGACAGCAGGATCGGGTCGGCCAGGATGGGCGCGAGCCGCGAGACGACCGCCTGGCTGCCGCGGCGGAAGACGTCGCGGGGGATGGGCTCGGGACCGAAGAAGGCACAGCACCGGAGCAGCTCGACCGCCTCGGGAACCTGGTCCTCGAGCCGCGCGACCGACAGGCGCCAGGCGGCGGTCATCGATAGTGGGTACGAGGGCGCCTTCTCCAGGTTGAGCAGCCGGCCCGTCTGTTCGTCCAGCAGGGCGATGTACTCGTCGAGGGGCATGAGGGTGCGCGCGAGGAGGGCAGCCGCCTGCACCAGCGCGAGCGGCAGGTCGCCCAGCTTTTCCGCCAGCCGGTCGGCGTTGACGTCGCTGATCGACCGGCCGAGGCGTTTGCGCAGGAACGCCACACTCTCGTCACGCTTGAAGACGTCGACCTCGATGGTGGCCTCATGGTCGCTCCAGCGCGTGTTGCGGGAGGTGATGACGACGTGGCCCGGGCCCCTCGGGATGTACTCCTTGATCTCCTCGGGCTCCTCGGCGTTGTCGAAGATGACCAGCCAGCTCCGGTACGGGGATCCGCTCTCCAGCGCGCGCAGCACCGCCTGGGTCGCCTGCTCGACCCCGGTGCTGGCCGACGGAGGCAGGCCCAGCACCGGGGCCATCGCGGCGAGCGAGGACGGGACGAGCAGCGGCTGGTCGGCCGACACCCACCACACCAGGTCGTAGTGGGCCCGGTACTGCCAGGCGTATTCGACGGCGAGCTGGGTCTTGCCGACGCCTCCGAAGCCCTGCAGGGCCAAGGGCTGCGCCACGACGGCCGTCACGGTGCCGATGCTCTTCCGCAGGGCGGCCAGCAGGTCCTCACGGCCGGTGAAGTCGGGGTTGCGCTTGGGAACCCGCTCCCAGATCTTTGGATCGTGCACCGGCATGAAATGTGAATTTTCCGCCATGTCGATCCTCCCGCTCCGCCGAAAGCGAACCGGCAGCCCGCTCGTAGTTGATTAGCCGACCCGCTTATCTCAGAATCTTCATAGCAGCGGTAAATACCCCGCGCAATCGCAACGAGGACATGACACACACGCTCGTATGTGCATGTGCGTCAATACGGTATTCGGGCGACCGAAAATGGATGGAGTGCATATGAGTAACGGGAACCGCGGGGCGAGCACGCTCATGGACGTCACCGACCTATCGCTGCACGACCTCGAGACGGTGGAAAGCGCCGCGCTGCGGGAGGCGCTGACCCTGTGCCTGAGCGACGACAAGGATCCGGTCGCCGCCTTCTCCAACTCGATAGCCGTTCCCCTCCAGCAAGGGCAGCGTCAGGATCGCCTGTAGTCGTGGCACGCCCGTGATCGCCACCGCCGGCGCCAGCATCGAGAAGAACAACACGGGCGTCGCCCCTGTCACGCCCAGCGAGGCGACCAGGATGCCCCCAGAGGCGCGCGCCCAAGGTCGAAGGCCGCGAAACACCGACGGTCCGGGCCAGCGTTCCCGGATCGATCCGCTGCATCTCCACGGACCTGATCGCCACATTGCTCAGCACGCCGCCGAACCCGGTCAGAAACAGGGCCAAGGCGAAGGATCCCCCCTGTAGGTCCAGGACCGCGCCCGCAGCCGCACCTTGACCACAGCATGCTTCCGCAGTTCAGGCCTGACCAGGTCGGACAGCAGCGCCGTCTCGGCCAGACCATACATGGCGAACAGGGCGCCCTCGACGAATGCCGCCGACACGATGTGCGCGAGCAGTGGGCCACCGAAGGCCGTTGAAAGGAGGATCGTAAAAACTGCCGCACAACGACCGGATTCGGCGAACAACATGATCGAACGACGTGGCAGGCGGTCGACCAACAGCCCACCAGGGATGTAGAACGCCAGGACCGCCACGATCATGGCGAACCCCAACCAGCCCACCGCCGACGGCGATCCCGTTACCGTCAGGCCCAGGAGTGGATAGACCACACCGAGCGTCCGGGTGCCCTCCCGGGTTAGTGGCGCATGACCACGCGGGGCGCGATCTCGATGCCGAGCTCCCGCTCGTTCTCCACCAGCGCGCGCAGCTCCGGCCCCCACTCCTCCTCGGGCATCACCGCGAAGCCGTGCCGCGTGTACCACGGCGCGTTCCAGGGCACGTCGCGGTAGGTCGTGAGGGTCACGGCAGGCGCCCCGGCGGCTCGCGCGTGCTCGAGGACCGCCGCGATCAGCCGCCCGCCGATGCCCCGGCGCATGTGGTCGGGATGCACGGCGAGCTGTTCGAGGTGCAGGTTGCCGTCCACCCACGCGATCAGCGCGAACCCCACGGGAGGTGTCCCCTCGACCAGGACGCTGAGCGGGTCGTCCGCCTCTTCGATCATCGTGGTGCCGGGCGGGAAGACGATGTCCACCTGTTCGAAGAGCTGGTCGGCCGCCAGCTCGATCGCGACCAGCCCGGGGAGCTCATCCGGCTCAGCCCATCGCACCATGCCGACACGATCTCATGGTGGAGCCGGATCGCGCCCCTCATATTTTAATGTTGATGATCGTATGGCCCGGCTGTGCGGAGCCGGGACCCTCTCCTCACGACGTGCCCACGACCGTACGGTTGTGGGCACGTCGTCCCCGGCGAGGGAACGTCAGAGGTCCAGGAGCGGTTCGAGGCCCAGCGTGAGGCCCGGGAGCTCGCGTACGCGGCGCACCCCGAGCAGCACGCCCGGCGTGAAGGACGCCCTGGTCATGGTGTCGTGCCGGATCGTGAGGATCTCGCCCTCGCCGCCCAGCAGCACCTCCTGGTGCGCGATGAGCCCGGACAGCCGCACCGCGTGCACGTGGACGCCTCCGACGTCGGCCCCGCGGGCGCCGTCGAGCGCGGTGCTCGTGGCGTCGGGCATCTGGCCGAGCCCGGCCTTGGCGCGCGCCTGGGACACCAGCTCCGCCGTGCGGGTGGCCGTGCCGGAGGGCGCGTCTGCCTTGTTGGGGTGGTGCAGCTCGACGATCTCGACGGACTCGAAGTAGCGGGCCGCCTGCTGCGCGAAGTGCATCATGAGCACGGCCGCGATGCCGAAGTTGGGCGCGATCAGGCAGTGGGTGCCCGGCGACTCGGCCAGCCAGCCGCGCACGGTCTCCAGCCGCCCCTCGTCGAACCCGGTCGTGCCCACCACCGGGTGGACGCCGTGCCGGATCGCCCATTCGAGGTTGCCCATGACGACGTCGGGATGGGTGAAGTCGACCACCACCTCGGCGCCTTCGAGCCCCTCGATGGAGTCGTCCTTGTCGAGCGCGGCCACCAGCTCCATGTCGGAGGCCGCCTCGACTGCCTTGCACACTTCGACGCCGACGCGCCCGCGGGCGCCCAGCACACCTACCCTGATCACAGGCCAACCCTATACCAGCGCGAAAACCCGCCCATGGGGCCTCAGGACCACTGTCGTGGCCGCTCAGGACCCATGTGGCGGGTCTGTTCTCACGGGCGGACGGCCTCGGTGAAGTCCTTGTCGCCGTACGGGCCGATCACGGCGAGCGTGAGCGGCCGCTTGAGCACGTCCCGCGCCACCTCGTCGATCTCGTCGGGGGTGACCGCCTCGATGCGCGCCAGCACCTCGTCCACCGACATCAGCTCGTCGTACACGAGCTCGTTCTTGCCGATGCGCGACATGCGCGAGCCGGTGTCCTCCAGGCCGAGCACGAGCCCGCCGCGCATCTGCCCCTTGCCGCGCATGATCTCGTCGGCGCTCAGGCCCTCGGCCACCACCCTGGACACCTCGTCCCGGCAGATCTTGAGCACGTCGTCGATCTTCGACGGCAGGCAGCCCACGTAGATCCCGAACTGGCCGGTGTCGGCGTAGGCCGAGGTGTAGCTGTAGGCGGAGTAGGCCAGGCCGCGCTTCTCCCGGATCTCCTGGAAGAGCCTGGACGACATGCCGCCGCCCAGCGCCGCGTTGAGCACGCCCAGCGCGAACCTGCGGTCGTCCGTACGGGACAGGCCGGTCGTGCCGAGCACCAGGTTGGCCTGCTCGGTCGGCCGGTCGAGCACCCGCACGCCGGAGCGCAGCTCGGCGCCGGGACCGCTGGTGCGCGGGGGCGCGAACTCGGCCGGGCCGCTCAGCGCGCCCGCCCGCTCGTACGCCCTCGTGACGAGCTCGACGACCTCTTCGTGCCGGATGTTGCCCGCGACGGACACGACCGTGCGGCGGGGCCGGTAGTAGCGGTGGTAGTACTCGGCGATCCGCTCGCGCCCGAGAGCGTTGATCGACTCGACGGTGCCCAGGATGGGCCGGCCGATGGCCGAGTCGCCGTAGAGCGCGGCCGCGAACTGCTCGTGCACCACGTCAGAGGGGTCGTCGTCGTGCATGGCGATCTCTTCGAGGATCACGCCGCGCTCGGACTCGACGTCCTCCTCGGTCACCAGCGAGCTGGTCACCACGTCGGCCAGCACCTCGACCGCGACCGGCAGGTCCTCGTCGAGCACGCGCGCGTAGTAGCACGTGTACTCCTTGGCGGTGAAGGCGTTGATCTCACCGCCGATGCCCTCGATGGAGGCGGAGATCTCCATGGCGTCGCGCGTGGGGGTGCCCTTGAACAGCAGGTGTTCGAGGAAGTGGGTGGCCCCCGTGTGCTCGGGGGCCTCGTCGCGCGAGCCGATGCCGACCCACATGCCGACCGCGACGCTGCGCACGGTCGGCATGGTCTCGGTCACCACGCGCAGCCCACCTGGGAGGACGGTGCGCCTCACGACCCCGGCTCCGTCCCTGCCGGGGTGCAGCGTGGTAGTACTCACAGGGCCTCCGGGGCGCCGAGTGGTCCGGCCATGGGCCCTCCGGAGAGGGCCTCATGACCGAGGTGCCTGAGTTCGCTCACGAGTTGCGGTCGTCGCCGTCGGCGCTGCCGCGCGTGCGCACACGGGTGCGGGTGCGGCGGGGCCGCTCCGACTTCTCCTCGGCAGGCGCCCCGGCGGCCTCCTCGGCCTCCGGGGCCTCGTCACCCTCGCCGCCTTCGGCGTCGGCCCCGGCCTTCGCCTCCTTCTCGGCGGCCTCCTTCTCGATGACCTCGACGGGCACCAGCGAGAGCTTGCCCCGGGCGTCGATCTCGGCGATCTCGACCTGGATCTTCTCGCCGACGCTCATCACGTCCTCGACGTTCTCGATGCGCTTGCCGCCGTGCAGCTTGCGGATCTGGGAGACGTGCAGGAGGCCGTCCTTGCCGGGCAGCAGCGAGACGAACGCGCCGAAGGCCGCGATCTTGACGACCGTGCCGATGTAGCGCTCACCGACCTCCGGCATGTGCGGGTTGGCGATGGCGTTGATCGCCGAACGGGCCGCCTCGGCCGACGGGCCGTCGGTGGCACCGATGTAGATCGTGCCGTCGTCCTCGATGGTGATCTCGGCGCCGGTGTCGTCCTGGATCTGGTTGATCATCTTGCCCTTCGGGCCGATGACCTCGCCGATCTTGTCGACCGGGACCTTGATGGTGATGATGCGCGGCGCGGTCGGGTTCATCTCCGCCGGGGAGGCGATCGCCTCCTGCATCACGTCGAGGATCGCCAGGCGCGCGCCCTTGGCCTGCTTCAGCGCGCCCGCGAGCACGCTCGCGGGGATGCCGTCGAGCTTGGTGTCGAGCTGCAGGGCGGTGATGACGTCCTTGGTGCCGGCGACCTTGAAGTCCATGTCGCCCATGGCGTCCTCGGCGCCGAGGATGTCGGTCAGGGTGACGTACGTGTCGCCCTCGCCGATCAGGCCCATCGCGATGCCCGCGACCATCTCCCTGAGCGGCACACCCGCGTCCAGCAGCGCCATCGTGGACGCGCAGACCGAGCCCATCGAGGTGGAGCCGTTGGAGCCGAGCGCCTCGGAGACCTGGCGGATGGCGTACGGGAACTCCTCGCGGGACGGGAGCACCGGGATCAGCGCCCGCTCGGCCAGCGCGCCGTGACCGATCTCGCGGCGCTTGGGCGAGCCCACCCGGCCGGTCTCACCGGTGGAGTAGGGCGGGAAGTTGTAGTTGTGCATGTAGCGCTTGGTGCGCTCGGGGTTGAGCGTGTCGATGACCTGCTCCATGCGCAGCATGTTGAGCGTGGTGATGCCCATGATCTGGGTCTCTCCGCGCTCGAACAGCGCCGAGCCGTGCACCCGGGGCACCACGTGGACCTCGGCCGACAGGGCCCGGATGTCCTTGGTGCCGCGGCCGTCGATGCGGACGCCCTCGTTGACGACCCGCTCGCGCATGAGCTTCTTCATCACCGAGCGGAACGCGGCGGAGATCTCCTTCTCGCGCCCCTCGAACTCGGGCAGGAGCTTCTCGGCGGCAACCGCCTTGACCTTCTCCAGCTCGTTCTCGCGCTCCTGCTTGCCCGCGATGGTCAGCGCGGCGGCCAGCTCGGTCTTCACCGCGGCCTCGACCGCGGCGTAGACGTCGTCCTGGTAGTCCAGGAAGACCGGGTATTCGGCGGTCTCCTTGGCGGCGACCTGCGCGATGCGTGACTGGGCCTCGCACAGCACCTTGATGAACGGCTTGGCGGCGTCCAGGCCCTGCGCGACGGTCTCCTCGGTGGGCGCGACGGCCCCCTCGGCGACCAGCTTGAGCGTGTCCTTGGTGGACTCGGCCTCGACCATCATGATCGCGACGTCGCCGTCCTCGAGCACGCGACCCGCCACGACCATGTCGAACGTGGCCCGCTCCAGCTCGTGGTGCGTCGGGAAGGCCACCCACTGGCCGTCGATCAGCGCGACGCGCACGCCGCCGATCGGGCCGGAGAACGGCAGCCCGGCCAGCTGCGTGGACAGCGACGCGGCGTTGATCGCCACGACGTCGTAGAGGTGGTCGGGGTTGAGCGCCATCACCGTGGCGACGACCTGGATCTCGTTGCGCAGGCCCTTCACGAACGACGGGCGCAGCGGACGGTCGATCAGGCGACAGGTGAGGATCGCGTCCTCGGAGGGACGGCCCTCGCGGCGGAAGAACGAACCGGGGATGCGGCCCGCGGCGTACATTCGCTCTTCGACGTCGACGGTGAGCGGGAAGAAGTCGAAGTTCTCCTTCGGGGACTTCGACGCGGTGGTGGCAGAGAGCACCATCGTGTCGTTGTCGAGGTAGGCGACGGCGGAACCCGCCGCCTGGCGTGCGAGACGACCGGTTTCGAACCGGATCGTACGAGTGCCGAATGAGCCGTTGTCTATGACGGCTTCAGCGGTGTGGACACCCTCCACGGGGGACCTCCTTGTGGTCGGTCTCCCGCGCCCTTTTTCTCACCGGCACCCTCGTTAGGTGCAGCGCCGGTCTTCGATCGAAGCGCCCGGTCACATTTTCACTGTCAAATTCCTACCGGAAGCCACTACCGAGGACCGGCCCGCAGGCGTCGCGGGTCGCATGGTGCTGAACGGACGCGGGGGCTGTGTGTCTCGGATCTTTAGTTGTGCGTCAGATGCGGCAACATTTCCACATTGCCGCTTATCCGACCATATGGCGCTAGCCATATGAGAAGGGAGCGGCGCGTTCGCCGCTCCCTTTCATGCTATCGGCGCAGGCCGAGCCGCTCGATGAGCGAGCGGTAGCGCTGGATGTCGACCTTCTGCAGGTACTTCAGCAGGCGGCGCCGGCGACCGACGAGCAGAAGCAGGCCACGACGGCTGTGGTGGTCGTGCTTGTGCGTCTTCAGGTGCTCGGTGAGCTCGCTGATGCGCTTGCTCAGCAGTGCGATCTGCACCTCGGGCGACCCGGTGTCGCCTTCGACCGTCGCGTATTCGCTGATGATGGACTTCTTGGCAGCGGTGTCGAGGGACACGGCTCTCCTTCGAGCTACGGGCACGCGTGAACGATGAATGAAAGTGCGAACGACCGTGCGTGCCTACAGTCGCCGCGTGAAGGCCGTCATGGGCAGCGCGCAGCGCCGCCGCTACAGAGCCGACATGCAAGGTTACCACTTCACGCGGCGTGCTCGGGCGCTCCTTCAAAGGGCCCGATTCGCGGCTCGATGTCACGAGGCGTGAGCGTTTCAGGTCGTGAGGCGGCGGGCGGCGTCGACGTCGGCGTGAATCTGCGCGATCAGCGCCTCGATGGAGTCGAACCGGGTGTTGCCGCGCAGCCGGGCGCGGAATTCAACCGCCACATGCACCCCGTAAAGCTCAAGGTCGTCCCGATCGAGGGCATACGCCTCGACTGTCCGAGGCACTCCCTCGAAGGTCGGATTGGTGCCGACCGAGATCGCCGCCGGCCACCGCTCCCCCTGGTAGAGCGCGGGCAGGTTGGCCATCGGCACGCACTCCAGCCACCCCGCGTAGACCCCGTCGGCCGGGATGGCGGTGTGCTGGGAGGTCTCGACGTTGGCGGTCGGGAAGCCGAGCTGGCGGCCCCGCTGGTAGCCGCGTACGACCACGCCCTCCACCCGGTGCGGCCGCCCGAGCTGCTCGTCGGCGCCCTCGACGTCGCCCGCGACGATCCGCTCGCGGATCGCGGCGGAGGAGACGGCGTCGAGCAGGGGCACGGCCTCCACCTCGAAGTCGTATTTGTCGCCCAGCGTCCGCAAAGTCTCGACATCTCCTGTGGCCTCGTGCCCGAACACGAAGTCCTCGCCCACCACGACGACGGCCGCGCCCAGCCGCTCGGCCAGCACGGCCTGGACGAAGTCGTCCGGGCTCGTCCGCGACAGGTCGAGTGTGAAGTCGACGAGGTCGATCTCGTCCACCCCCAGCCCGGCCAGCAGCTCGGCCCGGCGTCGCGGGCCGGTGAGCCGCAGCGGGTGCGTGCCGGGCCGCACGACCTCGTCGGGATGCGGCTCGAACGTGACGGCCACGCTACGCAGCCCCCGCTCGCGGGCGATGTCGACAGCGCGCTCGACCACCCGCCGGTGCCCGCGGTGGACCCCGTCGTACACACCGATGGTGACGACAGACCTTCCCGAACCCTGCACGCTAGGCCCCATTCGCTCGTGGCGGATCAATCCCCACACAAGCCTGCCACGGGCGTCACCGTTCGCTCCAATCGAGGGCTTAGGATCGGGCATCATGCCTCGTTACGCGCTTCTGATCCTGCCTGCCTTCAACCGGGTCTACGGGGAGAGCTCCATCCGGCTGACCAGGAGCGAGCTGGCGGTCTTCAGCAGGTACGGCCTGGACGGGAAGGTGCTCGCCAGCGAGGAGACGGCCATCGGCGGTGTGCCGTATGTGACGTTCGAGACCTCCGAGCCGCTGGCACAGTCGGAAATTTCGCTTTTGTCGAATCTTTCCTCTGTTTATGCGATTTTCGGGATGGAAGGGGAGCTGCTCCGGCCGCTCTCCATGACGTCGCTCGACCGGCTGAGCAGCGACCTGATCACCATCCAGAAATACGCGGGCAAGACCAACGAGCACTTCACCAAGCTGCTGCTCAACGTCACGCTGCTGGCCGGCGACAGGGGGCTGGGCGAGCGGCTCTCGGTCTTCGACCCGCTGTGCGGGCGCGGCACGACCCTCAACCAGGCCCTCATGTACGGCTACGACGCGTACGGGCTCGACGTCGACGGCAAGGACTTCGAGGCGTACTCCGGGTTCATCAAGACCTGGCTGCGTAACAAGCGGCTCAAGCACACCGCCGAGACCGTGCCGGTGCGGCGCGAGCGGGCCCTGGTCGGGCGGCGGCTCAACGTCACGTTCGGGCTGTCGAAGGACGCGGTCAAGGCCGGTGACGTGCAGCACCTGGCCGTGGTCAACGCCGACACCCTCAAGAGCCGCGACTTCTTCAAGCCGCGTTCGTTCGACGCCCTGGTGACCGACACGCCGTACGGCGTGCAGCACGGCAGCAAGGGCGGCGCAGGGCTGTCGCGCAGCCCGATGGAGCTGCTCCGGCAGGCCGTGCCCGTCTGGGCCGAGCTCCTGCGTCCCGGCGGCGCCATGGGGATCTCGTGGAACACCTACGGTGGCAAGAGCTCGGAGCTGGCCCAGATCCTCGACGGGGCCGGGCTCCAGGTGATGGACTACCCCGACTTCGAGCACTGGGTGGACCAGGCGATCGTGCGTGACATCATCGTCGCCCGCAAACCCTCCTGAAGGCCCTCAGAGGGCCCTAGGAGGCGAAGACGGCGAGGGGCTTGGCCACTCGCCCGTGCTCCTCCACCAGCGCCAGCAGCTCCCCCTCAGGCCCGAACACCCCGATCGGCCCCGCACCCAGCCCGGTGGACGCGAGCCGCCCCCCGTGCGAGATGACGCGCGCCTCCTCGGCCGTCACGTCCCGGCGCGGGAACGCCGCCGCCACCGCCTCCCCGATGGGCAGGATCACGCACTCCTCGGAGAGCTGGTCGATGGTCCTGGCCAGCGGCAGCCCGTAAGGCCCCACGCGGGTGCGCCGCAGCCGCGTCAGATGCCCGCCGACCCCGAGCGCCGCGCCCAGGTCGCGGGCCAGCGCGCGGATGTAGGTGCCGCTGGAGCAGGTCACGACCGCGTCCACGTCCACGACGTCGTCGTGCGCCCGGATGTCGAGCACCTCGAACGACCGCACGGTGACGGGCCGGGCGCGCAGCTCGACCTCCTCGCCCGCGCGGGCCATCTTGTACGCGCGCTGCCCGTTCACCTTGATGGCGCTCACCTGCGGCGGGATCTGCATGATCTCCCCGGTGAGCGCCGCCACGCCCTTGTGGATCTCGGCCGCCGTGACGCCGGACGCCGGGGCCGTGGCGATGACCTCGCCCTCGGCGTCGTCGGTGTTCGTGCGCACACCGAGCCTGATCGTGGCCTCGTACACCTTCTCGGTCAGCGTCAGGTGGCCGAGCAGCCTGGTGGCCTTCTCCACGCCGACCACCAGCACGCCCGTCGCCATCGGGTCGAGCGTGCCGGCGTGCCCCACCCGGCGGGTGCCCGCGATGCGCCGCATCTTGGCCACCACGTCGTGGGACGTCCACTCACCCGGCTTGTCGACGATGATCAGCCCGCTCTCGACCATCCAACCTTCCCAAGTTCGCGCCGGAAGGCGTCCATGGTCGCCTCCACGGTCTCGTGCGAGGTGTAACCGGCCGCGTTGTGGTGCCCGCCGCCGCCCAGGGCGGCGCACACGGCCCCGACGTCGGCCCCGCCCTTGGACCGGGTCGACACCTGCCAGTCGCCCTGGTCGTCCTCCTTGAGAACGACCGCGACCTCGGCCTCGTCGGTGCGCCGCACGATGTCGATGATGCCTTCCAGCTCCGCGTACGGGAGCCCGTGCGCGGCCCGGTCGACCCGCGTCACGTACGTCCAGACCAGCCCGTCCTCCAGCGCCGCCCGCTCGAGGGCGGCGGCCAGCACCTTGAGGTAGCCGAACGGGGAACGGTCCCACAGCTCGCGGGCGATCTCGTCGGTGCGCAGCCCGGTCGCCACGAGCCTGGCCGCCATCTGGTGCACGGCCGGGGTGGTCGAGGAGTGCCGGAACGACCCCGTGTCGGTCACCAGCCCGGTGTAGAGGCAGACGGCGATGTCGCGGTCGAGCCGCCCGCCGAGCCGGTACATCAGCTGCTCGGCCAGCATCGCCGTGGCGGCGGCCGTGGAGTCGATGAGGCTGAGCGTGCCGAACCCCTCGTTGGAGGGGTGGTGGTCGACGACGATGACCTCGCGGGCCCTGGCGGTGTTCTCGCGCAGGAGCCCGAGGCGCTCGAACGTCGAGGCGTCGAAGGTGATCATCAGCCCCGGAGCCGCCGGATAGTCCTCCGGCGGCACCAGCATGTCCTGCCCGGGCAGGAACCGCAGCAGCCGCGGCACCACGAAGTGGTGGTCGCCGAACGACGCGACGACCCGCTTGCCCATCGACCGCAGCACGAACCCCACGGCCAGCATCGACCCGAGCGCGTCGCCGTCGGGAGTCACGTGGCAGGCCAGCGCGATCTCGTCGGTCTGCCCGATCAGCCGCACGGCCCGGTCCCATGCGGCCTCGGGGATCGCCCCGCCGGAGACCACCCGGGCGTCCGCGCGGAACGGGCGATCCGCTCTGTCGCGCACGTTGGGCGTCACTCTCGGTCGTCCCCGCCCAGGTCCGTCTCGGGACCCTCGTCGGGCTTGCGGTAGGGGTCGGACTCGCCTGCGTAGGCGGCGTCCTGGGCCTGGCGCGCCACTTCGGCGTCCCGGCTCCGGGCGGCGGTGATCAGGTCGTCGAGGTGGCGCGCGCTGTCGGGCAGCGGGTCATGCTTGAACGTCAGCGTCGGGGCGAAGCGCACGCCGGTCTGGCGGCCCACCTCGGAGCGGATGATCCCCTTGGCGCTCTCAAGGGCGGCCGCGCTGTCGGACCGCTCGGCCTCGGAGCCGTACACCGTGTAGAACACGGTCGCCTCGCGCAGGTCGGCGGTGACACGCGTGTCGGTCACGGTGACGAAGCCCAGGCGCGGGTCCTTGATCCGGCGCTCCAGCATCTCGGCGACGATCTGCTGGATGCGGTCGGCGAGCTTCCGCGCTCGTGCGGCATCCACCATGTTCGCTCCCCCTCACGCACGACGTGGCCGTGCAGTCGTTCATTCTTCGTCGTTGTAGAGCCGGTGCCTGGCCGACAGCAGCTCGATCTCCGGGCGGAAGGCCACCATGCGCTCGCAGGCGTCCATGATCTCGTTGCAGTTACCCGCGGAGGAGGAGACCACCGCTACGCCGACCTCGGCCCTGCGGTGCAGGTCGAGATGGCCGGTCTCGGCCACCGCGATGCTGGGATAATGGCGCTGCAGCTCGGCGATCAGCGGCCGTACGACAGAGCGCTTCTGCTTCAGCGACCTGACGTCGCCGAGCAGGATGTCCAGGGTCAGAGCACCCACATACATCGTTGGCAACCACCGCTTGATCTGGTGTGGTGAACGCACGCCCGGCCTGCTGCGGTGGGGACCAGGCCAAGGCGTGCGAGAGGCGCCCGGCGGATCTCCCGCCGGGCGCCGAGCCGCGCGTCAGTCTCGCGGCTTCTCCCGCATCTCGAAGGTTTCGATGACGTCGCCTTCCTTGATGTCGTTGTAGCCGATGCCGATACCGCACTCGAAGCCCTCGCGGACCTCGGTGACATCGTCCTTCTCCCGCCGCAGCGAGGAGACGGTGAGGTTGTCGGTCACGACGACACCGTCGCGGATGAGGCGAGCCTTGCTGTTGCGCACGATCTTGCCGGAGCGAACCAGCGAACCGGCGACGTTGCCGATCTTCGGCACCTTGAAGATCGCGCGGATCTCTGCGGTGCCCAGCTGGACCTCTTCGAACTCGGGCTTGAGCATGCCCTTGAGCGCCGCTTCGATCTCCTCGATCGCCTGGTAGATGACCGAGTAGTAGCGGATGTCGACGCCCTCGCGCTCGGCCAGGTCGCGCGCCCGAGGCTCGGGGCGGACGTTGAAGCCGATGATGACCGCGTTGTCGTCGGCGACAGCCAGGTTGACGTCGTACTCGGTGATCGCGCCGACCGCGCGGTGCAGGACACGGAGCCTGACCTCGTCGCCGACGTCGATCTTGAGCAGGGCGTCTTCCAGGGCCTCGACCGAACCGGACACGTCGCCCTTGATGATGAGCTTGAGCTCGTCGACGCTGCCCTTCTCAAGGTCCTTGAAGATGTCCTCGAGGCTGCGGCGACGGCTCGACTTCGCCATGTCGGCGCTGCGCTTGCGCGCCGCGCGCTGCTGGGCGATCTGGCGGGCCATCCGGTCGTCGGTGACGACGATGAAGTTGTCACCGGCGCTCGGCACGGCCGTCAGACCCATCACCAGGACCGGACGGGACGGCGTGGCCTCATCGACCGCGTCGCCGTTGTCGTCGAGCAGCGCCCGGACGCGGCCGAAGGCCTCGCCACAGACGATGCTGTCGCCGACGCGCAGCGTGCCGCGCTGGACCAGGACGGTCGCGACGGGGCCGCGACCGCGGTCGAGGTGCGCCTCGATCGCGATGCCCTGGGCGTCCATCGTCGGGTTGGCCCGCAGGTCGAGCTCGGCGTCCGCGGTCAGCAGGATGGCCTCGAGGAGGTTGTCGATGCCCGTGCTGTTCTTCGCCGAGATGTCGACGAACAGCGTGGAACCGCCGTACTCCTCCGCCACCAGACCGTACTCGGTGAGCTGGGCGCGCACCTTGTTCGGGTCGGCGCCTTCCTTGTCGATCTTGTTGACCGCGACCACGATCGGCACGTCGGCCGCCTGGGCGTGGTTGAGAGCCTCGATCGTCTGCGGCTTCACACCGTCGTCGGCCGCGACCACCAGCACCGCGATGTCGGTGGACTTGGCGCCTCGGGCACGCATGGCGGTGAACGCCTCGTGACCCGGGGTGTCGATGAAGGTGATCTTCCGGTCTACGCCCTCGTGCTCGGCGGGGACCTGGTAAGCGCCGATGTGCTGGGTGATGCCACCCGCCTCGCGCGCCACCACGTTGGTCTTGCGGATGGCGTCGAGCAGCTTGGTCTTACCGTGGTCGACGTGACCCATGACGGTCACGACCGGCGGACGCGCGGCCAGGTCGGCCTCGTCGCCCTCGTCCTCGCCGAACTCGATGTCGAAGGCCTCGAGAAGCTCGCGGTCCTCCTCCTCCGGGCTGACGACCTGGATGTTGTAGTCGAGCTCGTTGCCGAGCACCTGCAGCGTTTCCTCGTTGACCGACTGCGTCGCGGTCACCATCTCGCCGAGGTGCAGCATGATCTGCACGAGCGAGGCGGGGTTCGCGCCGATGCGGTCGGCGAAGTCGGACAGCGACGCGCCGCGCGGAAGGCGGATCGTCGCGCCGTTGCCACGAGCGACCTGCACGCCGCCGATCGCCGGCGCCGACATGTTGTCGAACTCCTGGCGCCTCTGCCGCTTCGACTTGCGCCCGCGAGCCGGACGGCCACCGGGACGCCCGAAGGCTCCCGCGGTGCCGCCGCCGCGACCGCGACCGCCGCCACCGGGACGACCGGCGAAGCCGCCGCCACCGCCACCGGGACCGCCGGTGCCGGTGCGCTGACCGGTGCCACCGCCGCCGCCGGGACGACCGGCGAAGCCGCCGCCACCGCCACCGGGACGACCGCCGCCGCCACCGCCACCGGGACGACCGCCGCCGCCACCGCCACCGGGACGGCCACCGCCGCCACCGCCACCGGGACGACCGCCGCCGCCACCGCCACCACCGGGACCCGCAGGACGACCCTGCGGCATCATCATCGGGTTGGGACGCGGACCGCCGGGACGGGGACCACCCGCACCGGGACCCGGGCGCGGACCGCCCGCACCGGGCGGGCCAGGACGCGGACCGCCGGGACGGGGACCGGCGTCACCGGTGCCGCCACGGCCCTGCGGCGGGCGCGGCATGGCGCCGTCGCGCGGCGGGCCGTCACGGCGCTCGCGGCGGTCGGGACCGCCGCCGTCGCGCTGGCCGCCGGGACGCGGCGGCCGGGACTGGCCCATGCCGCTGGCGGTCGAGGAGAACGGGTTGTTACCGGGACGCGGACCACGCGGGCCCGGCCTCGGACCGGGACGGGGACCGCCACCGGTGGACGCGCCGGGACGCGGTGCCTGCGAGGCGCCGCCATCCCTGGAACCGCCGTCCCTGGAATCCCTGGAATCCCTGGAATCCCTTGAATCCCTTGAACCGCCGCCGTCCCTGGAGCCGCCACCGTCCCTGGGACCCGGACGAGGCGCGGGACCCGGCCTGGGGCCGGGACGGGCGCCGCCGGGGCCGGGACGCGGACCCGGAGCCGGACGCGCGGGCGCGCCGCTCTCGAAACGTGCCTGAGGAGCCCCGGACGTCTCACCGCGAGCAGCCTCGGGCTGCTGCGGCGGCTGGTGGGGCATGGGCACCGGCGGGCGCGGCTGACCGCCGCCCGCGGGGCCCGGACGCGGACCAGGACCGGGCTTGGGACCCGGACCAGGACGCGGTGCTGCTGAGGGGACCGGCGCCTGCGGGGCGCCATTGCCACCGGCCTGGCCTTCCGCCGGCCGGGGAGCAGCCCTAGGCGGCTGCGGCCTGTTGGACGGCTGTCCGCCGCCTCTGGAGGGCCCACCCTTCGATGCGCCCAGAGCTTCGGTGAGCCTGCGGACCACCGGCGCCTCGATGGTCGAGGACGCCGAACGGACGAACTCTCCCATCTCCTGGAGCTTGGCCATGACGACCTTGCTCTCTACGCCGAACTCCTTAGCGAGCTCGTATACCCGGACCTTCGCCACTGCACTCCCTTACTCGGCCCGGGAGGCTGGCTATGCCATCCGGACCGTCGCTAACTTGACGTCTTCATCGCCGCGTGCTCATCAGGCGCTCATAGCAATCTGACTCCGCCCATCAACTCGGCGTCCTACATGACATTTGCGTGGTCTCCCTCCAGTTGCGCCCGCACGCGCGAGACGTCAAGCGGCCCCGGCACGCGAAAAGCGCGCGGAAACGCTCGGCGACGCTCGGCAAGCTCCAGACAGCTCAAGGTCGGATGCAGCGATGCACCGCGGCCAGGAAGCCGTCCTTGCAGATCAGGGACCACATGGTCCTCGACCCGCACCAGACGGAGCAGCTCGGACTTAGCCGTACGACCCCTGCAGCCCACACAGGTGCGCTGTGGGGTCGCGTGGCCACCATATTCCAGCTTACCGTGTTGACGCATCTACGGAACCGGCGGCATCTTCGGCCTGTGTATCCGGCCGGATGTCGATCCGCCATCCGGTGAGTCTCGCGGCAAGCCGGGCGTTCTGCCCCTCTTTCCCGATGGCCAGCGAAAGCTGGTAGTCGGGCACGGTCACCCGCGCGACGCGCCCCTCGAGATCGAGCACCTCGACATGGGAAACACGGGCCGGCGACAGGGCATTCCCCACGAACTCGGCCGGATCTTCCGACCAGTCGATGATGTCGATCTTCTCGCCGTGCAGCTCCGTCATCACGTTGCGCACCCGCGAGCCCATGGGCCCGATGCAGGCGCCCTTGGCGTTGACGCCGGGCTTGCGCGACCGGACCGCGATCTTCGTACGGTGGCCCGCCTCGCGCGCCACCGCGGCGATCTCCACGGTGCCGTCGGCGATCTCGGGCACCTCCAGCGCGAACAGCTTCTTCACCAGCCCGGGATGCGTGCGCGACAAGGTGACGGAGGGACCCTTGTGGCCCTTCTTCACCTGCACGACGTAGGAGCGGATGCGCTCTCCGTGCACGTATTCCTCGCCGGGGACCTGCTCGGCGTGCGGCAGCACGGCCTCGATCTTGCCGAGGTCGACCAGCACCACCCGCGGGTCCTTGCCCTGCTGGATGACGCCGGAGACCAGCTCGCCCTCGCGGCTGGCGAACTCGCCGAAGTTGATCTCGTCCTCGGCGTCGCGCAACTGCTGCAGGATGACCTGTTTCGCGGTGGTGGCGGCGATCCGGCTGAAGTTGCCGGGAGTGTCGTCGTACTCCCTGACGACCTCGCCGTCCTCGTCGAGCTCGGCGGCCAAGATCGTGACGTGACCGCTGCTGCGGTCGAGCTGGGCGCGCGCCTTGGAGGCGGCGCCCTCGGTGCGGAAGTAGGCGATCAGCAGCGCGTCCTCGATCGCCTTGACGACCAGGTCGAAGGAGATGTCCTTTTCTCGCTCGAGGCTGCGCAGGACGCTCATGTCGATGTCCACGACGGCTCCCCCTTAGCCTTCGTCGCCGTCGACGTCGTCGATCCGGCGGAACTCCACCTGTACCCGTCCCCGGGTCAGGTCCTCGTAATCAAGCCTGCGTGCGGAGCCCTCGACGTCGACGTCGACACCGGCCTCGTCCGCGGCCAAAATGCGGCCCTCCACCACGGTGCCGTCTCTCAGCTCGGCCTTCACCAGGCGTTTCGCCGCGCGGCGCCAGTGCCGCGGCTCGGTGAGCGGGCGGTCGACGCCCGGCGAGGAGACCTCCAGCGTGTAGGCCGCCTGGCCCATCGCGTCGTCGCCGTCCAGGGCTGTGGAAACGGCCTGGCTCACGTCGGCCACGTCGTCGAGGCTCACGCCGCCGTCGCGATCGACGATCACGCGCAGCAGCCGTCTCTTGCCTGCCTGGGTGACCGTGATGTCCTCAAGATCGAGGCCCTCCGCGGCGACCACAGGCTCAAGGAGCTTCATCAGGTGGTCGCGGGGTGATGCGCTGCCCATATCGACCTCCCCTATTGTCATGTCTCAACCGGGCGGACCTCGCCTCTGGCTCTCCGCCGTCTGGCCGCTCAGCCAGCGACGACAGTTGACACCCTATCTGTATGGGGGCACGGAAAGAGCGCCACTCGTAATGGTCGAATGGCGGAGCGTCGCCTGACAGCGATCGCGGGCACCAGCCCGTACGATGCTACCGATGAGAAAGCCCCCGAAGGGCCTGCCGTCGCGGCGTCGATCGGGCGCGCCTGCCCATGGGCGGCTTTCTCCTCGATCGGCTCCACCGTCACTGGAGGTCCCAGCCCGTGCGCCCGCGTCACCTCTCCCGGCGAGTCGTGCTGGCGGGCGGAGCGGCCGCTCTCACCGCCTGCAGCGCCACCGGCCCGCCGCAGCCGTCCGTCCAGGCCCCCGACTCCCCTGAGACCACGCTGCTGAAGGACCTGATCGCGGAGAAGGAGCGGACGATCGCGCTCTACTCGTCGCTGATCTCGGGTGGGGCGCGGAAACTGGTGCCGTTCCGTGACCGCCACCAGGCCCACGTGAACGAGCTGCGCAAACACGTCACCGTGGCCTCGACGCCACCCGTCACCTCCACCCCCACTCCCACCCCCTCCGCCCCCAAGGCGTCCCTGTCCCGCCTGCGCGACCTGGAGCGCAGGGCGGCGGCCCTGCGGGTCCGCCAGCTCGACCGCGTCTCCCCCGGGGTGGCCCAGCTCATCGCCAGCATCGGGGCCTGCGAGGCCGCCCACGCGATCGCCCTGCCGAGGTCGCTGTGAACCCTGACGACGTCGAGAAACTCCGCAAGGCGCTGGCGGCCGAGCATGCCGTGCTGTTCGCGTACGGGCTGCTGGGCGCGCGGACGTCGGGGTCGCTGCGGGCCAGGATGAGCGCGGCCTTCGACGCCCACCGGGCACGCCGCGACCAGCTCCGCACGTTCATCACGGCGCGCGGGGGCCGGCCGGCCGAGCCCGACGCGTCCTACGCGCTGCCGTTCTTCCCCTCCGGGCCGGTGCTGGCGGCCAAGCTGGCGGTGCACCTGGAGACCGGCGTCACGGCCGCCTACCTCGAGCTGGCCGCCGCGCAGGACGTCTCGCTGCGCCGTTACGCCGCGCTGGCCATGCAGGAGGCGACGACCCGCTCGTACGCCTTCCGCCCCGCCCAGCCCCCGGCCTTCCCCGGCATGCCCGTGGCGGCGCCGCCACCGTCCCCGCCCTCGGCGTCCTCGTCGCCCTCGGCGCCCGCGGCGTCGCAGGAGGGCGGCTAGCCCTGCTCGTCCGGGGCCGGCCGCTTCACCGGTACAGGACGGAGAGCAGGTCCGGGCCGAGGCGTTCGACGGCTTCCGCGTCGAGCTGGTAGTAGACGACCGAGCCGCGCCGGTGGGTGTGCACGAGCTGGGCCTCCCTGAGCCTGCGCAGGTGCCTGGAGACCTGGGGCGCGGTCATGCCGAGCTGGGTGGCCAGCTCGGCGGTGGCGACGGGGTTGCGCAGGATCGCGTACACCAGCCGCAGTCTGGTCGGGTCCTGGAGCGCGGCGAGCCGGCGCCTGGCCGTCTCCAGCGTCGGCGTGGGGGCGCCGTCGGCGCTGTACTGGATGACGACCGGGTAGCCGGGGTAGTGCTTGATCACGAAGTGCGGCCGGCCGTGGACGGTCGGGACGAGCAGGCAGGGCCGGCCCTCGTCCACGCGGGCGGTGGCGTTGTAGAGCTTGTCGAAGACGATGCGCAGCGGCCCTCGCGCGCCGGACGACGTGGACGCGGTCGGGAGGTCGCCCAGGACGAGGGCGCCACGCCGGTGCAGGTCGCGTACGCGTTCCGCGCGGTCGCGGTCGAGGGCCGGGCGCAGCGACGGCCATTCGGCGTCGAAGGCCGCGGCGGCGAAGTCGGCGAGGAAGCCGAGCAGCTCGCCGCGGAACGCCTCGGGGTCGGCGCGCAGCCGGGCGCCGATCTCCATGCGGCTGGAGGAGATCAGCCGCAGCCGCTGCAGCACCTCGTCGCTGAGCCTGGGCGCCAGCTCGGTGTCGTTCTTGCCGATGAGGGCCTGCGCGGTCATGGCCACGAAGTCGCCGATGGGCAGCCCGGCCACCTCCCGCAGCTCGCCGGCCAGCGTACGCGCCGGTCCCGCGGACAGCGGCAGCAGGTAGCGGGCGCGGAAGGCGCCCCAGAGCGGCGCCCAGGCGGCGGCCGTGACCAGCAGCCCGCTGTCCAGCCGGGCGTGCGCCCTGGCCACCCAGCTCGCGCTGCCGGGGTGGTGGCCGGGCTCGTCGAGGGCGTGGAGGCAGGCGCACAGCTCGGCCAGCGGGGACTGCTGGACGGCGACGGATCCGGTGCCGGGGGAATCGAGGAGGAGCGTGACGGCCACCCTGCACATTACCGCGTTGACGTTAATCTGCTTGTGGGCCACCGAGTGTTTGCCCAGGCTGTGGCGTCATGGCTGAGCAACTGCACGTGGTCAAGCATCCGACCGGCTTCTATTCGGCGGGCGCGACGACCGTATTCGCGTCGAGATACGACCAGAGGTTGTCCTACTGCTTGTACGTGCCGTCCACGCACGACCAGGACGGAGCTCCCCTGCCGCTGGCCGTTCTCCAGCACGGCACGGGGCGACGCGGACCGCAGTACCGGGACAACTTCGCCGAGTGGGCCGAGAAGCACGGCTGCCTCATCCTGGCCCCGCTCTTCCCCGCGGGCCTCGGCGACGACCCGTACGACCTGCACAGCTTCAAGTTCCTCAAGTACGGCGACATTCGCTTCGACCACGCGCTGCTGGCCATGGTCGACGAGATCGGCGAGCGCTTCAACGTACGGACCGAGCGGTTCCTCCTGCACGGGTTCTCCGGCGGCGGCCAGTTCGTGCACCGGTTCGCGTACCTGCACCCCGACCGGCTCACCGGATTGTCAATTGGTGCACCAGGGCGGATAACGTACATCGATCACAACAGCCCGTGGTGGATCGGGCTGAAGGGGTTCGAGGAGGAGTTCGGCAGCGCTCCCAGATTCGAGGAGCTTCGTGACGTGCCGGTGCAGATGGTCGTGGGCAGTGCGGACGTGGAGACCTGGGAGATCAACAACCAGGGCGACTCCAACTGGATGGACGGCGCCGACGCCCACGGGGTCACCCGCATCGAGCGGCTCAAGGCGCTGCGCGACAACTTCGAGGCCCATGGCATCGAGGTGCGGCTGGACGTCGTGCCGGGCGTGGGTCACGACCCGATGTCGGTGCTTGAGCCGGTCAAAGACTTCTTCGCTTCGATCCTCACCCCCCGGGAGTCATCATGAAGATCAAATTGTTGGCCGCCGCCGCGGTGGCCGTGACGCTCACCGGCTGCGCCGTCGGCGAGGCCACCGATTCGGGCGGCGGTTACCCGAGCAAGCCCCTGTCGATCATGGCGCCGGGCAGCCCCGGCGGCGGCTGGGACACCCGGGCGCGCGGCATCGCCAGCTCGCTCAGCGAGTGCAAGGTGGCCGACGTGGACACCACGGTCACGAACGTACCCGGCGCGGGCGGCACCATCGGGCTGGCCCAGTTCGCCAAGAAGACGGGTGACCCGTACCAGCTCATGGTCATGGACAGCGTGACCATGCTGGGCGGCATCGTGAACAACAAGTCGCCGGTCGACCTGTCCACCCTCACCCCCGTGGCCGGGCTGAGCCGGGGGCCGACCGCGATCGTGGTGGCGAAGAAGTCGCCGTACGCGGACCTGAAGTCGGTGCTGGACGCCATGGAGGCCAAGCCCCACAGCGTCAAGTGGACGGGCGGCTCGCTCGGCGGGCCCGGCCAGATGACGGTGGCGGGGCTGGCCAAGGACCGCAACGTCGCCGCCAAGGACGTCAACTTCGTCCCCACGGCGGGCGGCGGCGAGTCCCTGAACCTGCTGCTCAGCGGCGCCGCCACGGCCGGCATCGACACGGTCGCCGAGCTGCGCGCGCAGATCTCCGCGGGCGAGCTGCGGGTGCTGGCGGTGGACTCGGAGCAGCGGGTCGCGGGCATCGACGCGCCCACGATGAAGGAGCTCGGCCTGGGCAACGCGGCGGTCTCCACGCTGGCCGGCGTGCTCGCGCCCGCGGGCCTGACCAAGGAGCAGCAGCAGGACGTCATCGGCCTGCTGGACAAGGTGCGCCAGACCTCCTGCTGGAAGAAGGTCCTCGAACGCAACAACTGGGTCGAGGACTGGCGGCCGGGCGACCAGTTCGGCCAGGTGCTGACCCAGCAGCGCACCCAGGTCACCACCATCCTGGGCGAACTGGGGCTCGGCAAGTGACTCAGCGGATCGTCTCGCTCGGGTTCCTGGCGACGGCCGTGGTGGTGCTGGCCCAGGCGTTCGCGATCCCGCAGGGCGAGGGCTACCAGGCGGTGGGGCCGCGCGCGTTCCCGCTGCTGGTGGGGGTCGGGCTGGCGGTGGTGTCCGTCATCGGGGTCGTCCAGGCCTTCAGACCGGGCACGCGGGAGCCGGCCCCCGCCACCACCGATGCCGGTGGTGAGGTGGCGGAGAAGCCGCACTGGCCCTCCGTCCTGCTCCTGATCGGCAGCCTGGCCGCCTACGCGCTCCTCCTCGTCCCGGTCGGCTACTGGCAGGCGACCACCGTCTTCTTCGTCGCCGTCGCCAGGGTGCTGGGCAGCAGGAGGCTGGTGCGCGACGTGCTCGTGGGGCTGGCGCTGGCGCTGGCCACGTACTTCCTGTTCGACCGGCTCCTCGGCATCTCGCTGCCGCCGGGCCTGGTCAGATTGGCGATCTGAGATGGACGTGCTCGGCAACCTGCTGGACGGCTTCGGCCACGCGCTGAGCCTGCAGAACCTGCTGCTCGCCATGCTCGGAGTCACCGTCGGCACGCTGGTCGGCGTGCTGCCCGGGCTCGGGCCCGCCACGACGATCGCGTTGCTGCTGCCGCTGACGTTCGTGTTCGATCCGGTGGGGGCGTTCGTGATGTTCGCCGGGATCTACTACGGCGGCATGTACGGCGGCTCGACGACCGCGATCCTGCTGAACATCCCGGGCGAGACCGCCTCCATCCCCACGACGCTCGAGGGCTATCCGATGGCCCGGCGCGGCCGGGCGGGGGCGGCCCTGGCCACGGCGGCCATCGGGTCGTTCGTGGCGGGCACGATCTCCACGGTCGTCATCACGTTCCTGGCCCCCGGCATGTCGAACATCGCCAAGCTGATCCAGCCGGCCGAGTACTTCTCGATCATGGTGCTCGCGTTCGTGACGGTGACCTCGCTCATGGGGGACTCGATCGTACGCGGGCTGTCGAGCCTGTTCCTCGGCCTGACGATCGGGATGGTGGGGATCGACCAGATGACCGGGCAGCCGCGCTTCGCCTTCGGCATGCCCGACCTCTACGAGGGGCTGTCGGTGGTGGCGGTCGCGGTGGGGCTGTTCGCGGTGGCGGAGGCGATCTCCACGGCCGCCTCCCGGAACCAGCCGGCGCAGCCTCCCGTCGCGGTCTCCGGGAAAGTGGGGATGACCCGCGAGGACTGGCGCAGGTCCTGGAAGCCCTGGCTGCGCGGGACCCTGTTCGGGCTGCCGATCGGATCGCTGCCGGCCGGTGGCGCCGAACTGCCCACGTTCCTGAGCTACAACGTCGAGAAGCGGCTGTCCAAGCACAAGGAGGAGTTCGGCCAGGGCGCGATCGAGGGCGTGGCGGGTCCAGAAGCGGCCAACAACGCGGCGTTCTCCGGGGTCCTGGTGCCGCTGCTGACGCTGGGCATCCCGACGTCGGCGACGGCGAGCATGCTGCTGATCGCGTTCCAGATCTACAACGTGCAACCCGGGCCGCAGCTCTTCGACCAGCAACCGGTGCTGGTGTGGACGCTGATCGCCAGCCTCTACATCGGCAACGTGATGCTGCTGGTGCTCAACCTGCCGCTGATCCGGGTCTGGGTGAAGCTCCTCAGCGTCCCCGCGGCCCTCCTCACGGCCGCCATCCTGACCTTCGCCACGCTGGGGGTCTACTCGATCTCGCAGAGCGTCTTCGAGGTGCTGGTGGCGTACGGGTTCGGCCTGCTGGGCTGGGTCCTGCACCGGGCCCGGTACCCGGTGGCGCCGCTGATCCTGGGAGCGGTGCTGGGGCCGTTGATGGAGGTCCAGTTCCGCCGCGCCCTGGCCTTCAGCGAGGGCGACCCCTCGATCTTCGTCACCCGCCCGGTCTCCCTGGCCATCCTGGTCATCGCAGCCGCCTGCCTCGTCGGCCCGCCCCTGCTGCGCCGCCGCACCAAAACCCCCGCCCTCCCCACCGCCTGACGCCCCGCCCACGCCGCCCAAGCGGCACGCACCCCAAGGGCGAGCGGCGGCGTCCGGGGCCGGGCGCGGTGTCCGAGGTCGGCGTCGGCGTTTGGGGCTGACAGCGGTCCCAAGGCCGGCGGCGGTCCCGAGGTCGGCGGCGAGCTGCGGAACGGCGGCTGCAACGTGCGGTGGCGGGATGGCAGCACGCTGCGCGGCAACGCAGGCAGCAGAAACCGCGCGCCGAGCCCCCGTCAGGACGGAGGCTCGGCGCGCGGCGGCCGGAACTAGGCGAGGGCGGCGACGATGCGGTCGGCGGCCTCGGACAGGGGGATCTCCGACTTCTCCCCGGAGACCCGGTCCCGAAGCTCCACGACCCCCTGCGACAGCCCGCGTCCGACCACCACGATGGTCGGCAGGCCCAGCAGCTCGGCGTCCTTGAACTTCACCCCGGGCGAAACCGAAGGCCGATCGTCCACGAGCACCCGCACCCCGCGCGACTCCAGCTCGGCCCCCAGCTCCAGGGCCGCCTCCACCTGGTTTTCCTTGCCGGTACCGACGATGTGCACGTCCGCGGGAGCGACCTCGCGGGGCCACACGAGCCCGAGCGCGTCGTGGGCCTGCTCGGCGATGACCGCCACGGCCCGGGAGACGCCGATGCCGTAGGAGCCCATCGTGATGCGGATCGGCTTGCCGTCGGGGCCGAGGGCGTCGAGGCCGGCGGCGTCGGCGTATTTGCGGCCGAGCTGGAAGATGTGGCCGATCTCGATGCCGCGGTCGATGGACAGCTCGGAGCCGCACCGGGGGCAGGGGTCGCCGGCGCGCACCTCGGCGGCCTCGATCGTGCCGTCGGGGGTGAAGTCGCGCCCGGCCACCACGTTCGCGGCGTGCTTGCCCGGCTCGTTGGCGCCCGTCACCCAGGACGTGCCGGTGACGACCCGGGGGTCGACGAGGTAGCGGATGCCGAGCGAGCGCAGGACCTGCGGCCCGATGTAGCCGCGTACGAGGCCGGGGTGCTTGGCGAAGTCGGCGGCCTCGAAGATGGCGGGCTCGCCGGGCGTCAGCGCCGCCTCCAGGCGCTTGAAGTCGACCTCGCGGTCTCCGGGCACGCCGATGATCAGGGTCTCGACCTTGTCGGAGCCCGGCGTGGAGACCTTGACCACGACGTTCTTGAGCGTGTCGGCGGCGGTGACGGACAGGCCGTGGTGCTCGTTGACGTACGACACCAGCGTCTCGATGGTCGGGGTGTCGGGCGTGTCCATGACCTGCAGCGGCGCCGCGTCGTCGATCGAGCGGGCGGCGGGCGCGGTCGTGACGACGGCCTCGGCGTTGGCCGCGTAGCCGCAGGAGTGGCAGGCCACGAACGTGTCCTCGCCCGTGGGCGTGGGCGCCAGGAACTCCTCCGACGCCGACCCGCCCATCGCCCCCGACTGGGCGAACACGATCTTGTAGCTGATGCCCAGCCGGTCGAAGGTGCGGATGTAGGTGTCGCGGTGCTGCTCGTAGGAGTGCTTGAGCCCGTCGTCGTCGAGGTCGAACGAGTACGAGTCCTTCATCAGGAACTCGCGCCCGCGCAGGATGCCCGCCCTGGGCCGAGCCTCGTCGCGGTATTTGGTCTGGATCTGGTAGAGGGTGACCGGATAGTCCTTGTACGAGGAGTATTCGCCCTTGACCATGTCGGTGAAGAGCTCCTCGTGCGTGGGCCCGAGGAGGTAGTCGGCGCCCTTGCGGTCCTGGAGCCGGAACAGCGTGTCGCCGTATTCGGTCCAGCGGCCGGTGGCCTCGTAGTATTCGCGGGGCAGCAGGGCGGGGAAGAGCACCTCCTGGCCGCCCATCCGGTTCATCTCCTCGCGGACGATCCTGGCGACGTTTTCCAGCACCATCTTGCCGAGGGGCAGCCAGGAATAGATGCCGGGCGCCACCCGGCGGACGTATCCGGCGCGGACCAGGAGCTTGTGGCTCGGCACTTCCGCGTCTGCCGGGTCGTCCCGCAGGGTGCGAAGAAACAACGACGACATGCGCAGCAACACGGCTACTCCTTGCTCGAACCTGGAAGTGGAGGACTACAGGCTATCGACTCCGGGCTGCGCCGCGCGCGACCTTATCCACAGGTCCGGAAGGACTCAGACCGGCAACGGGACCCAGCCGGACACGAAGGCGACCAAAACCGCCATGAACACACCGGCGAACACCGCGGAAAGCACCAGCGCGCGCACCCGGCCCCAGCCGTTCCTGCGCATCACCAGCACCAGGACGACGGACAGCAACCCGATCACCAGCGCGGGGACGGGCCAGAACGACCGCTCGCTGTCGATGAACCCCGGCGTCGCCCGGTCCGCCACGTCCGCGATCAGCGCAGCGCCGACCGCGCCCGCGGCGAGGTCGCCCCAGACGTCGTCCCTGCGGGTGGCGAACGCCAGCAGGCCCAGGCCGACGAGCAGGACGAGCGTCCAGTTGAGCCCGGCGGCGCTGCCTCCGACGACGTCGAAGGCCGGGTCGCCCTTCAGCGCGCTCGCGCCCAGGGCCGCGACCATCGAAGACGCCACCGCCAGGAACGTCGTCAGCAGCGCCCACCCGAACCCCGACGCCGTGGCGCCCACAGCCAGCGTCAGGCCGAGATAGGCGTACGGGTCGTAGATCTGGCCGACCCACTCGGGACCCTTGCCGGCCATGAGCATGCCGACGATCCCGACGGCGAGTCCCCCGAAGAAGGCCGACAGGAGGTGACGTTCGATGCCGCGCTGCCGCCGGTCGTACTCGGCGAGATCGGCATAGTCGATGCTGGTGTCGTTCATATCCATTTCCCTGGTCAACCCCTCCCCGGCTAACCCTTGGGATGACCACTTGCAGATTATGTGACTGTACAAAAAAGGCAAATTTCGGTCACCCGGATGTCAAACAAGCAATCGCTTGGTTAATATCGCTCCATGGCACTCCCCGATGAGCTGGGCGCCGTCGTCCGCGACTACCTCGCCGACCGGCCGGACGCACCGTGGCAGGCTTTCGCGCGCGACGTGGGGATCGCGGGGCTGCTCGTCCCCGAGGAACACGGAGGGGCGGGATGCGGTCCGGCCGAAATGGCCGCCGTGGCCGAGGAGCTGGGCCGGGCGCTGTCGCTCCACCCGTTCCTGCAGACGGCGGTGATGGCCGTCGAGGCGCTCAGGGCGAGCGGGGCGCACGACCTCCTCGCGGCGCTGGCCGACGGCTCCACGACCGCGACCGTGGTGCCGCCGGATGACGGCGCCCGCCTGCGGCTGGAGTCCGGCCTGCTCACGGGCGCGGCCCCGTACGTGCCGGCGGGCGAGCTGGCGCTGGTCTACGTGGACGGGCTGCTGGTGGCGGCCGTGCCCGCCGGGCGCAGGACGTACCGGACCATGGACGAGAGCCGGCCGCTGCAGGAGCTCTCCTTCCAGGACACCCCGGCACGGCGGCTCGGCGACGGCTCGTCGTGGACCCGCGTACGCGACCTCGGGATCGCGGCGCTGGCCGCCGAGCAGGTGGGCGGGGCGCAGCGCTGCCTGGAGATGGCGGTCGAGCACGCGAAGCGGCGGCGGCAGTTCGGGCGGCCGATCGGGTCGTTCCAGGCGATCAAGCACAAGCTCGCCGATCTGCTTCTGCTCGTGGAGTCGGCCAGGTCGGCGGCGGGGGCCGCGGCGGTGGACGAGGTGTACGCGGCGATCGCCGGGTCGTACTGCACGGAGGCCTATCTGGCGGCGGCCGGCGAGAACATCCAGATTCACGGCGGGATCGGGATCACCTGGGAGCATCCCGCGCATCGCTACCTCAAGCGGGCTACCTCGGACGCGCAGCTTTTCGGCCCGCCGCAGGCCCATCGCGCCCGGCTCGCGGCCCACGCCCTCGGCTAGCCCCCGGCCAGCGCCGCCGCCACCGGTCGCGCCTCCGTCCGGCCGCACTTCGGCGGAGGTCCCCGCTGGAAGCCCGGCCGCACCTCGGCGGAGGTCCCCCGCGGAAGCGGGGTCAGCCGCCGAGCAGTTCTTCCCAGGGGTGGCGGGTGTTGGTGCGGCGGGTGGTGTCGAGGGCCTCGGTGAGGCGCCAGAAGCCGGGCCGCTCCCGCACGGTCGCCCGCCCGATCGGGTCGATCGCGCGCAGCTCGAACCGCACGCCCATCACGTCGAGCACGGCCGAGCCGCTGCTCCCCGGGCCGGCCTCGGTGACGAGCGAGCCGTCGTAGTCGGGGTCGCGCACCTGCTGGGCCAGCAGCGAGGCCACCTCCGACGCGTACGGGCCGTCGCGCCATTCGATGTGCCAGCTGTGGTCGGCCCCGCGCCACCAGGTCAGGTCGCGGCAGGACTCGATGAAGTCGGCCTCGGTGGCGAGCGCGGCCATCACCCGGCCGAACGCCTCATACCTCCGGGCACTGGTGAGCGAGAAGTCGTCGTCGGCGGAATCGGGGAACGGACCGTCCTTGGGCCGCCGCAGCGCGCGATTTCGCTTCACAGGCATCCACTCTGATCGGGTCCGCGCCCTTCCCGCAAGTCTTCGCTGCTGATACGCTCAACCAAGCGAGCGCTTGGTTTACTACTTCGGAGGCGCGATGACGTCCCTACGGATCAGCCTGGGGTATGAGCTGGAGGTCCGCGGGCGCACCCGCGAAGTGGAGCAGCAGACGTTCCAGAACGTGGTCGACCAGGTCGTGCTGGGCGACCGGCTGGGGTTCGACACGGCCTGGTTCGTGGAGCACCACTTCACCAGGGGCTTCTCCCACTCCTCCGCGCCCGACCTGGTCCTGGCCGCCATTTCGCAGCGCACCGAGCGCATCCACCTGGGGCTCGGCGTGGTGCTGCTGCCGTTCCAGTCCCCGATCCGCACGGCCGAGCGCGTCGCCACGCTGGACGTGCTGAGCGGCGGCCGGGTGGAGTTCGGCACGGGGCGGGGGGCCTCGCCCCTGGAGTACCAGGCGTTCCAGCGGCCGTTCGAGAAGTCGCGGCAGATCTGGGAGGACTCGCTGGAGGCGACGCTGGCCATCTGGCAGGCCGACGGCGAGCCGGTCAGCCGGTCGAACGAGTTCTTCGAGATCCCCGACGTGGCCGTCTACCCGCGCCCGGCGCAGCGGCCGCACCCACCGGTGTGGGTGGCGTCGACCTCGCTGGAGGGCTATCTGGCGGCGGCCAGGCACGGGTACAACCTGCTCGGCATGACGATGCTCAAGGGCATCGACGACGTGGCCTCCGACATCACGAAATATCGGGAGTGTCTGGCGGAGCATGGCTTCGACCCGGCGAGCCGCCGCGTCGCCCTGATGATCCCCTGGCACGTCGCCCCCACCCGCGACGAGGCGACCGCCACGGCCGCCGACGCCGTCCTGTGGTACATCCGCCGCCAGGTCAACCTCGTCACCCCGCCCGACTACTACGACGCCCGCCACGCCACCCACCGGGTGCTGGGGCAACTCGCGGCCGGGATGCCGCCCGAGGAGTCCATGGCCACGCTGCGGGAGCACCTGATGGTGGTGGTGGACGACGTGGAGGGCTCACGCAAGGCCCTGGCCAGGATCGCCGAGGCGGGCGCGACGGACCTCATCATCCAGGCGCAGGTGGGCGGGCTGGCGCATGAGCGGGTGTGCGACTCGATGACGCTGTTCATGACCGAGGTGGCGCGTTGACGGCCCGCTGGCTCACCCGTGACGACCTCGGCGCCGCCGCGCGCTCGGCCACCGGGCTGCTGCTCGTCTCCCCCGACCTGTCGAGCGCCGTCCCGCTGGACCCCCGTGACCACGTACTGACCGTGAAGGCGCTGCGCGAGGCCGGGGTCGGCGAGCGCGAGCGCGTCGTGGTCGCCCTGGCCGAACCCGCCGGGGCGCTCTGGACGGCCGCCGCTGCCGACGCGGCCGAGGCCGCCGCGGACGTGGGCCCGCGCGGCAGGATGCGCCTGCACCACGCGCTGACCGCACTGAAGGCCACCACCCTGGTCACCACCCCGACGGGCGCGATGGACTTCCTGGCCCGCCTGCACCTGGAGTTCCTGCTGGACCCGCTGGACCTGGGGCTCAGGAACATCGTCCTCACCGGCGAGATCGCCTCCAGACGGACAATGGCCCACCTGGCGGGGGAGTTCGAGGCCAGGGTGACGGAGGTGTTCGGCAGCCCGTTCACCGGCGGCGCGCTGGCGTGGCGGGCGTCGGAGGACGACCCGCTCACCCCGCTCGCCGACGACGCGCTGGGCCTGGCGGCGCTGACCAAGGACGACTCCCCCGACCCCGCGGCCGGGCTCGCCGAACTGGTCGTCACCTCCGCGGCCGGCGACACCGTGCTCAGGACCGGCCAGGTCGCCAGGCTCGACGGCGCGGGCATACCCGCGCCGGCCCACACGGTGGGCGATCACGTGCTGGTCAGAGGCGTGTGGCTGGCGCTGCCGCGGATCGAGAAGGCGCTGTCCAAGGTCGACGGCGTGTCCGGCTGGGACCTGGCGGTCAGCCGTCAGGGGACGCTGGACGCGGCGGTGCTCACGGTCACGTTCGCGCGGGCGAGCCTGGTCCGGAACCCCATGTGGAAGTCGCGGATCCTGCAGGCCGTCCAGGCGCTGACGCCCATCTCGATCAACGTGGAGATCGCCCAGGACGTCTCCGAGGCCCCGGCGCCGGGCACGGTGAACGACCTGCGCGGCCACCATCTCGGAAGGGACCGCGCTCTCATCACCTAGGGGCAACCGATGGCACCGATGCCGGACTGGGGAACGCTCCCCCGCATGCTTCGCGACCAGGCAGCACACCACCCCGACGCCATCGTGGTCGCCGAGGGCAGCGCCCGGATGACGCTGTCCGGGCTGCGGGCCTCGGCCGCCGAGATCGCCCGCGGCCTCATCGCGCTCGGCGTCGGCCCCGGCGACCGGGTGGCGATGTGGGGGGTGAACTCGGCGTTCTGGGTGCGGCACGCGTACGGCGTCTGGGACGCGGGCGCCGTCATCGTGCCGCTCTCGTCCCGTTTCAAGGGCATCGAGGCCGCCCAGGTGATCGAGAAGACCGGCGCCAAGGTGCTCATCACCGGAGCGGGCCCGTCGTCCACTCCGCTCGCCGACCTCCTGCCGCCCCTTCCCGGCCTGCGCCGCCCGGACGACTTACCCGCCCTGGGCACGCGCGTCTCCGCGCGGGAGGCCGAGGAACGGGCGCTCGCCGTACGCCCCGAGGACCTGTGCGAGATCATGTCCACGTCGGGCACCACCGGTGTGCCCAAGGGCGTCATGCTCGACCACGCCCAGGTCCTGCGCGGCTACTGGGACTGGTCCGAGATCGTCACCCTGGACGAGCGCGACCGCTATCCGGTCATCGCCCCGTTCAGCCACGGGTTCGGGCTGAACGCGGGGCTCATCGCCTGCGTCCTGCGCCGGGCCACGATGTTGCCGATCCCCGTCTTCACGCCCGACGCCCTGATGTCGCTGATCTCCTCCGAACGGATCACGGTGCTGGCCGGGCCGCCGACGCTGTTCCACCGGATCCTGGACGAGCTGGACCGCGGGTCCTGGGACGTGTCCTCGCTGCGCGTGGCCATCTGCGGGGCCGCCGCCGTGCCGTCCAGCCTGATCACCCGGCTGGTGGAGCGGGTGGGGCTGGAACGGATGATCAACGCGTACGGGCTGATGGAGGGCACGGTCGTCTCCATGACCCGCGCCGGGGACCCCATCGACGTCATCGCGAACACCACCGGCCGGGCCGTGCCCGGGATCGAGGTGCGGATCGTGGACGACGACGGGAAGGAGGTCGCGACCGGGGAGCGCGGGGAGATCCTGCAGCGGGGCTACGGCGTGATGCGGGGGTACTGGGGCGAGCCCGCGAGGACGGCGGAGGTCGTCGACGGCGACGGGTGGCTGCACACGGGCGACGTGGGGGTGCTGGACCCGGCGGGCAACCTGGCCATCGTCGACCGGAAGAAGGAGCTCTACATCGTCAACGGGTTCAACGTCTCGCCGGCCGAGGTGGAGTCGCTGCTGCTGCGGGAGGGCTCGCCGGCGCAGGTGGCGGTCGTGGGCGTGCCGGACCCGGTCAGGGGAGAGGCGGGGGTGGCGTACGTCGTCCCCCGGCCCGGGGTCGCCGTCGATCCCGAGGGGCTGGTCGCCTGGGCGAAGGACAACATGTCCAACTACAAGGTGCCCAGGCGGGTGGTCGTGGTGGACGCCCTGCCGGTGAACGTGAACGGCAAGGTGGACAAGCTGACGCTCCGCACTTCGGCCGAGGCCCTTTTACGGGAAGAAGAGGGCTGAACCGGGGGCGCGGAGCCGTCTGCCGGGGCTCCGGGGTGGGTAGGGTCAAATTAGCGCCAATCGCCCCAGGAGCTGCAATGTTGCGCCTGTTGGCCGGGGAGGCCGCACGTAGGTTCGGGGACGCGCGCCGGCGCGCCCGAGGACGCCGAGGTCTGCGTCGGCAGGCCACGCCGCGGTGTGAACGTGTCGATCAGAAACGCCGGCGGGCGCGTACTGTCAGATGAGGACGAAGGCGAAGTGCTCCTCCGCTCCGGGCGGTGATGAGCCGCTACGTTGGCAAGAGCACCGATCATGCGGTATTCGCGAGAGACGGGTTCATCCGGACCGGCGATCGGGGATACCTGGATCACACCGGCCGGTTATACCTGGTGGGACGCGTGTAACCGAGTCTTAGGAGGCAGCGTGGCGTTGCACGTGGCGGTCATCGGATCGGGCCCCGCCGGGATCTACACGGCCGAGGCTCTGGTGAAGCAGTCGGCCGAGCCCGTCGAGGTCGATGTCCTCGAACGCCTGCCGACCCCGTACGGGCTGGTCAGATACGGCGTCGCGCCCGACCACACGTCGATCAAGTCGATCGCGAACTACCTGCGCAAGGTGCTGGAGCTGCCCGAGGTCCGCTTCCTCGGCGGCGTCACGCTGGGCGAGCACGTCTCCGTCGAAGACCTGCTGGGCGCCTACGACGCGGTGGTCTACTGCACGGGCGCGATGGTCGACAGGAAGCTCGGCATCCCCGGCGAGGACCTGCCCGGCAGCGTGGCGGCGACCGACTTCGTCAACTGGTACTGCGGGCACCCCGACGTCGATCCGGGGCGGTTCACGCTCGACACCTCCGAGGTCGCGGTGATCGGCGTCGGCAACGTGGCGGTCGACGTCGTACGCGTCCTGGCCAAGACCCACGAGGAGCTGCGGTCCACGGACGTGCCGCACGACGTGCTCGAACGCCTCGAGGAGAGCCAGGTCAAAGCCATCCACATGATCGGCCGGCGCGGCCCCGAGCACGCCAAGTTCACCCTGAAGGAGCTGCGCGAGCTGGGCGAGCTGGCCAACGCCGACGTCTGCGTCCGCCCCGACGAGGCCGTCGTCCTGGGCGTCGACTTCCCGCGCCAGGTCCAGGGCAACATCAAGGTCCTGCAGTCGTGGGCCACCCGCAACCCGGTGGGCCGCCCGCGCCGCCTCGACGTGCGGTTCTGGCTGCGGCCCGTGGAGATCCTCGGCACCGAGCGGGTGGAGGGCCTCAAGCTCGAACGCACCCGCCTGTCGGAGGAGGGGCGCGTGGTCGGCACGGGCGAGTTCGAGACGCTGCCGGTCGGCATGGTGCTGCGTTCGGTGGGCTACCAGAGCGTGCCGCTGCCCGGGGTGCCGTTCTCGGAGAAGACCATGACCGTGCCGAACGAGGCCGGGCGGGTGCGCGACCGCGAATACGTCGCAGGCTGGCTCAAACGCGGCCCCACCGGGGTGATCGGCACCAACAAGTCCGACGCGGCGGAAACGGTCCGCACGCTCCTTTCCGACCTCTCGGATGGCCCGCGGGTGGACGGCGGGGCCGTCGACGCGCTGCTGGCCTCGCGCGGGGTGCGTCCCGTGACGTACGAGGAGTGGCTGGCGATCGAGGCGGCCGAGGCCGAGCTGGCCAGGTCGCTGGGCCGAGGCGAACGCGTCAAGCTGGTCGGCCTGGAGGCAATGCTCCGTGCGTGCCGTCCCTGAAGGGTTCGACGAGGCCTACCGCCTCCAGCAGGCCCGCTACCCCTCCGCCGGCCCGGGCTGGCAGCCGGTCCACACCGTCTACGTCCCGGCCGACCGGTTCGCGGTCCGCACGCTCTCCGAGTGGAGCGATCAGGCGCTGTCCCTGGTCAAGGCGCACCTGCCCGATCCCGCCGCGCTGGCGGAGGTCTTCGGGGTGCCCGGCGGGCTGGCCGCCGCCGTGCACTCCAAGGTGATCCAGAAGCTCTCCTGCGAGCCGATCGAGGACGTGCGCATCGACTTCGAGGACGGGTACGGCGTACGTCCCGACCTGGTGGAGGACGAGCACGTGGCGCAGGCCGTCGAGGCGGTGGCCACGATGCACGCGGCGGGCACGCTGCCGCGGCGGTGGGGGCCGCGGGTGAAGTCGTTCGCCGACGGGAACCCCGGGCGGTCGGTACGCACGCTCGACCTGTTCCTGTCGGGGCTGATGGAGCGGGCGGGCGAGCTGCCGCCGGGTTTCACGGTGACCTTCCCCAAGATCCTCATGGAGGCCTACCTCGGTCAGTTCACGGACCTGCTGGCGCGGCTGGAGGATGAGCTGGAGGTGCGGCTGCGGTTCGAGATGCAGGTGGAGGCGCCGCAGACGCTGCACTTCCTGCGCGGGGACCTGGCGGAGTCGCTGGACGGGCGGCTCGTGGCGGCGCATTTCGGGGTCTTCGACTACACGGCCGCGATCGGGCTGCCGCCGCACGAGCAGCGGCTGGACCATCCGGCGTGCGACCATGCCCGGCACGTGATGCAGACGGCGTTCGCGGGCACGACTGTGGAGCTGTCGGACGGGTCGCTGGCCGCCGCGCCCGCCTCCGGGCTCACCCGTGACGTGCACGCGCTGTGGCGGCGGCACGCCGAGCTGGTCAGGCATTCGCTGGGGCATGGCTTCTACCAGGGGTGGGACATGCACCCTTCACACCTGGTGAGCCGCTTCGCCACCGTTTACGCCTTCCATCTTGAGCGGTATGAGGCGTACCAGGAGCGGGTGAGAGCGTGGGAGGAGCAGCGGGAGGTGGGGGGCGGGGTCATGGACGAGCCCGCCACGATCCGCACGCTGGCGGCCGCTCTCAGGCGCGCGGACGCGGCCTTGCCGTAACGGGCGGGGCGTTGCGCGTGGCGCCTTCCGCGTGGCGAGGGAGCCTCGGCCTGCCGGCGGCGGCCGGAGGGGTGTTCAGTCGCGTTCGACCAGGGAGCGCCACTGGCGTACCAGCCGCGACTCCACCGGGTCGTACCAGCTCCCCCGCACGGCGGACCCCACGTGGAAGGCGCGGATGCCGTAGTCGAGCAACGCCGGCACGTACGCCGGCTTCAGCCCGCCTCCGGCCAGGATGATCGAGCCGTCACCGGCGTCGGCGCGCCCCCTCAGCACCGGCAGCCCCTCACCCACCCCGTTGGGCGAGCCCGCGGTGAGGACGGTGGCGAGGTTGGGCAGCAGCCGCACCGCCCGCCAGGACGCCTGGACGTCGGCGGCGTGATCGACCGCCCGGTGGAACGTCCACGGGAGCGGCGAGACGGCGTGGATGAGCGCCTCCGTCGCCGTCAGATCGACCTTCCCTGCCCTGTCGAGGAACCCGAACACGAACCCCGCCGCCCCGGCCTGCGCCAACGCCTTGGCGTCCCGGCTCAGGCGGTCGAGCACGTCGGGGTCGGCGATGAAGTTGGCGTCACAGCGGAGCATCACCATCTGAGGGAGGGGGCACTCCGCGGCGATCGAGGCAACCGTCTCCGGGGAGGGGGTCAGCCCGTCGGCCGCCATGTCGGCGACGACCTCCAGCCGGTCGGCTCCACCCTGTTCAGCGGCCACGGCGTCACGCACGTTGAGGGCGATCACCTCGAGCAGGGATCCGGTCATGGAGGAGAGGTTATATGGTGCTCTGCACCGTTCCGCCGCCGATCACACCAAAAAGTCCCCGCCAGCGGCCCCTCTCCGTCGCCGCAGGGGCACCCGCCGGGCGCTCAGATGCTCTCACAGCGCCCGCGAGAGCGGTATCCGCTGCCGGACCACACCGCGGGACCTCTGCCCGCGCCAGCGAAGCACACAGCCGCCCGTCTCCGCACCCAAACCGGCACACACGCCACCCGGGTGGTCGGAAGGCGCGCTTGGCCCCGATCCCGGGGGACCGGGGCCGTGGGGCGGGGTGTCAGGCGGAGATGAGTTCGGCCATGGTCAGGTCGCGGAAGGCCGTGGTGCCCAGGTCCGCCGACGGGCGTTCGAAGAGGGCGCCGGACGCGCGGTGGGGCAGATCCACCGTGCGGACGTGGCGGAACCCGCGCCTGCGGTAGTACTCCTGCAGCCGCCGGTTCCCCTTGGCGCAGTCCAGCCGCAGCCAGGGCAGCCCGGCCGCGTGGGCGGAGGCGCAGGCCCAGTCCAGGAGGGCGTCGCCGAGGCCGCTGCCGGACCAGGGACGGGCCACGGCGAGCTTGTGGACGTAAAGGGCGGCCCCGGGGTCGTCGTCGAGCGTCCAGAACTCGGGGTCCGCGTGGTCGTCGAGGGCTATGGTGGCTACCGGCGGGGCCGATTCGTCGGGGTCGAGGTATCTGAGCTCGTCGTCGAGCAGGAACAGCACCCGCTCCTCAATGAGCGGCACGATGCGCTCCGGGCCGAAGCCCCCGCGCGGCCACTGCCGCACTCCTCGCCTGTAAAGCCACTCGGAAGCGTCCGCGAGCAGCGTGAGTACGCCGGGAAGGTCCTCTGGCTCCGCTCTGCGGAGAGCGAGCGGGTGAAGCAGCGTGTTGGTGTGCATAATGAAACTCCCGTTGCATTGGGTGTACGCGCACATACAAAGCGTGATGAAGCAATGGTGCGCATAGCCGAAAATGGGGCCTAGACCCGATATATATGGATAAATGGCGATTTAGGGGAGTATGCACGACTCCCCTAGGCCAGCGAGGCGGCTAATTTCTCGCTGCACCCGGCCGGCGGGATCACCCCTTCAACAGAGCTCGCTAGCGGCCATCGAGCTCGTATCTGATCAAATGTTTGTCGGCGGGCAGCACCGACACCGCAACACGCACCGGCATGTCGGCCCCGTCGTATCCAACTCGGACATACACCATGACTGGCGTCCCGAGTTCGAGTTGAAGGCGCTCGGCCTCCTCCTGGTTGGGCATGCGGGCCCAGATGTCGTCGGTGACGCGCACCTGCGCATGGCCCAGCTCCTCCAGCACCCGGTTCGCCCCTCGCGCGATGTCTCCGGGCCTGGCGATCTCAGAGTCGGCAACCATGTCACGGGGAAAGTAGGAATCGTTGGTGTTGTATGGCTGGCCGTCCACGAAACGCAGACGACGTCTCACCACCGCCAATTCCCCATCAGCCAACTCCAGCCTGCTGGCGATCTCCTCGACGGGAGAAACCGTCAGCACCTCGATGTACTGGCTTGGCTCGCGGCCTTCCTGCGCCACGGCATAGGCGAAGGCTTCCCGCAGTTCCCCAGAAGGTTGTGGCTCCAGCTCCCGCTGCGGATAGATCAGCAGCGGTCTGCGGTCTCTGACCACGGTTCCGCGCCGCGGCGTGCGCGTAACGAGCCCCTCATTGACGAGCTCTCCCAGGGCCAGCCTTACGGTGTTCCTGCTCACCCCATGGTCTTCCATGAGCTGCGCCTCGGTCGGCAGCTGTGACCCCGGGCCGAGGACGCCCGAGTAGATGGCTCGACGCAACTCCGCAGCCACCTGCTGATACAGCACCGACCTTGCCACTTTCACCCCTTTTGTTCCAACAATTTAGACGATCTGGTTCTAGCAGGCCACAACCCCTTGACCGAACCGCCTCCACCGGCCCATCATCCATTCGTTGGTACAAATCCATCTAAAGGCCGGTGAGGGGGTGAAGGCCAGTGTTGCCGGTCCGCACGGGTACGCCGTACCTGCCCTGGCATGCCCCTTGCGAAGCAACACGTTTACTGCGTTACGGGTTGCGTCGCCAGGGGTTCACCCACACCTACCAGAGCATGGGCGTCGGTGTGCGCGAGCTATCGGTGTTGACTGAGCTGACCGTGTGGTGCAATGACGGATCCTTTGTCTGGAATGAGGAGGGTGGCGCCCCCGTCACGCACCCCATCGATGACCCGGTTGGTGCAGCTCAACGCATCGCCGCACGTTACCGGCAGCAGGAGCTTTCACACTCCCCCATCGACTCCGTGCGCGAACTCACGGTCTAGGACTCCATCCCTCGCCGGAGTCCTGGCGCCGTCGCGCACGGGACAGGAAGCGCGTCCTGGCGGGTCCCCCACGCCCGCCAGGGCGCGTTTTCCTCCAAGGGACCAACGCAGGGCAGCGCGCCTCTTCCCGCTTCAGGCGGGGGCCGCGCCCTTCCAGGCGGATCTCGCGCCGCCGGCGCGCCGGTGAGCACCGGCTCCCAGGCACTCGCCGCACTTCGGATCCCCGCCGATCCCCAGGTGCCCGCCGCCCTCCGGATGCGGACGTCACCAAAGGTCCTCGCCGACCCCGAAGCACTCGCCGTCGCCCAGGACGGCCGTTCACAGCTTTTACGGTCACCACGGGCGACCCCACCCGCCGACCATGGCCGGGCCCCGTCCAGGGAGACGCTTCTCCGGTGTGCGGGGCCAGGCGACGTGACGGCACGGCACAACCGGCTGGATGGCTTCATCGAGAGCCGGCGGGCAGGCGGGATCGACACTCGTGACCCCGAGGTCACACCCGCCACCGACTTCCCGTCAGTCATCGTTCGCCGCCAGTCCGAGCCGTCCGCGTCGACGTCTACTTCCATCATCATCAACCCTCGGAGCCAAACCTGGGGGCCCCTTCGTGATGGTGGGACTGGTGGGATTTTCCGGTACCAATCCAATTTCCGGAGCAAGGTCAACTAGCGGGAGAATTTGCGCTCGGCCGGATGAGCATCCAGATTCCCGTCGTCATCCACCGGCGCCCAGTCCACCAGGGTCAGCCGTTCGTCGACCGGGCGGTAGGCGGCCCGGACCCGCCGGCCGCGCTCCGGAGGGCCGTCGCCGCGCCAGTTCCCGTACACGAAGCACCCCGGCACCGCCGCCAGCCGGACCATCACCACCACGTACGGCACCCCGAACCCCGGCATGAACGGCTGATGGTTGACGATCCAGCTCTCGACCACCCCCTCGGGCGGGACCTCCCGCCAGTGCCACGCCTCCGTGCGGCACTCGGAACAGAACGCCCGCGCCGGGAAACGCACCGCCCCGCACCCGTCGCACTCCTGCACGGCGAACTCCTCGCCCGCCACCCGCTCCCACCACTCCCTGGAGTCCCGATCGGGTTCGGGCCGGTACGCCGCCATCACGACCTCCTCAGAATCAGGGCGGAGGTGGCGGGGAGGATGTAACCGGGCTGGGCCGTGGACAGCGCGACCTCGGCCCCCGCCACCTGGCGGTCCCCCGCGTCGCCTCTGAGCTGGGAGACGGCCTCGGCGATGTGGTTGATGCCGTGGACGTAGCCCTCGGACAGGAAGCCGCCGTGGGTGTTGACCGGGAGCGGGCCGTCCGGCGCCGTCGCGCCCGAGGCCACGTACGGGCCGCCCTCGCCCTTCTCGCAGAACCCGTAGTCCTCCAGCTGGACGATCACCGAGTACGTGAAGCAGTCGTACAGCTCGGCCACGTCGACGTCCTCCGGCCCCAGCCCGGCCTGCGCGTAGAGGCGCGGGGCCAGCGCGGCGGCCGCGGTCACGGTCGGGTCGGCGGACGGGCCCGAGAGGTGGCCCGAGAGATGGGATGTGCCGCCGCCCCAGGCCGCGGCCGAGATCAGCACCGGGGGGCGGCGGAGCGAGCGGGCGCGTTCTGCGGTGGTGACGACCACGGCGCAGGCCCCGTCCGTCTCCAGGCAGCAGTCCAGCAGCCGGAACGGCTCCGCGATCCATCTGCTCGCCAGGTAGTCGTCCAGCGTGATGGGGGTGCGCATCAGGGCGCGTGGGTTCTTGGCCGCGTTGGCGCGCTGGGTGACCGCCAACTGCCCGAAATGCTCTTCCTGAGTGCCGTATTTCAGCATGTGGGCTCGGGCGAACATGGCGTACTGCTGCGGCGGCGCCACGTACCCGTACGGGGCCTGGTACTGCACCTCCGGGCTCACCGGCACGCCCCGGCCGGTGCCGCCCATGCGGAACTCGGAACGGGCGTTGATGGCCCGGTAGCAGACGACCGTGTCGGCCACCCCGGCCGCCACCGCCAGCGCCGCCTGTCCGACGACCGCGTGCGAGACGCTGCCGCCGCCGAACTGGTCGAGGTGCCAGGCGAGGTCGGTCATGCCCAGCGCGGGGGCCACCAGCGTGGGGGCGGCGGAGTCGCCCACGCGATGCGTGGCCAGGCCGTCCACCTCGTCCACCGACAGCCCGGCGTCCTCCAGCGCGGCGAGCACGGCGCGGCAGGCCAGCGTGAGGGTGCTGACACCCGAGTCCTTCGCGAAGGGGGTGTAGCCGACCCCGGCTATCGCGGTGCGATTTCGGATGTCAAGCAAGCGCTTGGGCACAACCGTCACGTTAGGCAGGAAATTTCCCCCATGTCAACGCACCCCGCCGCACGGAGGGCGAGGCACCCCGCACGAAGCGGGCCCGTACGACCCGGGCCGTCGCAGCACGTGTGGCATGCGAACTTGACATGGTTTCCCCGTTCGCCCTAGCGTCCAAGCAAGCGCTTGGTATGATAGGGCGCAGACGGTGGACTAGGAGGCGGACCCATGAGCACACACGCTGCCCGGCTCGTCGCGCCGGACGGCTGTCGCGGCCTTCCGACGCCCCCTCAGCGCAGGATTCGCAACGGAGCCCCCATGCCGACCGGCCCTTCACCTCACAGCGCGAACGGTCACCCCGACAGCCGCCGGTTCCGGCAGGTGCTCGGCAGGTTCGCGACCGGGGTGGTGGCGATCACGGCGGTCGATCCGGTGAGCGGCCAGCCGTGTGGCCTGGCGGCCAACTCCTTCACCTCCGTCTCGCTCGACCCGCCCCTGGTGGCGTTCTGCGTGGCCCACACCAGCACGAGCTGGCCCAAGGTGCGCGGCGCCAAGGTCGTCACCGTGAACGTGCTGGCCGAGCACCAGCAGGCGGTGTGCGCCCAGATGGCGACCAAGGGCGGCGACAAGTTCGCGGGCCTGGAGTGGACGGGCTCCCCCGGCGGCAACCCGGTGCTCGAAGGCGCGCTGGCGTGGATCGACTGCGCGGTCGAGGCCGAGCACGCGGCGGGCGACCACATGATCGTCGTGGCCCGGGTGCTCCAGCTCGACACGCACGCGGACGGCGGCCCTCTGGTGTTCTTCCGCGGCGGGTACGGGGGCTTCGTTGAGCCTGCCTGAGCCGGCGGGCCAAGAGGGAAAAGAGCCACCCGGCACGCCGGGGCTGCGGGAACAGGCTCGGGCCTGGCTGGAGGAGGCGCTGAGCGGCGAGTTCGCGCCCGCCAGAGGGCTCGGCGGGCCCGGGCGCGAGCACGAGGGCCACGAGCTGCGGCAGGCGTGGGAGCGCCACCTCGGCAAGGCCGGATGGACCTGCCTGGGCTGGCCCGAGCGGTACGGCGGACGCGCCGCCTCCCTGGAGGACCAGGTCGCCTTCTACGAGGAGTACGCCAGGGCCGACGCCCCCGCCAGGGTGGGCCACATCGGCGAGGGGCTGATCGGCCCGACCATCCTCGAATTCGGCACCGACGAGCAGAAGGACCGCTTCCTGCCGCCGATCCAGCGCGGCGACGAGCTCTGGTGCCAGGGCTACTCCGAGCCCGAGGCGGGCTCCGACCTGGCCAACGTCCAGACGAAGGCGCACCTGGAGGGCGGCGAGTGGGTCGTCACCGGGCAGAAGGTGTGGACGTCGCTGGCGCACGTGGCCGACTGGTGCTTCGTGCTGTGCCGTACCGAGCCCGGCTCGCAGCGGCACAAGGGGCTGTCGTACCTGCTCGTCCCCATGGACGGGCCGGGCGTCGACGTGCGGCCGATCACGCAGCTCACCGGGACGTCGGAGTTCAACGAGGTGTTCTTCGACGGCGCGCGCACGGCGGCGGGGAACATCCTGGGAGCGCCGGGCGAGGGCTGGCGGGTGGCGATGGCCACGCTCGGTTACGAGCGCGGCGCCTCGACGCTCGGGCAGCAGATCGGGTTCAGGCGGGAGCTGGCCAAGGTCGTCGAGACCGCCGGAAGGACGGGCGCGATCGACGACCCGGTGCTGCGCGACAGGCTGGTCCAGTCGTGGCTGGAGCTGGAGATCATGCGGCTCAACGCGCTCAGGATGCTGCGCCCGGACCCGGGCCCCGAGGTGTCGATCGCCAAGCTCTACTGGTCGGAGTGGCATCGGAGGCTGGGCGAGCTGGCTCAGGCCGTACAGGGCAAGGCCGGGCTGGTGGCCGAGCCCTCCCGGACCGCCCGCCCCGACCGGCCCGATGAGCCCGAGCTCAACGACTTGCAGCGGCTCTACCTGTTCAGCCGCGCCGACACGATCTATGCCGGATCCAGCGAGATCCAGCGGAACATCATCGCCGAGCGCACCCTGGGACTCCCCCGCTGATTGGAGCACGGATGCCCCCATATCCGAAGGCGCACGGACTGCTCGACGGCAAGGTGACGCTGGTGACGGCCGCCGCAGGGGCGGGCATCGGCTACGCGACCGCCAGGCGCTGCGCCGAGGAGGGCGCGACGATCGTCCTCTCGGACCGGCACGAGCGCCGCCTGGCCGCCGCCGCCGACGCGCTGACCGAGCTCACCGGCGTCAAACCGCTGGCCGTGCCGTGCGACGTGACGTCAGAGGCGCAGGTGCTGGCGCTGTTCGACGCGGCGGTGGAGGCGCACGGCAGGCTGGACGTGGTGGTCAACAACGCCGGTCTCGGCGGCACGGCCCCGCTGGCCGAAATGTCCGACGAGCAGTGGCACGCGGTCATCGACGTCACCCTGAACGGCACCATGCGCTGCACCAGGGCGGCGCTCAGGCAGATGACCGCCCAGGGCTCCGGCGTCATCGTGAACAACGCCTCGGTGGTCGGCTGGCGCGCCCAGCGGGGCCAGTCGCACTACGCGGCCGCCAAGGCCGGGGTGATGGCGCTGACCAGGTGCGTCGCGCTGGAGGCCGCCGAGCACGGCGTGCGGGTGAACGCGGTGGCGCCCTCGCTGGCGGTGCACCCGTTCCTGGCGAAGGTGACCAGCGAGGAGCTGCTGGCGGAGCTGGCGGCCAAGGAGGCGTTCGGGCGGTCGGCGGAGCCGTGGGAGGTGGCGAACGTGATCGTCTTCCTGGCCAGCGACTACTCCTCGTACATGACGGGAGAGGTGGTCTCGGTCTCCTCGCAGCATCCGTGACGATATCCTGAGTGCCAGGATATAGTGGGGCCGTGAATATAACGGAGCCCATGTTCCTGGCGCTGATCGCGCTGGTGGACGAGCCGCGCCACGGCTACGGGATCGTCCAGGAGGTCGATCGCCTGTCCGAGGGGCGCGTGCAGCTCAAGATCGGGACGCTCTACGGCGTGCTCGACCGGCTCTCGGCCGAGGGCCTGGTCGAGCCGGACCGCGAAGAGGTGCAGCAGGGGCGGCTGCGGCGCTACTACCGGCTGACCGACGAGGGCGCCGACGCGCTGGAGCAGGAGGCGGCCAGGCTGGCCGCCAACGCCGAGGCCGCCAACGCCCGCCTGCGCGCCAGACGCTCCCCGGAGCCATCGGACGCGCCCACCCGGACGCCGTCACATCCGCGACAGCTACCCGCCGGGGGTGCCGCGTGAGTCTGCTCGAACAGCGTTATCGCAGCGTCCTGCGCCTGCTGCCCGCCTTCTACCGCGCCGAGCGCGAGGAGGAGATGGTGGCCGCGTTCATGGAGATGTACGGCGACGTGCCCGACGACGTGAACCCGCGTCCGAGCTGGGGCGAGGTCGCCAGCGTCGCGGCACTGTCCGTCCGGCTGCGGCTCGGCGCCGGGCGCGACCGGCCGCGGGCCTTCGCCTGGGGCGAGGCCGTCCGGCTCGCCGCGCTGCTGGGGCTGGCCTACCAGGCGGTGTACGGCGTCCTCGTCGCGGCGGACGTGCTCCATGCGCTCAGCCTGGGGACCACCCCGTTCTCGGGCGCGCCCGAACCCGCCGAGCTCCTGATGGCGCTCCGGGACCTGGGGACCGCCCTCTGCGCCGTGGTGGCCTTCACGGCGATCATGCGGGCCCGGCCGCGCCCGGCCAAGGTCGCGGCGCTGCTCGGCACGATCCCCCTGCTCGCCCATGACGCGATCACGCTGGTCGCGCCCGGCCCCGTCGGGGGCGGGCCGTGGATGGAGACGGGCCGCATGCTGGTCACGGCGGCGCCCGTGATCGCGCTCCTGCTGGGCTTCCACCGCGACGTCGCCCCGCCGCGCCGGCCGTGGTGGCTGACCCTGGCGCCGCCGGCCGCCGGCCTGACGATGCTGGCCTGGGCCGAGGTGTGGCTGGCCCTGCGGCTCTACGAGTCGGAATGGCTGGCGATGTGGCTGGACCTCGACGGGACGGCGATCGCCGCGCTGGTCGTGGGCTCGGCGTTCGCGGTGGCCCGCGGGCCTGCCCCGTCCGTGGCGCTCGGGCTGTCGATCGCCGGCCTGCTCCTGCTGCTGAGCCGGCTGGGCCTGCTGATCGACCTCCAAGGGTCGGCGATCGGCGACGTCACGACGGTGGTCGCCACGCAGTGCCTCCTGCTCACCGTGGTGACCGGCGCGCTGGCCGCGGCGGGGCTGCGGTCGCTGCCCGGCGCACGTGCCGCCACCCTGACCTGAGCCTGTCAGGGAAAGATCAGGGTGGTCGGCAAGGTCCCAGGGGATCTAGTGTCCGAGGCATGGGCGCACGCTCTTCCTTCCTGCTCGATGTCCTCATGGCAGAGTTCGGCGAGTCGATCAAGCGAGACCCCGCCGCTTTTAGGCGGAAATTTCGGAAAATGGCGGCTTCCCCGTTCGCGTTCTACCGGGGCAGTGCCTGCCTGTTCTACGCGGACATGGCCGAGTCCTACGCGGACCGTTCCTACCTGGACGAACCGACCAGCCGGGTGTGGATCCACGGCGACCTGCACGCGGAGAACTTCGGCACGTACATGAACGCCTCCGGCGTCCTCGTGTTCAACGTCAACGACTTCGACGAGGCCTACGTGGGCCCGTACGTCTGGGACCTCAAGCGGTTCGCCGCCAGCGTGGCGCTCATCGGGTACGCCAAGGCGCTGTCCGACGACTCGATCAGCGTGCTCGTCACCGACTTCGCCGGCGCGTACCTGGTCGAGCTGGGCGCGCTCGCGGCCGGCGGGGACGACGCGATCGGCTCGCTCACGCTGGACACCACCACCGGCGTGCTGCACCGGGTGCTCCAGACCGCCCGGCTCAGCACGCGGGTGGCGCTGCTGGACGTCGAGACCGTGATCGACGACTACGACCGGCGGTTCGCGCTCATGGAGGGGCGGGAGCCGGTGGACGCGGCGACCAGGCAGGCGGTGGTCGCCGCGTTCGAGGAGTACCTGAACACGCTGCCGGTGCAGGCCAGCCCGGTCGAGCACGTGATCAAGGACGTGGCGCTGCGCAAGGGCGTGGGCATCGGGTCCGCGGGGCTGCCGTCGTACAACCTGCTGCTCGAAGGGCGTTCGCAGGCGCTGGAGAACGACGTCATCCTCTACATGAAGCAGGCGGCCGTGCCCGCGGTGGCCCGTTACGTCACCGACGAGAAGGTGGCCTCGTACTTCCTGCACCAGGGGCATCGCACGGCGGAGTCGCAGCGGGCGCTGCAGGCGTACGCCGATCCGTGGCTCGGGTACACGACGCTCAACGGGGTGGGGCAGCTCGTGGCCGAGGTGTCGCCGTACTCGGCGGACCTCGACTGGGACGACGTGAACGAGCCGGCCGCGCTGCGCTCGATCGTGCAGGACCTGGGACGGGCGGTGGCGCGCATGCACGCGGTGGCCGACGACGAGTCCAGTCACGACCTCGTCGACTTCTCGACGGAGGAGGCGATCGTGCGGGTCATCGGCAACGACAAGGCCGGATTCATCGGGATGCTGGTGGATTTTGCCCACCGGTACGGGGCCCAGGCCCGGGAAGACCATCAGCGGTTCGTCGACCTGTTCCGCAACGGCCGGCTCCCCGGCGTCTGATTCCGGCGACCGCGCGGGCGGTCGGGCGGGAGGAGACGTCGTACGACATCCGATCGGGCTGCTGCCAGGGACGGAGGAGGCCTGGCCGACGGCGTTCGAGACCGTGCCGCGGCGGCCGTCCGCGGGCGAAGAGGTGGTGGCCGGGCCAGGCCGATCCGTGCGTGGAGAAGGGGCTGAGGTACGGCGGCGAGCGCCCTCTCCACGAGATCGACCTGGTCCGGGGCTCATGTGCGCCGATCGGCCCGCGCGCGCTCCAGTCGGCGGCGGGGTCGTCCCAGCGCATCGACCCGGCCCTCGATGCCGCCTCGCGCCAGGCGGTCAGGACCGGGTCGCGCTCGTCGTCGGCGTGGCGCGGGTCAGGCCCTCGCGGACCCGACCCGCGCCCCTCCGGCTAGTCGATCTCGACGACGTCCTCGATGCCCACGGCGCCGCGGTTGGTGGCGGTCACGGCGTTGCCGTTGACGTTGTTGACGCTGGTCGCGCCACGGCCGCTCACGTTGCTGTTGACGACGTTGCCGAAGTTGTTGCCCGACTGCGAGGAGCCGCGGTTGGAGCTGGAGTTACCCGCGTTGACGTCCGCGTAGGCGGGAGCCGCCAGCAGGGTCACCCCGGCAGCAGCGGCGGCGACGAGACCGGTCACGCAGAGCTTCTTCACCATGGTCGTGGTCCTTTCAGATCGTATTGGCTTTGGACGTCAGCCGGTCAGTAGAAGATGTAGGTCACCGTGATGCCGCCGTTGGTGGCGGTCGGAGCGATGCCGTTGACGTTGTTGACGTTGGTCGAGCGATCCCTGCCGTGGTTGACGGAGGTGACGTCGCCGAAGTTGTTTCCGGACTGGGACGAGTCGCTGTTGCTGCTCCAGTTGCCGGCCCGGGTGTCGCCGCTCAGCGGCCCCAACCAGTCGTCGTCAGCGTGAGCCGGGGCAGCCATGAGTGCGCCGCCGACGGCCATGGCCAGCACGGCTGCGGCGGCGCACGCTCTTTTGATCAACTTTCCGCTCCTTCACCGGTAGGGTTCAGGGCCGGCGAGCACGGGCGCGCCGCCCCTTTGACCTCCCTTGACCCCTGGAGATCAAGGTCACTGCGAGCATATAACCGTGAGTTGTCGATCGGTAGCTCTGGGTTACCAGAATATTATTCGACCAATACGCTGACGGAGGATGTCAGTGACCCGGGCCTAACGTCCGCCGCATGATCTTTGAGCTGCGCCAGTACACGCTGCTGCCCGGGCGGCGAGACACGTTGATCGAGCTGTTCGAGCGCGAATTCGTGGAGACCCAGGAGGCGGTGGGCATGCGGGTCACCGGCACCTTCCGCGTCCAGGACGCGCCCGACCGGTTCGCCTGGCTACGCGCGTTTCCGTCCATGCCGGCCCGCAAGGACGCGCTGGAGGCCTTCTACGACGGGCCCGTGTGGCGCGCCAACCGGGACGCCGCCAACGCCACCATGGTTGACAGCGACGACGTGCTGCTCCTGCACTCCGTCGGGGCCGAGCCGCCCGCTTGGGAGCGGCCGCCGGCGGGCGCGACCGAGCTGCCCCCGTCCCTGTACGCCGCCACGATCTACCACGTCGAGGACGGCTTCTCCGCCTTCTTCGCCCGGGAGGTCGCGCCCATGCTGGCCGAGGCGGGGGTGCCGCCCGTCGCGTGCCTGGAGACCGAGCACTCGGAGAACAACTTCCCCCGGCTCCCGATCCGGACCGGGGAGAACGTGTTCGTGTGGTTCGCCCGCTTCGATCCGGCCGCGGAGGAGCGGGAGGTGGACCTCCCCAGGCTGAAGGACCGCCTGACGGCCGCCCCCGAGCGGATCCTGCTCCGCCCGACCGCCCGCTCGGCCATGCGCTGACCCACCCGGCCCCCACCCGGCTCATACGCCGCCCGACACACGCCCAGCTCACGCCCCGCCCGGCTCACGCCCCGTACACGGGCTCGGGGGGCGGGGCGGCGGCCAGGAGCTCGGTGACCGCGTCGCCGACGGCCGTGGGGTCCCAGCGCGCGCCGCGGTCGGCCCGCTCGCCGTGGCGCCAGCCCGTGGCCAGGGCGATCGAGCCGCCCTCCACCTCGAACACCCGCCCCGTCACGTGACCCGACCCCTCGGAGCCGAGCCAGACGACGAGCGGGGCGATGTTCGCGGGGTCCATGGGGTCGAAGCCGGACTCCGGCCTGGCCATGGTCGCGGCGAACACCGCCTCGGTCATGCGCGTGCGGGCGGCGGGGGCGATGGCGTTCACCGTCACGCCGTACCTGCCCAGCTCGGCCGCGGCCACCTGCGTCAGCGCGGCGATGCCCGCCTTGGCGGCCGAGTAGTTGGCCTGCCCGACGCTGCCGAGCAGGCCCGCGCCGGACGAGGTGTTGATCACCCGGCCAGTGACGCGCTCGCCCGCCTTGGCACTCTCCCGCCAGTACGCCGCCGCGTGGCGCAGCGGCAGGAAATGTCCCTTGAGATGGACGCGCACGACGTCGTCCCACTCCTGCTCGGTCATGGAGACGAGCATCCTGTCGCGGAGGAAGCCGGCGTTGTTCACCAGGACGTCGAGGCGGCCGTACGCGCTGACGGCGGTCTTGACCAGGCGGGCCGCGCCGCCCCAGTCGGACACGTCGTCGCAGTTGGCCACCGCCTGCCCGCCGAGCGCCTCGATCTCCGCGACCACCTCCAGCGCGGGGCCTCCCGAGCCGCCCTCGCCGCCGGGGCCCGTGCCGAGGTCGTTCACCACGACGCGGGCGCCCTGCCTGGCGAACTCCAGCGCGTGCCCCCTCCCGATCCCCCGTCCGGCACCCGTCACGATCACCACGCGGCCAGCACAGATTCCCACACAGACCTCCCAGAAGGATCATGCAGAGATATCAGGAAATGTCGCTGGAGGCCAGGTGCCGCCAGGCGGGGATCTCGCCGCCGCCGTCCACCCGTACCTCCGCGCCCGTGACGTAGCCGGGCGCGGCCAGCCACAGGCACGCGGCGGCCACGTCGGCGGGCGTCGCCATCCGGCCCGCCGGGATGGCCGCCCCCATCCCGTCCTCGCGCCCGCCGTAGTGGGAGGCGGCGTTCTCGGTGGCGGCCAGGCCGACGACGACCGTGTTGACGCGTACCTCCGGGGCCCACTCTGCGGCCAGGCAGCGGGCCAGGTGGTGCAGCCCGGCCTTGGCGGCGCCGTACGCGGCGGTGCCGGGCGAGGGGCGGGCGCCACCGGCGCTGCCGATCATCACGATCGCCCCGCCGGCGGCGGCGAGCAGCGGGTACGCGGCCTGCGAGACCAGCAGCGGGGCCGTCAGGTTGAGCTCGATGACGCGGGCGTGCAGGCGCGGCGAGGTGCCGTCGAGCGGCGCGTGCGGCGAGCCGCCGGCGTTGTTGACCACCACGTCCAGCCGCTCGAACCCGGCCATCAGCCGCTCGACGTCCTCGGGCGCCCGCACGTCGGCCCGCGCGAACCGGACCCCCGGCACAGGGACGGCCGGCTCGCGCCGGGCGCAGACCGTCACGTCGGCGCCCGCCTCCCGGAAGGCGCGGGCGATCCCCGCGCCGATGCCCTGGGTGCCGCCGGTCACCAGGACGGCCTTGCCCGCGTAGTCGTAAGTCACGGTCACGGGTGCTACCGTACCAAGCAAGCGTTAGGTGCAACCAGGGAGTCCTATGGGGATCACGCTGCGGGCCGGGCCGATCGCCGAGGTGGTCGTGGACGTGCCGCCGGTGAACGCGTTGACCGTGCGGGGCTGGGAGGAGCTGGCCTGGACCGTCCGGCGGGCCGGGGACGACCCGGAGACCAGGGTGGTGGTGCTGCGGGCCGAGGGGCGCGGGTTCAACGCCGGGGTCGACATCAAGGAGCTGCGGGACGCCGAGGGGTACGAGGCGCTGGTCGAGGTCAACCGGGCGTGTTACGCGGCGTTCGCGGCGGTCTACGAGTGCGCCGTGCCGGTGGTCGCGGCCGTGCACGGCCACTGCCTGGGCGGCGGCGTCGGCCTGGCGGGGAACGCCGACATCGTGGTGGCCAGCGAGGATGCGTACTTCGGGCTGCCCGAGGTGGACCGGGGCGCGCTGGGCGCGGCCACGCACCTGGCCAGGCTGGTGCCGCAGCACCTGATGCGGGCCATGGTCTACACGTGCAGGAACGTGACGGCCGCCGAGCTGCACGCGTTCGGATCGGTGCTGGAGGTCGCGCCGCGCGACAAGCTGCGCGACACGGCGCTGGAGGTGGCGGGGCAGATCGCCGCGAAGGACCCGTACGTGATCCGCCGCGCCAAGGAGTCCCTGAACGGCATCGACCCCGTGGACGTGAAGCGCAGCTACCGCTTCGAGCAGGGCTTCACCTTCGAGCTGAACCTGATGGGCGCCGGAGACCGGCACAGGGAGCGATTCACGTGACCAAGCTGATGTCGGCCGAGGAGGTCGCGGGCACGGTCGAGAGCGGGATGACGATCGGGATCGGCGGCTGGGGCTCGCGGCGCAAGCCGATGGCCCTCGTCCGCGCCCTCCTGCGCTCCCCCGCCACCGACCTCACGATCGTCTCGTACGGCGGCCCCGACGTGGGCATGCTGTGCGCGGCGAAGAAGGTGCGCAAGGTCGTGGCCCCGTTCGTCACGCTCGACTCCATCCCCCTGGAGCCCCATTTCCGGCGGGCCAGGCAGGCCGGGGAGATCGAGTTCGTGGAGTACGACGAGGGGATGTTCATGTTCGGGCTGCTCGCGGGGGCGCACCGGCTGCCGTTCCTGCCTACGCGGGCGGGGCTGGGGTCGGACGTGCTGCGCGTCAACCCCGGGCTGCGGACGGTGCGGTCGCCGTACGCGGACGGGGAGGAGCTGGTCGCGGTGCCCGCGCTGACCATGGACGTGGCCCTGGTCCACCTGAACCGGGCCGACGCGCGGGGCAACGCCCAGTACCTGGGGCCCGACCCGTACTTCGACGACCTCTACGCCAAGGCGGCGCGGCGGTGCTACGTCTCGTGCGAGCAGGTCGTGGAGAACCTGCTGAAGGAAGGACCCGTGCAGTCGCTGCTGATCAGCCGGTCGATGGTGGCGGGGGTGGTTGAGGCGCCCGGCGGGGCGGGCTTCACCTCGTGCGAGCCCGACTACGTGCGCGACGAGGCGCTGCAGCGGCGTTACGTGGAGACGCCCTGGGAGGAGTTCGATGAGCGACAGGGCTGACGTGTGCGTGGTGGCGTGCGCGGAGGCGTTCCGGGGCGACGGCGAGATCGTGGCGGCGGGCATCGGCGGGCCGGTCACGGTGCTGGCGGCGCGGCTGGCGCGGCTGACGTTCGAGCCGGAGCTGCTCACGCACGACGGCACCTGCCTGCTCACCGGCGACGTGCCCGCGCTGGGCGAGGTGCCCGAGGTGGTGGAGGGGTGGCTGCCGTTCCGGGAGCACCTGTGGCTGGTGCTGAACGGGCGCCGCCACGTCATGCTCGGAGCGAGCCAGATCGACCGGCACGGCAACACGAACATCTCCTGCATCGGCGACTGGGCCCGGCCCAAGGCGCAGCTGCTGGGCGTGCGGGGCGCCCCGGGGAACACCCGCTGCGACCCGACCAGCTACTGGATCCCCCGCCACTCCCCCCGGGTGTTCGTGCCCGCGGTGGACCTGGTCAGCGGGGTCGGGACCGACAGGGGCGCCTTCGACCTGCGCCGCGTCGTCACGAACCTGGCCGTCCTCGACTTCCGCACCCCCGGCGGGTCCATGCGCCTGGTGTCGACGCACCCCGGAGTCCAGGTGGACGACGTGGTGGCGGCAACCGGCTTCGAGCTCGACATTCCCGAGCACGTCCCCCAGACGCGCGGGCCGACCGTCGAGGAGCTGGAGGTCCTGGACCGGCTCGACCCCGGACGCCTGCGGGACCGGGAGCTCGCGTGAGGACCGCGCTGACGTCCCTGGTCGGGTGCCGCCACCCGATCGTGCAGACCGGCATGGGGTACGTCGCGGGCGCCCGGCTGGCTGCGGCCACCTCCCAGGCCGGCGGGCTCGGCGTGATCGGCGCCGCGACGATGTCGACGGCCGAGATGACCGCGGCGATCAGGCGGGTGAAGGAGCGCACGGACGCGCCGTTCGGCGTGAACCTCCGTTCCGACGCCGACGACGCCGCCGAGCGGATCGAGGTGCTGATCAGGGAGGGTGTGCGGGTGGCGTCGTTCGCGATGGCGCCCAAGCGGGACCTGATCGCCCGGCTCAAGGACGCGGGCGTGGTCACGATCCCGTCGGTCGGGGCGCGCCGGCACGCGGAGAAGGTGGCGGGCTGGGGCGTGGACGCGGTGATCGTCCAGGGCGGCGAGGGCGGCGGCCACACCGGCTCCGTCGCCACGACCCTGCTGCTGCCCCAGGTCGTGGACGCGGTGGACATCCCGGTGATCGCGGCCGGGGGCTTCTTCGACGGTCGCGGGCTGGTGGCGGCGCTGGCGTACGGGGCCTGCGGGATCGCCATGGGGACCAGGTTCCTGCTGACGAGCGATTCGCCCGTGCCCGACGAGGTGAAGAAGCTCTATCTGGCGACGGGGGACACGGTCGTCACGACCAGGGTGGACGGGGTGCCCCACCGGGTCCTGCTGACTCCGTTCGTGGCGTCGCTGGAGCGCTCGCGCCTGGTCAGGGCGGTGCTGAACGGGGCCAGGTTCAAGCGGCTGTCGGGGCTGTCGTGGGGCGAGATGCTGCGCGAGGGCCGCCGGATGAGGCAGGCGCGCGACCTGACCTGGGCCCAGGTCCTGCAGGCGGCCAACACGCCGGTGCTGCTGCGGGCCGCGATGGTGGAGGGCAGGGCGGACCTCGGGGTGATGGCGTCCGGCCAGGTGGTGGGCGTGATCGACGACCTGCCGTCCTGCCGGGAGCTGATCGAGCGCATCGTGGCCGAGGCCGAGACCGCCCTGACCCGCCTGCGCGAGGAGCGCTGAGGCGCCGGGGTCAGAGCACGGTGATGCCGCGGGCCGCCAGGATGGCGTTGGCCTGGGCCTGGTTGATGACGGCGCCCGCGAACGCCCGCAGCTTCGCGTCGTCCGGCTCGCCCAGGTCGGCGCCGCGCAGATCGGCCTTGTTGAACTTGGTCTGGAGCAGGCGCGTCCCGATCAGCCGGCAGTCGCTGAACGTGGCCTCCGTGAAGTCGCACCCCGACAGATCGGCGTCGTCGAAGCGGACTCCCTCGATGACCTCCCCGCGCAGGGAGCACCCGCCGAGGTTGGCCAGGGTCAGGTTGGAGCGGGCGATCTTGAAGCCAGTGCCGCGCGAGGCCGTCAGGGCGGTGCCGATCATGCGGCACCCCGTGAAGGAGACGTCCGTGAGGAGCGCGCCGCCGAACTGGGCCGAGGACAGGTCCACGTCGGTGAACGTCACGTCGATGAGGTCGGCGTCGTTGAAGCGGGTCCGCATCCCGCCCCCGCCCGTGAACGAGGCCCCGTCGAGGTCGGCCTTGCGGAAGTCGGTCTGGTCCAGCACGCACGACTCGAACCTGGCCCCCGCCAGCGGGGCGCCCCACAGGTCGGCCTCCGTCAGGTCGCACTCGCGGAAGACATGCGTCTCGTCCGCGGAAAGCCGGTCGCCCAGCGCTTTGCGTGAAAGATCCTCGCCGTCGAAGTTCACGGGATGACACCCTACCGATCGCACCAGACCGGTCAGGCCCTACCGGTGAGCACCTCGGCCGCGGCCTGCCCGCAGACCCGGGCGGAGCCGTACGTGGCAAGGTGCACGGCGCCCAGATCGGACCGCTCGGGCAGCCCCATCTCCACCACCACGGTGTCGGGCCGGGCGCTGAGCAGGTGCCGCAGCGCCTGCTCCTGCCAGGCATGGCGGTGCACGTCCCGGACCACGACCACCAGCGGCCGTCCGGCGGCCTCCGCGAGCAGGCGCTCCAGCTCCGACCCCGTCGAGTCCCCCACCGTCAGCCGCATCACCGCCGTGCCCGGCAGCAGGCGGGTGAGCGGCTCGCCGACGCCCCACGGCGTGTGCTTGTCGATGGCCAGGTTCATCTCCGGGGCCAGCTCCACCACCGAGGCGGCCGAGGTCAGCGGCAGCACGGGGGCGGTGGAGCGGCGGGTGATCCGGATCGCCCGGCGCGCGGCGGTCAGGCCGACGGCGCCGTCGCCGGACGTCTGGCTGCCCGAGGAGACGGCCCATGAGGCCAGCTCGCGGACCCTACGAGCGGCGTCGGCCAGCCGCTCCTCGGGCAGCAGTCCCTGGGTCACCGCCGTGGCGATGGCGTCGCGGATGCCGGCGGCGGTGCCCTCGTCGGCCCGCTCGCCGCCCACGCAGATCGCGTCGGCACCCGCGGCGATGGCACGGGCGGAGGCGCCCCCGATCCCGTACGCCCCCGACACCGCGGCCATCTCGATGCCGTCAGTGACGATCATCCCTTCGAAGCCGAGCTCTTCCCGCAGCAGCCCGGTGAGCACCTTGGGGCTGAGCGTGGCGGGCAGCCCGGCGTCGTACGAGGGCACGAGGAGGTGTCCGGTCATGACGGCCCGGACGCCCTCCTTGATCGCCTCCCGGAAAGGGAGCAGCGCGTCCTCGATCCCGCCCCCGGCCACCACGGGCACGCCGTGATGCGAGTCGACCGAGGTGTCCCCGTGCCCGGGGAAGTGCTTGGCGCACGCGGCCACGCCCGCCGACTGCAACCCGCGGACGAACGCCCTGGTGTGCCGGGACACCAGGGCCGGGTCCGCGCCGAAGGCCCGCAGGCCGATGACCGGGTTGTCCGGGTTGGAGTTCACGTCGGCCGAGGGGGCGAAGTCGATCGTGATGCCCGCCGCCGCCAGGTCGCCCCCGAGGTCCCTGGCCAGGGCCTCGGTCAGGGCCACGTCGTCCACGACGCCCAGCGCGTACGCACCGGGGCGGCTGCTCCCCGTGGCCGCCTCCAGCCGCGTGACCTCCCCCGACTCCTCGTCGGTGCCGACGAGCGCCGAGGGGTTCTCCGCGCGCAGCGCGGCGGTCAGCCGGGCCAGCTGATCCGGGCCGGCGATGTTGCGCGAGAACAGCACCACGCCGGCCAGCCCCTCGCCGAGCCTGCGGCGCAGCCAGTCGGGAGGCGTGTGCCCGGCGAAACCGGGCAGGAGGACGGCGTCGGCAAGGCGAAGCAGGTCACCGCTCAAGGGCATGACCCGAAATCTAATAGGAAAGTTTCCTATTTGCCAGAGTCATTTTCTGATGTCAGCGCCTTCTTTTCAGGAAGGCAGCCGCTCGATGACGGTGACGTTCGCCTGACCTCCCCCCTCGCACATGGTCTGCAGGCCGTACCGTCCGCCCGTGCGCTCCAGCTCGTGCAGCAGCTTCACCGTCAGCACGGCGCCGGTCGCGCCGAGCGGGTGGCCGAGCGCGATGGCGCCGCCGTTCGGGTTCACCTTGGCGGGATCGGCGCCGGTCTCCTTGATCCAGGCCAGCACGACCGGCGCGAACGCCTCGTTGATCTCGATCGCGTCGAAGTCGTCGATGGCCAGGCCGGTCATGCCGAGGGCGTGGGCGGTGGCCGGGATGGGGGCGGAGAGCATCACGATCGGGTCGCCGCCGCGGGCCGACAGGTGGTGCACGCGGGCGCGCGGGGTCAGGCCGTGCTCCCGTACGGCCCTGGGCGAGGCGACGAGCAGGGCCGCCGCGCCGTCGGAGATCTGGGACGCCAGGGCCGCGGTGAGCCGGCCGCCCTCGACCAGGGGCTTGAGCCCGGCCATCCGCTCGAGCGTGGTGTCCCCGCGCGGGCACTCGTCCGTGGTCACGCCCTCGTAGGGGGCGATCTGGCGCACGAAGTGCCCGTCGTCGATGGCGTGCAGGGCCCGGCGGTGCGACTCGTACGCGTACCGCTCCATCTCCTCGCGCGAGAGGTCCCAGGTCGCGGCCATCTGCTCGGCGCCGGTGAACTGGGAGACCTCCTGCGTGCCGTACCGCTCGACCCAGCCCTTGGACCCCCCGAACGGCGTCTCGTGGCCGTACGCGCGGCCCGCGAGCATCGCGGCCGAGATGGGGATCATGCTCATGTTCTGCACGCCGCCCGCCACCACGAGGTCGCTCGTGCCCGACAGCACGGCCTGGGCGGCGAAGTGCAGCGCCTGCTGGGACGAGCCGCACTGGCGGTCCACCGTGACGCCGGGCACCTCCTCGGGGAGCCCGGCCGCGAGCCAGCAGGTGCGGGCGACGTCCCCGGCCTGCGGGCCGATCGTGTCCACGCAGCCGAAGATCACGTCGTCGACGGCCGCGGGGTCGGCGTCCGTCCGGTGCATCAGCTCCCTGAGCACGTGCGCGCCGAGATCGGCGGGGTGGGCCGCGGCCAGGCCGCCGTTCCTGCGCGTGACGGGGGTGCGGACGGCTCCGACGATGTACGCCTCGTTTGCCATCTCCGCATCGTAGCAAGCGCTTGGTACGCCACGAAATGCCGCATGAGCTGCGTCAGTTAGGTGAACAAGCGATTGTGCGAGGGCTCATAATGGTGTCGTGACCACGCGTAAGAACTCCGGCTCCACGACCACCCCGGCCAAACGCCAGCGAGCGAGCTCATCGGGGTCCGCCTCCGAGCGCCGCGACCACCTCGTCAAGCTCGCCGCGGAGCTCTTCGCACGCAAGGGCTTCCAGGCCACGACAGTACGTGAGATCGCCGACGAGGCAGGCATCCTCTCCGGAAGTCTCTACCACCACTTCGACTCCAAGGAGACGATCGTCGACGAGGTGCTGTCCACCTTCCTCGACGACCTCATCGCCCGCTACCGCGCGGCGGTCGACACCAGCGCCGACGCCCGCACGGTGCTGTCGGAGATGGTCCGCATCGGCTTCGGCACGCTGGAGCCGCACCGCGCCGCCATCACCGTCATGCAGAACGACTGGAACTACCTGCGGCAGTTCGAGCGGTTCAACTACCTGGTCAAGGCCGAGGACGAGGTCGAGCAGATCTGGGTGACGCAGATCAAGGCGGGCCAGGCGGCCGGGCTGTTCAGGTCCGACGTCGATCCGAAGCTGACCTACCGGATGATCCGCGACACGATCTGGGTCGCGGTGCGCTGGTTCCGCCCCGGCGGCAGGCTCAACACGACCGGGCTGGCCGAGCACTACATCACCGTGCTGTTCGACGGCCTCGCCACGGGCGAGCGCACCACGCAAAAGGGATGAGCATCGACAAGGCGGTGCGGATGGCACTGCAGGAGGTCGCGGAGCCCGGCAAGGCCGAGGCGATGCGCGCGTACATGAAGTCGGCGATGCCGTTCCTGGGCGTCCAGGCGGTGCGCCGGCGGGCGGCGCTGCGGCGGGTGTTCGCCGAGCACCGGCTGGAGAGCGCGCCCGCGTGGCGGAAGGCCGTGCTGGCGCTGTGGCGGGAGGCCGAATACCGCGAGGAGCGCTACGCCGCCGTCGAGCTGTCCGGCTACCACCTCTACCGCGACTACCAGACCCTCTACACGGTGCCGATGTACGAGGAGATGATCGTCACCGGGGCCTGGTGGGACCTCGTCGACGAACTGGCCACCCACCGCGTCGGCGGGCTGCTGGCCACCTACCCCGACTCGATGCGGCCGCTCATGCTGGAGTGGGCGCACGACGGCGACCTGTGGAAGCGGCGCACCGCCATCCTCAGCCAGAACCGGTTCAAGGAGCGCACCGACACGGCCCTGCTCTTCGCGTGCATCGAGCCGAGCCTGTCGGACAACGACTTCTTCGCGCGCAAGGCGATCGGCTGGGCGTTACGCGAATTCGCCAAGTCCAACCCCAGCGAAGTGCTCCGCTACGTGAACGCCAAGGGCATCACGGGCCTCAGCCGCCGCGAGGCACTGAAGAACCTCTCCGTCACCTAGTCCACCCTGTCACCTAGTCCATAGGGCGTCCTGAACGGCCTGCACCAGGGCCATCAGCTCGGGCGTGACCCGCTCCTTCGACCAGGCCAGCGCGTACGTGATGCGCAGGTCGCCGGCGTCCAGCGGCACGAAGCGCACGTCGTCGCGACGGATGGTCCTGGCCAGCAGCTGCGGGATCGGCAGCAGCCCGGCGCCCGCGGCCACCAGGTCGAGCGCGGCGGCGAAGTCGTCGTCGGCCGCCATGCGCGAGCGCCCCGGCAGCCCCGGCCACGGGCGGCTGCCCGGCGTGAGCAGCACCTGCCCGCCCAGCTCGGCCGGGGCGACCTTGGGCCGGGCGGCCAGCCGGTGACCCGCGGGGACGGCCAGATGGTCGACCGTGACGTGAAACCTGGCCGCCGTCACGAACTGCGCCGGCGCCGGAGTCGCCAGGATCGCGGCCGAGACCTCGCCGCCCGCCAGCGCCTGCACCGCCGCGCCCCGGCCCGCCGCCCGCAGCTCCACGCCGATCGCCGGAGTGCGGCCCGCCAGCCGCCTGACGATCCGCGCCGCCAGCGTCCCGACGAGCGGTGGATAAGCCAGGTGAATGGTCGGCCTGGCCAGCCGCGCCGACTCGGCCTCGAAGGCCCTGGCCGACTCGATCACCTGCTCCGCGTACGGCAGCAGCGCCTTGCCCTCCGCCGTCAGCCGCACGTCACGGGCGGTCCGCTCGAAGAGCCTGACCCCGGCCGCGCGTTCGAGCCGGGTGATGGCCTGGCTCATGGCGGGCTGGGACATCCCCAGGTCGGCGGCGGCTCTGGAGAAGCTGAGCCGGTCCGCGACTCTGACGAAGCAGTGCATCTCCTTGAGCATAAGCAGCACCAATCCATGATGCACGAGCTCCCGAGTGCTCGGCAGGATGCCTGCGATCAGCCGAACGAGATCAAGGGAGCCAGAGACATGTCGCCATTCCCCAAGTCCACGATCCTCGGATACCCGAGGATCGGGCCGCGCCGGGAGCTGAAGCGGGCGCTGGAGTCGTACTGGGACGGGCGGTCGAGCCGGGCGGAGCTCGAACAGGTCGGTGCCGGCATCAGGGAGCGGACCTGGCGCAGGCTGGCCGAGCTGGGGCTGGAAGGGCTGCCGTCCAACACGTTCTCCCTGTATGACCAGGTGCTGGACACCGCGGTGCTCCTGGGCGCGGTGCCGGCGCGCTACCGCGAGGCCGGCGACCCCTACTTCGCGATGGCCAGGGGCACCGAAGGGCTGGCGCCGCTGCGGATGACGAAGTGGTTCGACACGAACTACCACTACATCGTGCCGGAGATCGGCCCCGACACCGTGTTCAAGCTGGACGCGGCCAAGCCCCTCTCCGAGGTGCGCGAGGCGCGGGCGCTGGGCCACGAGACGCGGCCCGTGGTGGTGGGGCCGGTGACGTTCCTGCTGCTGGGGTCGGCGCTGGAGCGGCTGGACGACGTGCTGGCCTGCTACGAGGAGCTGCTGTCCGCGCTGGCCGCCGAGGGGGTGGCGTGGGTGCAGCTCGACGAGCCCGCGCTGGTGGGCGACCGGAGCGCGGAAGAGCTGGCCGCCGTGCGCACCGCCTACTCCCGGCTCGGCTCCCTCGCCGCCCGGCCCGGGCTCTTCGTGGCCTCCTACTTCGGCGACCTCGGGGAGGCCCTTCCGGTTCTGGCCGAGACCCCGGTGGAGGCCATCGGGATCGACCTCGTACGGGGCGCCGTGCCCGCGCTCGACCTGACCGGCAAGACCGTGGTGGCGGGCGTGGTGTCCGGGCGCGACGTGTGGCGCACCCCGCCCGGCCGCGCCCTGGCCGCCCTGGGCGCCGTGCGCGCCTCGGAGGTGGCGGTCAGCACGTCGTGCTCGCTGCTGCACGTGCCCTACGACGTGGAGGCCGAGCCGGACCTGGACCCCGCGCTGAAGGGGCGGCTGGCGTTCGCGGAGCAGAAGGTGGCGGAGGTGGTGGCGCTCGCGCGCTCCCCGCTGCGGGACGCCCCCCACACCGCGCCCTCCGTGGCGCTGCCCGCGCCCGTGGTGCCGGAGGAGCGCAGCCCGTACGCGGTGCGGGCGGCGGCGCAGGCCGAGCACCTGCGGCTGCCCGCGCTGCCGATCACCACGATCGGCTCGTTCCCGCAGACCGGCACGCTGCGCGCCGCACGGGCCGCGACGGCTTCGGGCACGCTCTCGCAGGCCGACTACGAGCGGCAGGTCGAGGCCGAGATCGAGCGCGTCATCCGGGTGCAGGAGCGTCTCGGGCTCGACGTCCTGGTGCACGGGGAGCCCGAGCGCAACGACATGGTGCAGTACTTCGCCGAGCACCTCGACGGGTTCGCCGTCACCAGGAACGGCTGGGTCCAGTCGTACGGCTCCCGCTGCACCCGCCCGCCGATCCTGCACGGGGACGTCGGCCGCCCGTCGCCGATCACGGTGCGGTGGGCCACGTACGCGCAGTCGCTCACGGACAAGCCCGTCAAGGGCATGCTCACCGGCCCCGTCACCATCGTGGCCTGGTCCTTCGTCCGCGACGACCTGCCGCTGCGCGACGTCGTGTTCCAGGTGGCGGACGCCGTACGGGAGGAGGTCCGCGACCTGGAGGCCGCCGGGGTGTCGGTCATCCAGGTGGACGAACCCGCCCTGCGCGAGCTGCTGCCGCTCCGGCGGGCCGCGCAGGCCGACTACCTGGAGTGGGCGGTGGCCGCCTACCGCCGGGCCACGTCGGGGGCCGGCGACCGCACCCAGATCCACACGCACCTGTGCTATTCGGACGCCGACCAGATCCTGGCCGCCATCGACGGCCTGGACGCCGACGTGACCACCATCGAGTCGGCCCGCTCGGGCGCGCGCATCCTCGGCACGGTCGGGGCCTTCGGGCGGGGGCTCGGGCCCGGCGTCTACGACATCCACTCGCCGCGGGTGCCCGCGGCCTCGGAGGTCGAGGACCTGCTGCGCCGGACGCTGGCGGTGCTGCCGGCGGAGCGGGTCTGGGTCAACCCGGACTGCGGGCTGAAGACCCGTACGTACGAGGAGGTAGAGGCGTCGCTGGCGAACGTCGTCACGGCCACGCGGCGGGTGCGCGCGGACCTACAGCCATAAAACCGGATGAAGCTCTCCAGGGTTCGGTGCGAGGCTGGGCCCGTGAGCGACACGCATACCGTGGTCCTGGTCGAGGGAGTCAGCGACAAGTCGGCCGTCGAAACGCTGGCCGAGCGCCATGGCCGGAACCTGGCGGCCGAAGGCGTCTCCCTCGTGGCGATGGGCGGCGCCACGAACATCGGAACGTACGCCGGCAGGTTCGGCCCTCCAGGCCGCAACCTCCGGCTGGCCGGTCTGTACGACGTCGGGGAGGAAGCCGACTTCCGCAGGGGCCTGGAGCGCGCCGGCCTCGGATCCGATCTGGAGGCGCTCGGGTTCTTCGTGTGCGTCGCCGACCTGGAGGACGAGCTGATCCGCACCCTCGGCACCGACACCGTCGAGCGCGTCGTCGACGCCGAGGGCGAGCTCCGGTCGTTCCGCACGCTCCAGAGGCAACCCGCGTGGCGCGGCGGCACCACTCATGACCAGCTGCGCCGGTTCATGGGAGCGGGCAGCGGCCGCAAGATCCGCTACGCCGGCCTGATGGTCGCGGCACTCGATCTCGATCGCGTGCCGCGGCCGCTGGACAGGCTGCTGGCCCACCTGTGAGGCGGGCGCCTAGGCGTGGCGTTCGGTGAACTCCTCGATCGTCATGCCGAACAGGAACTCGTCGTCGTAACGGCCGTTGGCGTAGCGGCTCCTGCGCCGGCGGCCCTCCTCCACGAACCCCAGCCGCCGGTGCAGCGCCAGCGACGGCTCGTTGGAGCTGTAGACCCATGCCTCGGCCTTCTGGAAACGGCGCTCGAAGAACATGTATCTCAGGAGCAGGACGACGGCGTCGCCGGCGTAACCCTTGCGGTGGTGGGGCGTCCCGATGCCGATCCCGTACGCGAAGGTGCCGTGCACCCGGTCGACGTCGTGCGTGTTCATCATGCCGACCGGGAGGTCTCCGTCCCGGGTGGCGATGACCAGGCGCACGGCGTCCAGGTCCTGCTCCTCCTCGGCCAGCTCGGCGGCCCACTTCCTGGCCCGCGCCGCCGACCGCGGCGGGTGAAGCCGGTGGCCGTTCCTGACCGCGTCGGAGTATTCGTCGAAGGAGCGGAACGCCTCCCAGTCCTCCGGCTCGATGGCCCGCAACCGTACCCGCTGCCCCACCCACACGGACGTCATGCCCGGCAGCAAACCACGCCCCCGCACCTCACCGCGAACGGTTTTCCGGCGCGGGCGGGTGGCTCCTGCGCGACCTACGAGAACGTCCAGGCCAGGTGGGCCAGGGCGGCCTCGGCGTACTGCCGGGGGCCGGTGCTCAGGCCGTAGGCCAGGTCCTCGATGAGCGCGCACCTCGCGTAGAAGAGCACCCGGGCGCGGGCGGCCTCGTCCAGGTCGAAGGCGTAGTGCGACACCGTCAGCTCGAAGATCTCCGGCCCCAGGTCGCGGTGGATCAGGGCGAAGTCGTGGGCCGGGTCGGTGATGGCGGCGTCGGTCCAGTCGATGACGCCGGTGATCGTACTGGTGGCCGGGTCGACCAGCAGGTGCTCGGCGCCCAGGTCGTTGTGGCAGAAGCGCGGCGAGCCGGGCTCGCCCGGCGGCGGCTCCCGGAGGAAGCGCTCCACCAGGTGGCGCTGTCCCTCCGGGACGTGCTCCTCGACGTCGCGGTAGTCGAGCTCGGCCTCCTGCAGGAGGGTCGGCGCCGGGTAGTCGTCCAGCGGCGCGAGGTCGCGCATCCGGTCGGGCGAGGCGCCGTGCAGGGCGCTGAGGAACTCGCCCAGGGGCTCGGCCAGGAGCCTGGGGTCGTCCACCGGGTGCCGGTTGAGGGGCTCGCCGGGCAGCTTGCTGTACGCGATCACCCCCGACTCGTCGTCGGCGAAGACCACCTCGGGGACCGGCAGCGGGGACAACTCCCTGAGGGCCGCCAGGCGGGCGACCTCCTGGCGGTTCTCCTCGGGGGTCGTCGCCTTGTTACGCCGTACCAGTAATTCGTTGTTGACCTCGTACACCGTGTTGTCGAGGCCCTGGCCCAGCCGATCGATGGAACGCACCCGGTAGTCGGGGAGATGGCGGGCCAGCAGCGCGCGGATTTCGCCAGTCACACCCGCAGCCTAAGCCCCCGCTACTTCAGGGCTCCAGAGGTAAGGCCGCTCTGGATCTGCCGCTGGAAGACCGTGTAGACCACCAGCATCGGCAGGATGGCCAGGGTCAGGGCGGCGAAGAGGGCGGACCAGTCCTGGTCGTATCCGGCGGCGGTGGAGATGTCGGCGATGCCCTGGGTGAGGACCCACTTGTCGCGCTCCTGCAGCAGCACCAGAGGCAGCTGGTACTGGTTCCACTGGCCCAGGATGTTGAAGATCGTGATGCTGATGATGCCCGGCCGGGCCATCGGCAGCATGATCTGGAAGAAGACCCGGGTGTGCGACGCGCCGTCCACCATCGCCGCCTCCCCCACCGCCGTGGGCAGCGTGCGGAAGAACGCCGACAGGAAGAAGACGGTGAACGGCATCGAGTACGCGATGTAGACCAGGACCAGGCCCGCGTGCGTGTTCAGGCCGATGAAGGGGCCGACCAGCGGCACGTTGCCCATGTTCTGGACGACGAAGAAGAGCGGGGTCAGCGCCAGGTAGACGGGAAAGGCCAGGCCCGAGACGAAGAGCAGGTAGATCGCCCGGTTGCCGCGAAAGGGATAACGCGCCAGCACGTACGCCGCCATCGACCCGATGAGCATCGTCCCGAACGTGCTGAACGACACCACGATGACGCTGTTGAGCATGTACTGCCCGATGTGCGCCTGCTCCCAGGCCCTGGCGAAGTTGTCCCAGTGCAACGTGGAGGGCAGCGACCAGGCGTCGCCGAAGATCTCGTCCTCGCTCTTGACCGAGGCCAGGAACGTCCACAGGATCGGCACCATCACCAGCAGCGTCCAGATCACCAGCGCGAGGTGCGTCAGCACCCCGAGCGGGCCGAGCCGCCGTCTCCGCTCCTGGCGGGCGAGCTTCCGCGAGGTCGCCGCCGTCCACGAGATCATCGTTGTCATCAGTACTCGATTCGTTCGCGCCGCGAGAGGCGCAGCGAGAGGATCGCGAAGCCGACGGTGAAGAAGAACATGATCACGCCCAGGGCGGAGGCGTAGCCGAAGCGGAAGTACTGGAACGCGTTGCGGTAGATCTCGGCCGCCATGACCGTGGTCGACCAGTCGGGGCCGCCGTGCTGGTCGGTCATCACCCAGACGATCGCGAACACGTCCAGCGCCAGGATCCCCAGATAGACCCAGGCCACCTGTACGGTGTCCCAGAGCAGCGGCAGCGTGATGCGGAAGAACAGGCTCACCCGGCCGGCCCCGTCGATCTGCGCGGCCTCGAACATGTCCCTGGGGATGGAGGCCAGACCGGCGGAGAAGAGCACCACGTAGAAGCCGACCGCCTGCCACACCATGACGCCCAGCACCGACCAGAACGCCACGTCGGGATCGGACAGGAAGCCGATCGGCTTCACCCCGAGCGCCATCAGCGGGCCGTTCAGCATGCCGCTGCCGTCCGGCCGGAACACCTGCTGGAACAGCACCGCCACCACCGCGACGGCCAGGACCTGCGGGAAGAAGAACACCACGCGGTAGAACTTCGACCCGCGGATCCCCGACGTGCCCTGCGCCCCGCCCACGTTGAGGAGGAAGGCGAAGAACAGGGCGATGACGATCGTGATCAGCGGCAGCAGCACGAGCAGCGCGCCGTTGTGCGTGACGGCCTTCCAGAACGTACCGTCACTGAAGAGCCGCTTGAAGTTGTCCAGGCCGATGAACGTGGGCGTGGCCGTCACGCCGCGCCAGTCGGTCATCGCGATGTAGAACGCCTGAAGGTACGGCGAGATCACGTAGACCAGGTAGAGGATCACCGGGGCTGCCAGGAACGAGGTGATGAACAGCCCGCGGCGATACCTGTTGAAGATCATCAGCGCTTGTACTTCTTGATCGAGGAGTCGTTCTTGAGCTCGTCGGCCTTCTTCTGCAGGCGCTCCAGGTAGGCGTCCGGCTTGAGCCCGCCGGTCATCAGCTCACCGGTGGCGGCGATGGCCTCGTCCTTGAGCTGGGCGTACCAGGTCTGCCAGCGGTAGTAGACGACGTTCGTGCCCGCCGCGGCGAACGCCTTGGTCGCGCTCTCGGCGCCCGGCGACAGCTTCCGCCCCTCGCCCGCGCCCTTGACCACGGAGACCGTCTTGACCATCTCGCTGAAGTCGCCCGCCGCCTTCTTCGACAGCATGGCGCGCAGGTACTCCATGCCGGCCTGCGGGTTGGCGGACTTGGAGGGGACGATGAAGTTCTCGCTCGGCTGGCTGTGCAGCGTGCCGTACGGCAGCTTGTCCGAGCCGCCGAAGTCGGGGATCGGGAACATGCCGTACTCGAAGTCGGCCGGGGTGGTCGTCTTCTGCTCGTTCTCCAGCCAGGAGCCGGAGGGCAGCATGGCGACCTTGTACTTGTTCTGGGCCGTCTGGGTCTGCACGTGGTCGAGGCCCGCGGTGCCCTCCATGAGGTACTTGGCGCCGATCTCGGCCCAGGCGGTGGCCGAGGTCTTCATGGCGTCGGTCTTCCAGGCGCCGTCCTCGAGGTTGTCGATGTTGACGAGCACCTCGGGGCCGCCGATCTTGGCGGCCATGGTGAGCAGCGGCTCGTACAGGTATTGAGGGAACTTCCCGGCGTAGGTGAACGGCGCCATCCTGCCGGACTTCTTGATCGTCTCGCAGAGCTTGAGGAACTCGTCCCAGGTCTTCGGGGCTTCCCAGCCGTTGTCGCGGAAGGCCTTCTGCGAATACCAGATGCCGAAGATGTAGTTCACGTAGCCGAGCACGCTGAAGGTGCCGTCGTACGTGCCGAGGTCGATGACGGCCTGGTCGATGGTGTCGCGGACCTTGGTGTTCGGGTCGTCCCAGCTGGGCGCGTCGAGCAGCGGGGTCAGGTCCTGGAGCTGACTGTCCTGGGCCAGCGCGCCGAAGTCCATGGCGTTGGCGCCGGAGTTGTCGATCACGTCCGGCGGGTTGCCCCCGGCGAAGCGCGGCTGGAGGACCTTCGTGATCTCCTTGGTCGCGTTGTGCTTGATCTCGATGTTCGGGTGCTTGGTCTTGAACAGCGGCTGGTGGATGGTCTTGGCGTAGTCCTGGCCGAAGCCGCCGTCGAAGATCCACACCTCCAGCGGCTTGTTGTCCGCCATGCCGAACGGGTTGGCCGCGCTGGTCGCGACCGGCGCCGCCGAGGACGACGCGGCGGGTTTGGCGGCGGGCGTGGCGCAGGCGGCCAGCGCACCCGCCACGGGTACGAGCGCCGCGCCGCGAAGGAGCTCGCGCCTGCTGAGATGGGGGGTGTTAGGCATATGACTGCTCCAGACTTGTCTATGATCCGCGTCGGATACGGCCTGCGTAACGGCTCTCCAGCGCCTTGTTGTGCTCATCGCCGCCGGTCACGTTGACCGACTTGTAGACGGGGGGCGTCTCGCCCATGGCCACGAGCTCGTCCACCGCCTCGGTGACCACCATCTGCGCGAGCAGCGCCGAGGTGACCGTGGACACGGCGCCGTACGTGCCGCCGCCGGGCAGTTCGAGGATGGCGTCGCCGTACGGCGAGCCGTTGTCTAGCACGACGTCGGCCAGGTCGAGCAGCTTGCGGCCCGACGGGTGGCGCGAGGTCATCTGGGTGCTGTGCCTGACCGAGGTCAGCGCGATCAGCGGGTGGCCGCGCTCCTTGACGAGCGTGGCCAGCTCGACGACCGTGCCGTTCACGCCGGAGCTGGAGATCAGCACGAACACGTCCTGCGGCGCCACCGGCGCCAGGTCGTAGATCTCGTGCGCGATGGCCGGGTCGCGCTCCAGCTCGGAGGTCAGCACGCTTGCCGGGTGGCCCCCGTACAGGACGAGGTCCCTGGGCGAGAGGCGGTTGCTGGGGACGAGGCCGCCGGCCCGGCCGGCGATCTCCATGGCGATGGCCTCGGAATGTCCCGAGCCGAACGCGTTGACCACGCCGTCCGCCCGGATCGAGGCCACGATCAGCGCGGCCGCCCGCTTCACCGGCTCGGCCTGGCTCTCGGCGACCTGGCGTGCCAGATCGAGGACCTGGGTTGCGTACGTCATTCAGCCTCTCTCCACCCGATGGCTCTCCACGGCGCTGATCGTGCGTTCGAACGCCTCGTTGGTGCGTTCGTAGGTGCGTTGGGCCACTGCCACGTACACGGCGTCCAGGACGAACAGCTGCGAATGGACGGCGGCCAGCCCGCCGAGCCGGAACGTGGTCTCCCTGCTGGCGGTGGTCAGCACCAGATCGGCCAGCTCGGCCAGCGGGGAGCGGGCGAAGGAGGTGACCGCGACCGTCAGCGCACCGTGGCTGCCGGCCTCGGCCAGCGCCTCCATGACCTCCCTGGTGCGGCCCCGATGGCTGATGCCGATGGCCACGTCGCCGTCCTTGAGCAGGGCCGCCTCCGACAGCGCCACGTGCGCGTCGCCGGCGCTCCAACCGGGGACGCCGATGCGGCGCAGCCGGCCCTCGAACATGGTGGCCACGTTGCCGCTGGTGGAGACGCCGACCAGGAGCACGCGCGGCGCGGCCACGATCGCGTCGGCCACCTTCGCCACGATGTCGAGGTCGAGCTGCGCGGCGGTGTCCTGGATGAGCCTGGCGTCGGCTGCGGCCATCACCTCGATGGCCGAGTCGAGCGGGTCGTCGGGCCCGATCTCGTGGCCGACGCCCGCCCCCCAGCCCGCCTGCGCGGCCCGGCCGGTCTCGGTGGCCAGCGCGACGCGCAGCTCGGCGTACCCCGAGAAGCCGAACGCCCGGCAGAACCTGGTCACGGTCGCGGGTGAGCTGCCGGCCCGCTCGGCGAGCGCGATGATGGTCGAGCGCGCGGCCTCGGCCGGATCGCCGAGAATCACCTCGCCGACCCTGCGCAAAGCCTCCGGCAAACCGGGTAGTTCTGTTTCGACGCGCCCGAGCGCTCCTGAAGTCACGAATATTCCTTCCGAATACCCGGTCTTCTGGCGAAAATTATTCTTGCTTCCGGTCCGCGTCAACCCCCAGACTCGGACCGTGACTGAATCGCTAGTGGTCGGTGTCGACGCCGGGGCCACGTCCACGCGGGTCGCCGTCCACGCGCTCGACGGCACCAGGGTCGGCTACGCGCGGGCCGGCGCCGGCAATCCCACTGCTCACGGGCTCGCCAAGGCCGTGGCCAACGTGGCCGCCGCGCTCGGTGAGGCGCTCGGGACGCACGACGGCCGGCGGGTCGTGGCCTCGCTGACGGGGGTGGCGGGGCACGTCGCGGAGATGGTGCCGGAGCTGGCGAAGGTCTGGGCCGGGCACGGCATCGCGGAGGAGCCTCGCTACATGGGCGACACGGCCATCGCCTACGCCGCGGGCTCGCCGGAGCCCGACGGCTCGCTGCTGCTGTCGGGAACGGGCGCGGTGGCGGCCAGGATCGTGGACTTCCGGCTCGACGCCATCGCCGACGGGCTGGGCTGGCTGCTGGGCGACAAGGGATCGGGCTTCTGGATCGGCCGCCAGGCCGTCAAGAGGGTGGTCGACGCCCTCGACCGCGGCGCGCCGCCCACCGGCGCGCTGGCCGAGCTCGTGGTGGAGCACTTCCTCGGCGACGAGCGGCCCGCCGGGCCGCGTGCCGTCGCCGACCGCATCGTACGGCTGGCGCAGGCCGACCACATGCGGCTGGCCGCGCTGTCCTCGCTGGTCAGCCAGGCCGCCGAAGCGGGCGACGGGGCTGCGCTCAATGTCACGTGGGAGGCGGCCGAGCACCTGGTCGCCACGCTCGGGCGGGTGCACGTGTCCGGCCCGGTGGTGCTCGCCGGGAGCGTGCTGACCAGCGAGGGTCCGGTACGCCAGGCGGTGGTGACGCTGCTGCCGGACGAGAACGTCATGACGGCGGGTGACGCGGCGGGCGCGGCGGCCTGGCTGGCGGCCCGCGACCTGCTCCCGGAGGCGGACGCGAAGGCCCTGCACGCCGCGTTCACCGCTGTCAGCCCTTGACGGCTCCCGCCGTCATCCCGGTGCCCACCCGGCGCTGCAGGAACAGGAAGAGCAGCAGCGCGGGCAGCGCGAACAGGCTGGCGGCGGCCATCGTGGCGCCCCAGTCCGTGCCGAAGACGTCGCGGAACGACGACAGCCACACCGGCAGCGTGCGCTTGTCCTGATCCTTGATGATCAGCACGTTCACGAACGCGAACTCGTTCCACGCCGTGATGAACCCGAACAGCGACGTCGCCATCAGCCCGGGCGCCAGCAGCGGGAACACCACCCGCCGGAAGGCGGCCGACCGGCCGCACCCGTCCACCAGCGCCGCCTCCTCCAGCTCCGGCGGGATCGCGGCCAGGAACCCGCGCAGCGTCACGATCGTGAACGGCAACGTGATCATGAAGTAGACGCCGGTCAGCATCGCCAGCGAGTCCAGCAGCTCGGTGTCCCGGGCGATGATGAACACCGGCACCAGCAGCGCCGGTGCGGTCAGGAACATCCATTGAACTCCTCCCCGGCCTGAAGCTGAAGGCTGGAGGTTCTCCCGTCGCGTCGTGGTTAAGCGGCGTGCGGGGGTTGACGCTTCATCGACCGGGTAACCCCGAGGTCTCCACGTCCTGACACCGCAGTCCCTGCGGCGTTTTCGATATTGATCGCAGCGTTGTGGTCGGCGTTGCCGATCCAACCGCAGGCCGGGTTGGTGCAGGAGAACACCGCCTGGCTGACACGGGCAGAGGGGTCACGGTGCCCACACCGGTGGCAGGTCTGCGACGTCCCGGCGGCGGGGACCTTCACCATTTGGCCGCCGCGATCGGCGGCCTTGTATGCGAGCAGGATCACTGTGCGGCCCCACGCCTGTTCGCTGATGGCCCGGTTCAGCCCGGCCTTTTGGGCAACGTTGTGGCCGGGTGCCTGGGCGGTGCCTTTCGCGGAGCGAACCATGTTGGTGATCCGCAGGTCCTCCACCTTGATCACGCTGAAGGTGCCGGCGAGTTCGGTGGTGGTTTGGTGCTGCCAGTCGATAGCCCTGCGCTTGGCTGTCGCGCGAAGCCTGGCGATCTGGCCGTAGGTGCGGATGATCCGCTTGGAGCGGGGTGTTCCTGCGCGGTGGGATGCCCTCTGGCGGGCAGCTTTCTTCTCCAACCGGCGCAGGCGTTCCCGCTGCCCGCCGGTTAGCCACGGACCATGCTCGCGGGTTGTGGCGTCCGACAGCGCAAGCGCGACCGTGACACCCCTGTCGATGCCGACCCGCTCACCCCGATGTGAGGCGGGGATCGCATGCCGGGTTTCGGTCCGGAAGATGATCCGCCAGCCGAAGGCGTCCTTAACCAACCTGGCCCCAGTCACCCGCCCACTCACTCCGCCCTTGGTGACGCCGGGCAAGTCTTTGGTCCAGCGGAAGCGGACCCGGCCGACTTTCGGCAGGTTGATCGCACCCCACCGCCGATTCAACCGTTTGATCTGCAAATCGCGAGCTTGGGGCACGTCCACCGCCATCCGGCAGCGGCGGTTCTTGAACGCCGGGCGTTGCGCCGGGTGATCGGGATTGAAGTAGTTGGCCCAGGCTTGCCGGTAGGTCTTCAACACCGCCTGGGCTGCCTGGGCGGGCAACTGTCCCATCCAGTCGATCTCTTTGCGCGCCGCTCGGATCGCCTCGTCACACTTATTCACGGCGGCAAAGCGGCCCTGGCGGAAGGTGAAGTACTCGTGCAGCAGGTTCCACAACGCGCGGGCGGTATGGGCTTGGCCGTCCAGCACGGCAACCTGCGCCACACTGAGGTCAAGTCGCGCCACGTGCGCCCTAGCCCGGTTCCCCTTCTCCACAACGCGATCGTATCGTTTGGTTTATGTCACCGCGATGGGAACCGAATCCCGATGTACGCACTGGACGACATGTCGTCTACAACCTCCATGCCCATTTGGTGTTCGTCACGAAGTACCGGCGCGGAGTCTTCACGGACGAGATGCTCACCCGATGCGAGGAGATCATGCGCGAGGTCTGCGCCGACTTCAAAGTCGAACTCCGCGAGTTCAACGGCGAGCACGACCACGTGCACCTACTCGTCCATTACCCACCCAATGTCACTCTGTCCAGACTCGTCAACAGCCTCAAGGGCGTCTCGGCACGCCTACTTCGTAAGGAGTACGCCCCTCATGTCCGCCAGTATCTATGGGGTGGGCACTTCTGGTCCGGCTCATATTTCGCCGGGTCGGTGGGCGGCGCGCCCCTCACTGTCCTGCGCCAGTACATCGAGCAGCAGAAACAACCGGTCTGAACCAGGTACACACCGGTCCGACTGACGGCGAATCGCCTGTTCATGCCCCGGCGGCCCGCGAGTTGCTCCCCGAGGCCGGCGCGCGGGAGCTCCACGCGGCGTTCACGGATTCTCACCCCACGGATTTTCACCGTACGAGCAGGGCGGCGCTCCCGTAGCTGCCCCCGAACCCCGTCACCAGCGCCACCTCGCGCCCGTCCCGCAGCTCACGCACGGCCTGGGCCACGTTGTTCAGGCCGTGCACGTAGCCCTCCGAGAGCAGCCCGCCGTGCGGGTTCACCCAGGCGTGGCGGCGCTCCAGCAGGTACGCCCCCAGGTCCCCGCGCGGGACCAGCCCGAAGTCCTCCAGTTGCCGGGGCACCAGCCACGAGTACGCGTCGTACGGCAGCGCCACGTCCACGTCCGACGGCCGCATCCCGGACGCCTCCCAGAGCATGGGCGCCACGTACGCCGAGAAGATCGCGGTGACGTCCGGGGCCCGGTCCATCGACGAGCAGCCCGGGCCTCCCCCGCGTACGACCGCTCGCACGCGCGGCCCGTCGAGCACGCCGCTGACCACGAGGGCGCAGGCCCCGTCGGTCTCCTGGCAGCAGTCGACCGTGCGGAGCGGGGTGCTCACGTACGGCCTGGCGAGGTAGTCGGCGAGCTCCAGGGGCTCGCGGCGCAGCGCCCGGGGGTTGGTCTTGGCGTTCTCCCTGGACTGGGCGACGACCGCGTGCAGGTGCTCCTCCGTGAGGCCCGTGTCGTGCAGGTAGCGGGTCGCGGCCAGGGCGAACAGCGGGATCGGGCCCGCCAGTCCGTACGTGAACCGCTCCTGTGGGCCGGTGGAGACGGCGTTCATGCGCTTGCCGGAACGGCCGTTGAGCGCCCGATACACCACGATATTTCGCGCTAAACCGGCGTGTATGAGCATCGCCGCGTCGCCCAGGATCGACGCCGCCTGCGTGCCTCCCCCGGCGATGTCGTTGTGCCACCCGAGCCGCTCGATCCCCAGCGCCCGCGCCACCTGGACGACGGGCGCGGAGTCGTTCAGGTGATAGCTGAGCACCGCGTCCACCTCCCGCGGCCCGACCCCCGCGTCCGCGCACGCCGCCCGGCACGCCTCGACCGCCAGCTCCAGCTCGCTCCGCCCGGACTCCCTGGTCAGGGCGGTCATCCCGACCCCGGCCACGGCTGCCCGCCCCGCGAACGGCTGCATCCTCCGCCTCCCGCGTTCCAGACAAGCGCTTGCTCGGCAAGCGTAATCAATCCGGAAATGTCGCCGCCAGTAGATAACTGAATATCTTCACGGGAGGCAGGTCCTCTTGTAATACGGAGGAGTGATCAACCGATAAGTCCATCATCACGCTGAGGTGGGGGATGGATCTACGCTACGTCCGGTACGCGATGGCGATCGCACGCGCAGGCAGTCTCCGCCGCGCCGCCACCGCGCTGCACATCGCACAGCCGACGCTGTCGGAGCAGCTCAGAGCGCTGGAGAAGGAGATCGGCGTCGAGTTGTTCAGCCGGTCGTCCAGCGGCGTACAGCTGACCGAGGCGGGTGAGGCCTTCCTGGCCCAGGCCACCGTGGCGGTCGACGCCTTCGACCGCGCCGTGGCCGCCGCCAGGAGCTCGGCCGAGACCGCGCGCCTGGGCGTGGCCGACGGGCTGGCGGACGTGGTCGCCCGGCTGCTCTCCCAGCTCCAGACCTCCAACCTGCGCGTGGCCCCCATGGGGACGGCCGAGCAGATCGTCTCCATCGCGGACGGCACCCTGCAGGCCGGGCTCGGCTACGCGCCGGGCTCGCTGCCCAGGGGCGTGGCCCGCATGCTGGTCCACCGGTTCCCAGTGCGCGCGCTGCTCCACCGCGAGCACCCCCTGGCCTCGTACGAGGCTCTGTCGCTGGCGGACCTGGCGGGCGAGCCGCTGGTCATGCCGGAGTCCGACGCCGTGGCCGGGGCCCGCCGCTTCCTGGAGGGTTTCGTACGGCACCGCCTCCACCCCCGCCTCGGCCCGGCCGCCGCCACGCACGACCTGGTGCTCAACATGGTGGAGGAGGGCGCGGGCTACGCGCTGTGCGTCCATGAGGGCACCACGATCCCCGACACGCTCGCGTTCGTCCCGATAAAAGAGGACGTGCCGCCACTGGAGGTGGTCTTCCTCTGGAACCGCCAGACGGACGTCCACGAGCTCCTCAGCGCGGCCCGGCACCTCGCCCGCTCTGGATAGCGCTATTATCTAGCGATGCGCATCTCCGAACTCAGTACCAAGTCCGGTGTGGCCATCCCGACGATCAAGTATTACCTCCGCGAGGGCCTGCTGCACCAGGGCGAGCAGACGGCCGCGACCAGAGCCGAGTACGACGAGTCCCACCTGCGCAGACTCCGCCTGATCAGAGCCCTGCTCGAAGTGGGCCGGCTCCCCGTGGCCTCGATCAAGAAGATCATCGAGGCCGTCGAGGACGAGTCGCTCCCCATCCACCTGATGCTCGGCACCGCCCACTACGCCCTGAGCGCCGCGGTCGAGCCCGAGCCCGGCGAAGAGTGGCAGATCGCCCGCGACCAGGTGGACCACCTCATATCCGACCAGGGCTGGGACATCTCGCCGGCCGCCCCCGCCCGTGACGAGCTGGCCCAGACGATCGTCCGGATGCGCCAGCTCGACCTGCCCGTGGACCTGAAGCCGTACGTCGAGGTCGCGCAGAAGCTCGTGTCCGAGGTCGAGATGGACACCATCCCCTTCCACGGCCCGCGCGACGCCGCCGTGGAGGCCCTGGTGCTCGGCACCGTCCTGTACGGCAAGGCGTTCGAGGCGCTGCGCCGGATGGCCCAGGAGTCGGAGTCGGCCCGGCGCCTGTCCCCCTAGACGAGGCCGTTCTCGCGCAGCAGCGCGAGTTTGTCCACGGTGACGACCCCGCGCCAGTCGAGCGACCCGGCCGGGGAGATACGCGCGTAGTCCGTGTCCCATCCGCCGTCGTCCTTCTGCTCCCCGGCCAGCCGGACGAGGTCCGCGGCGATCACGTCGGGCTCGAAGAGGTCGCGGGCGGGCCGCCCCGGGTGGGGCGCGAAGTCCAGCGGCCGCAGCGACTCGCCCTCGGTGCCGCCCTCGACCGGCACCCGCCCGTCCGCCGGGATCTGGGCGGCCAGCCGCTTGAGCAGGTCGGCCGCCCTGGGCTGGGTCTCGTACACGGCGTCGAGGAAGCGCACCGCGAACACCAGCACGTACGCGTGCGGCGCCTTGTCCAGCGCCTGGATCGTGTCGAGGCAGTAACGGGTGGCCCGCTCCAGCCATGGATGCGCGGCCACCCCCGGGTCGTGGAGCGCCACGCGGTGGGCGGCGGCCGCGGAGATCGAGGTGATCTGCAGGGACGAGGTGTGCGGGTCGCCGCCCGACCACCAGGGCGCGGTGGCCTCGCCGACGGTGAGCGGCAGCGAGAACGGCACCCCGCCGTCCGGCAGCGTGACCGAGTCCAGCCAGTCGCACAGCGCCGCGGCCCGCGGCGAGGTCACGGGGGCGACGTCCGCGAACGCCTCGAAAGCGTGCAGCGCCGCCCCTGGCTGGCTCTCGGGTGAGCGCAGGTCCGGCTCCAGGCCCCAGCCGTAGCCGCCGTCCGGGTTGCGGTAGGCCTCCATCGCTCCCAGTACGGAGGCCGCGTCGCCGTCGCCCATGAGCAGGTCGTAGCGCCGGCGGTCCAGAACACGTGCGTGCCCGGCGAGGAAGCCGGGAATCGCGGAAAGGTTCACGTTCATGAGCTCATCGTGCCCACGTCCGCGACATGCGGTCTTGTAAGTTCCGGACCGATTGCCCGGCGGTGAGAATGGGGCGCATGAACGGCGACCGGGCCCGTGCCAAGTTCCGGGCGGAGCGGGTGGCGCGGCTGGCCACGGCGAGCGACGACGGGACACCGCACCTGGTGCCCGTCACCTTCGCCGTCGTCGCGGACCGGGTGGTGACCGCGATCGACCACAAGCCGAAGACCACCGCCGACCTGAGACGGTTGCGCAACATCCGGGAGAACCCGCGGGTCAGCCTGCTGGCCGACCACTACGAGGACGACTGGGCCCGGCTGTGGTGGGCCCGCGCCGACGGCCTGGCCACGGTCGTGGAGGAGGGGCCGGAGCGCGAGTCGGCGCTCGACGCGCTGGCGGCCAAGTACGGCCAGTATCGCGAGCACCGGCCCGGCGGCCCCGTGATCCTCGTGGACGTGACCCGCTGGAGCGGCTGGTCGTTCACTCCGTGACGGTGACGGGCCGCTTCAGCAGCCACAGCGCGGCCCGCTGGAGCATCGCCCGGTGCACCTCGTTGTCGTACGACCTGGTGTCGTGGCCCAGCGCGTCGTAGAACACCCGGCCGCGCCGCACCGGCCGCGCCCACACCAGCGGCTGGCCGTTCGAGGACGCCAGCGGCTCGACGTCCGGCAGGATGTCGAGGTCGCTGTAGACCTCGTCCACCACGTCGAAGTCCCGCAGGCCGTCGACCACCGGATGACCGCCGTGCACCCGTACGCCCGTCCACCCGAGCGGCGGGTGGTGGGACTTGGGCCAGGTCCAGCAGCCGCCCAGGACGCGCGGCCAGCCCTGCCAGTCGTCGAAGCAGATCGACGCCGAGTGCATGCACAGCAGCCCGCCGCCCCGGTCGAGGTGGTCGAGGAGCGTGGTGCGGGCCTGCGCCGGTAAGGCGAAGCTCCACTCGTCACGCAGGTCGGCGAAGCGGTCATGGCCCATCTGCCAGCGCAGCGCGTTGATGGTGATGAGCTGGACCTCCGACGGCTCGCTCAGCGCGCCCGCGATGTCCTCGGTGATCTCCGACTCGACCCCCACCTCGGCCAGCACTTCCGCGAGCGCTGCCGACGTGGCGGCGAAGTCGTGGAACAGGCCTCCTGACAGGATCAGATTTCTCGCCACTCGCCAAGCTCATCATGCTTACCGCGGCTTTTCCACCCCGTGAGCTGTCACATTCCGCGCGGCCGCCCCGTCCCGCTCCCCGTCGGCGCCGTCCGGCAGGTCGCGCGCCGGACTCGGTGGTGTGCGCGGTGGTGCGCGGTGGTGCGCGGCCCCCGGCACGGCACCCGCTCCGGCGACCAGGCATGATTCGGGCCGTGGAGGATTTCGAGGAGCACCGTCCCATGCTGCTCGGGCTGGCCTACCGCCTGCTCGGCAGCATGTGGGACGCCGAGGACGTGGTGCAGGAGGCCTGGCTGCGCTGGCAGGGCACCGACCGGAGCGAGATCAGGGAGCCGCGCGCCTTCCTGGTGACCGTGGTCTCGCGGCTGGCGCTCGACCAGCTGCGCTCGGCGCGGGTCAAGCGCGAGGCGTACACGGGGCCGTGGCTGCCCGAGCCGGTGATGACGGCGCAGGCGGGCCCGCTGGACACGGCCGAGCTGCGTGACACCGTCTCGTACGCGACCCTGCACATGATGGAGCGGCTGTCGCCGCCCGAGCGGGCGGTGTTCGTGCTGCGGGAGGCGTTCGAGCTCCCGTACGACGAGATCGCGGAGATCGTCGGCATCTCCGTGGCCAACGCCAGGCAGCTGCACCACCGGGCCTCCACCCGGCTCGCCGAGGGGCGCGACCGGTTCCGTCCCACGACCGAGGACCACACCAGGCTGCTGACGAAGTTCATGGACGCGGCGGCGGGCGGCGACCTCACGGCGCTCACCGAGCTGCTCCACGAGGATGTCGTGTCCTACAACGACGGCGGCGGCAAGGTCAGGGCCGCGCTGCGGCCGATCTTCGGGCGCCGCAAGGTGCTGGCGTTCCTCAACGGCCTGCTCAGCCGGTACGACTTCTCGGACGCCCGGTTGATCGAGGTCAACGGCCAGCCCGCGGTCTGGACACGGGTCGCGGGCCACCGCCAGGTGGTGCTGATCGACATCCGCGACGGCCTCATCACGGACATCTACGGCCTCCTCAACCCCGACAAGCTCACCCGCGTCGGCCCCGGCTGAACGTCACGGACGCCGACTTGCCGATCTATAGTCGCCCCTATGGATCTCGGCATCTCGGGCAAGGTCGCCCTCGTCACCGGAGGCAGCGCGGGCATCGGGCTCGCCGCCGCCAAGAGCCTCGCGCGGGAGGGCTGCGACGTCTGCGTGGTCGCCCGCAACCCGGAGCGGCTCGCGGAGGCGGTCGTGCAGCTGCAGGAGTACGGCAAGGTCGTGCACGCCGTGCTGGCCGACGTGGAGGACCCGGCCGCGGCCCGGCGGGTGGTCGAGGAGACGCGTGACGTGCTCGGCCCGATCGACATCCTGGTGGCCAGCTCCGGCGGGCCGCCGGCCGGCCGCTTCGACGAGACGAGCCTGGCCGACTGGGACGTCGCCGTCCAGCGCAACCTGCTCGGCACCGTACGCCTGATGTACGCGGTCCTGCCCGAGATGCGCTCGCGCGGCTGGGGCCGCATCGTCACCATCACCAGCAGGTCGGCCCGCGAGGCGCTGGACGGCCTGGCGCTGTCCAACGCCACCCGCTCGGCCGTGGCGGGGGTCGTGCGCACGCTGGCCCGCGAGGTGGCCGGCGACGGCGTGCTGGTCAACAACGTGATGCCGGGCCCGATCGACACCGACCGGCTGCGGGAGCTGGCGGGCGACGAGGAGGCGCTGGCCCGGCGGGGCGAGGCGGTGCCGGTCGGGCGCGTCGGCAGGCCGGAGGAGGTCGGTGACGTGGTGGCGTTCCTGGCCAGCGAGCGGGCCTCGTTCGTGAACGGGATCTCGATGCTGGTGGACGGCGGCGAGAGCCGCGTCATCGCGTAACGGGGGGCGATTCTTTTAGCAGCCGTCACTTACGCACTCACGCGCGATCCTTTAGCAACCGTCACTTACGCACCAGCGTGCGCACGATCGCGGTGGCCCAGACCTCGTCCGCCTCAGGGAGCTCGACGAAGTAGGACAGGTTCGCCCGGTGGAAGCACGCGCCCATCAGCATCGACGCGGCGGCGTCGGCGTCGATCCCCGCGTCGAGCCGGCCGCCGCGCTGCTCGGCCCTGAGGACCTCGGCCAGCGCCAGGATCGGCAGGTGCGGGCCCATGTCGTTCGCGGCCAGCATGCCCCTGAACCCCGCCATGAGCGTCGGGTCGGCCAGCACGCCGGAGGCGATGCCCACGGCCTTGGCATAGAACTCCAGCGCCGTCAGCGCGAACTCGGTGAGGTTGCCCGTCAGGTCGCCCTGCCCGGTGCTCGCCCGCAGCCGCGCCAGCGCGGGGCCGAGCGCGGGCAGCCGCTCCAGCAGGACCGCCAGGAAAAGGGCCTCTTTACCGGCGAAGTGCTTGTAGAGCAGCGCCTCTGAGCAGCCTGCCTGCTGGGCGATACGCTTGGTGGTGGCACCCGCGATGCCGAACTCCCGAATTGCCTGCTCGGCGGCGTCGACGATGCGATCGCGTGTACCCATCCGACCATGATATGAGCGAGCGCTTACGGACTCCCCCGCACATGACATGCTTCCTGTAGGACGAGTGGGGAGAAGACATGGACAAGCCGGTCATCGTTACAGTTGATGACGATCCGGGCGTCTCGCGGGCGGTGGCCCGCGACCTTAGACGTCGCTATGGCCAGGAATACCGGATTGTCCGCGCCGAGGCGGCCCGGGACGGCATCGAGGCCGTCCGGGAGATGCGGCTGCGGGGTGACGAGGTGGCGGCCATTCTGGCCGACTACCGCATGCCGCAGATGAACGGCGTGGAGTTCCTCGAGGCCGCCATGGACATGTATCCGTACGCGCGCAGGGTGTTGCTGACCGCCTACGCCGACACTGACGCCGCGATTCAGGCGATCAACGTGGTCGACCTGGACCATTACCTGCTCAAGCCGTGGGACCCGCCGGAGGAGAAGTTCTACCCCGTGATCGACGGGCAGCTCGACGCCTGGATGCGCACGGACCGGATCGAGCGGTCCGAGCTGCGGGTGGTGGGCGACCGGTGGTCGGCCCAGTCGTACAAGGTGCGTGATTTCCTGGCCCGCAACCATGTGCCGTACCGGTGGATGTTGTCGGAGGACCCGGAGGGCGCGCAGCTGGTGAAGGCGGCCGGCGAGGGCTGCCACCTGCCGCTCGTGGTGACCGCCGAGGGCGCCACGCTGGAGTCGCCCGACCAGGCCACGCTGGCGGCGGCGGTGGGCCTGTCCACCACGCCGGCCACCGACTTCTACGACCTGATCGTGGTGGGCGGCGGCCCGGCCGGGCTCGGCGCGGCCGTCTACGGCGCTTCGGAGGGGCTGAAGACCGTGCTGGTCGAGGCCTACTCCTCGGGCGGCCAGGCGGGACAGAGCTCCAGGATCGAGAACTACCTGGGCTTCCCCGACGGCGTCTCCGGTCAGCAGCTCGCGGACCGGGCGCGCAGGCAGGCGCAGAAGTTCGGGGCGGAGCTGCTGACCGCGCGCAAGGTCGTCTCGCTGGAGCCGCGCGGGCAGGCCCGGGTGGTCGGGTTCCAGGACGGCGGGGAGATCGCCGCGCACGCGGTCATCCTGGCGACCGGCGTCACCTACCGCCGGCTGGACGCGCCGGGGCTCGACGACTTCACCGGCCGGGGCGTCTTCTACGGCGCCGCCCTGACCGAGGCGCCGTCCTGCCAGGACACCGACGTCTACATCGTGGGCGCGGCCAACTCGGCCGGGCAGGCGGCCGTCTACCTGTCGGGATTCGCGAGCAAGGTCAATTTGTTGGTGAGGGGTGACGGTTTGGAGAAGTCCATGTCGCACTACCTCATCGAGCAGATCGCCGCGATCCCCAACATCGAGGTGCACCTCCAGACGGAGGTCGCCGGCGGCGACGGCGACGGCCACCTGGAGCGCCTGACGCTCTCGACCAAGGGCGAGACCCGCACGGTCGACGCCCAGTGGCTGTTCGTGTTCATCGGCGCGGAGCCGTACACGTCGTGGCTGGGCGAGACGGTCGAGCGCGACGAGAAGGGGTTCGTGCTGACCGGGCCCGACCTGGTGCAGGGCGGGAAGCGGCCGCGTAACTGGCCGCTGCGGCGCGAGCCTTACTTCCTGGAGACGAACGTGCCCGGGGTGCTGGCCGCGGGTGACGTACGCGCCGACTCGATCAAGAGAGTGGCCTCCGCCGTCGGCGAAGGCGCGATGGCCGTCGCGCTCGTGCATCGGTACTTGGAGAAGCAATGACCAACATCGACATCGATGAACTGCGCAAACTCTTCCTCTTCGAGCGGCTGAACGACGAGCAGCTCACCAAGCTCGCCAACAGCGGGCAGGTGCGGACGTTCGGCACGGACGAGGTGATCCTCCAGCAGGGCGAGCCGGCCGAGTGCTTCGCGGTGCTGCTCGAGGGCGAGATCCAGATGATCAGCGAGACGGTCAGCGCCGGGACCGTGGCGATGCCCCGTGCGTCGCAGCCCGGCGTCTACGGCGGCGCCACCAGCGCCTACCTCGGTGACCGGGCGCCGCAGACGTACCAGCACACGCTGCGCACGACCGCGCCGACGCGGATGTTTCTGCTGCCGGCCAAGAAGTTCGCCTACATCGTGGCCGAGTGGTTCCCGATGGCGATGCACCTGCTCGACGGCATGCTGTCGGGCGGGCGGATGCAGCGGGAGATCATCGACCGGCGGCAGCGGCTGACCGCGCTCGGCACGATCACGGCCGGGCTCACGCACGAGCTGAACAACCCGGCCGCGGCGGCGGTGCGCGCCGCGAGCGAGCTGCGCTCGCTGCTCAGGACCTCGCGGCTGCAGCTCGCCCAGCTCGCCGAGGAGGGCATCCCGCCGGAGAAGCTGCGCACGCTGATCGAGTGGCAGGAGTCCTGCACGGCCAACCTGGGCAAGCGGCCCCAGCTCTCCCCGCTGGAGATCTCCGACGCCGAGGACGAGCTGGGCGACGCGATGGAGGAGCTGGGCATCGAGGACCCGTGGGACCTGGCCCCCGCGCTGGTCAACGCCGGGTTCACGCCCGAGGCGCTGGAGAAGATCCGCGGCAAGGTGGGCGAGGAGCGCGCTCCCTCCGCGGTGCAGTGGCTGGCCAAGGCGATCGAGATCTCCCAGATGCTCAACGAGGTGACCGAGGCCACCGAGCGCATCACGTCGCTGATCAGCTCGGCCAAGCAGTACTCCCAGATGGACCGGGCGCCGTTCCAGCAGGCCGATGTGCACGACCTGCTCGACAGCACGATCGCGATCTTCCGCGGGAAGATCCCTCCGGGCATCAGCGTGGTCACCGACTACGACCGCACGCTGCCGGCCATCCCCTGCTACGCGGGCGAGCTCAACCAGGTCTGGACGAACCTCATCCACAACGCGCTCGACGCGATGGGCGACCAGGGCACGCTCACGATCCGGACGGCGCACGACGAGGACGAGGCGATCATCGAGATCGGCGACACCGGACCCGGCGTCCCCGAGGCGTTCAAGGACCGGATCTTCGAGCCGTTCTTCACGACGAAGAGCGTGGGTCAGGGCACCGGTCTCGGCCTGGACATCTCGTACCGGATCGTGGCCGGACGGCACGGCGGGGAGATCAAGGTGCGCTCGGTTCCGGGCGAGACCTGGTTCGAGGTACGGCTGCCGCTCCGGGAGCCGGTACCCGCTGTCTCCGTGACCTGACTCTTGTCAAGACGCTTCCTTACCGCATGTAATGGTTGACCGAAATGCGGGAAGGAGGCGTGTCGGTGAGCGCGTCCGAGACGGTGGCGGGTTCGCGTTCCCTGAACGCGCTTCTCCGGGTTCTGGGCGGCATCGAGCGGCTGGGCAACCGGCTGCCTCATCCGTTCTGGCTGTTCGTCATCCTGGCCGCGTTACTCGCGCTGACCAGCTGGGGGCTGGCGGCGGCAGGGGTGTCGGCGGTCAACCCGGCGACGGGCAAGACCGTCGTGGCCAAGAACCTGCTGTCCGCCGACGGCGTCCGGATGATGGTCGGCGACGCGGTCACGAACTACACCTCGCTCCCTCCGCTCGGCACGATCCTGGTCGTCATGCTCGGCGTCGCGGTCGCCGAGCGCTCGGGGTTGCTGGCCGCCGTGCTGCGCTCAGGGGTGTCGAAGGTGTCGCCGAAGTGGGTGACGTTCGCGCTGGCGTTCACCGGCATGGTGGCGCACGTGGCCTCCGACGCCGCGTACGTCGTGCTCATCCCGCTCGGCGCGCTGGCCTTCCGCGCGGTGGGGCGCAGCCCGATCCTGGGCATCGTGGTGGCGTTCGTGTCGATCTCGGCGGGCTACGACGCCAGCCCGCTGATCACGCCGACCGACGCCATCCTGTCGGGGCTCACCACGGCCGCCGCGCACACCGTCGATCCCGCCTACACGGTCACGCCGCTGGCCAACTACTTCTTCTCGCTGGTCTCCTCCCTGGTGCTGGCCGCCACGATCACCGTGGTCACCGAACGCGTGCTGGCGCGCCGGGTCGAGTCGATGCCCGTCGACCCCGAGGCCCCCTCCGGCGACGACCTGGGCACGCTGGCGCTCAGCGCCTCCGAGCGTCGGGGGCTGCGCGCCGCAGCGATCGCCCTCGTGGTGTACGTGGCCGCCGTGGTGGCGGCCGTGCTGCCCGCCGGGTCGCCGCTGCCGCGGCAAGGACGGCGGCATCGTGCAGTCGCCGCTGCTCACCTCCATCGCGATCTTCCTCGCGCTGGCGTTCCTGGCCGTCGGGTGGGCGTACGGGAAGGCCGCAGGGACGATCAGCGGCAGCCGCGACATTCCCGGCTTCATGGCCCACGGGCTGCGCGAGATGGCGCCGATCCTGGTGCTGTTCTTCGCGATCTCGCGCATGCATTTCCATTTCCATTTCCTGGCGTACTTCAATTGACACCCTCCCCCTCTTAAACGAGGGGGATTCCAACCCATTTGGGCTGAGGTTCACGGACGTTCTTCGACCGCGTGAGCGGTGTCGTCCCTCCGGCACCGGCTGCTCGCCGGGGGCGGGGGATCCCGCCCTGTCCTGCCGCGACGTTGGTTGCTGCGTTAGTGTCCGCGTTACAGGTGAAGCCGCAGGATACGCAGACGAACTCGGCTTGGCTCTTGCGCGAGTTCTTCTCGATCCATCCGCAGGCGCTGCACCGCAGACTCGTGTACGGGGCCGGTACGTCCTCGACACGACCGGGGGCCTTGTGTTCCGTGCGCTGGCGCAGGAGGCCCCAGCCCTGGGCGAGGATGGCCCGGTTCAGCCCGGCTTTGGCGCGTACGTTCCGGCCGGGCTGGTCGAGGGTCCCCTTGGCGGAGGCGGTCATGTTCTTGATGTTCAATTTCTCGAACCGCACCAGGTCGTACGACCTGGCGAGCATTGTCGAGGTCTTCTCACACCAGTCCTTGCGCCGGTTCGCCTCCCGCGCTTTGAGCTTGGCGACCTTCGCGTAGGCAGCGGTCTTCTCCGGGGCGCCTTTCTTCGCTCGTGCCGCCCGGCGCTGGTGCTTGCGGATCTGGGCGCGTTCCTTGACGGTGAGCTGCGGACAGTTCAGTTTCCGGCCGTCGGACAGGGCGGCGGTGATCTTCACGCCCCGGTCGATACCGATGGCCTCACCCATGCCGGGCGCCGCGACGGGCTCGGGGATGAGCGCGAAGGCGATGTGCCACTGCCCGTTGCGGTAGGTGACGCGGAACGTCTTGGCCGCCGGGAGCTGCGGGCGGGTGAGGCGGAAGCGGACCCAGCCGCAGCCGGGTACCTTGACCTGCGCCCACCGGCGGTTGAGCTTCTGCACCACGACCGAGCGGCCCATGACCTGCTTGCCGGTCTTGGCGTTCAGTTTCGCCGAGCCGTCCGGCTCAAACTCCGGCACCCGGTCGGTGCCGATGACGCGGAAGCCCTCGTGCACGTATTTCTTGCGCCAGGTCGGCTCGCCGAACCCCGAGGTGAACCGGGCATTTTTGGCCTTGGCGAAGTCCTTCAGCGCCTGCTGCTGCACGTCGGCGTTGCCTTCGCGCAGCCACTCGTTCTCCGCACGGGCTTCAGTGAGCTGGCGGCACTGCTCGGCGAAGCCGGGCGCGGACTTGCGGCCCGGCTGCCAGCGCGAGTGCTGCTCGACCGCGAGGTTCCACACGTACCGGGCGTGCGCGCAATGCAGCAGCATCTGCTGCTCCTGCTCGCTCGTGGGGTACATCCGGAACCTCGATATGCCGCCATCATAGCGGCATAATGGCGGCGTGATCAAATTCACTCTTCGGCTTCCCGAGGACCTTCACGAGCGGCTGGCCGCTCAGGCCGCTACCGACCGGCGGTCCCTCAACTCCGAGATGCTGCACCTGCTTGAGGTCGGCCTCGACACCGTCTCTCCCGAGACGCCGAACCGCCCTGGCGGCGGTTCGGCTACCTCTGCCCCGATACGCAGGAGCGGGCGTTCCCTCCGGCCCTGAAGGACCGGGCCCCTGCCCAGAAAAGATCGGTGGACCGGCGTCGGCGAGATCATCGCGATCGACGGGCGGGCCTGCTGAAGTCGGCCGGGGTGGGCGGGCCCGTGGTGTTCCTGGGCATCCTGGTCGTGGTCACCCTGATCAACCTCGTGGTGACCAGCGGATCCGCGCAGTGGGCGCTGGTCGGCCCCATTTTCGTGCCGATGCTGATGCTGCTGAGCATCCCGCCCGAGTACACCCAGGCCCTAGACCGCATCGCCGACTCGTGCACGAACGCGATCACTCCGATGGGCCCGTACTTCGTGATGGCGCTCGGCTTCCTCCAGCGCTACCGGCGCGCGGCCGGGATCGGCACGCTGGCCTCGATGACCATCCCGCTCTCGGTCACCCTGCTCGTCGTCTGGACGCTACTGTTCTTCGCGTTCTGGTGGCTCGGCATCCCGCTCGGCCCCGGAGCGCCCACTCCCTAGAAAGGACCTCGTGTTGATCACCGACTGGGCCCGGCAGGCCCTCCCGGCCATGCTGGACGACCTCAAGGCCGCGGTGGAGCTGGAAACCCACTGGACGAGGCGTCGGTGGGGGACGCCAGCGACGGGAACTTCGTCTCGGCGCTGGGCCGGCCGGTGCTGGACGGGATGGGCGCGGTGGGGGACGGGGCGCACGCGCGGCACGAGCACGTGGTGGTGGAGCACATCCCGGAGCGCACGGCGCCGGCGATGGGCCTGATCACCGCCCTCACCTGACCACCACCACAGCCCCCTCCGCCGGCACCGCTTCACCCTCAGCCGAAGATGTGGTCGCGAGCCAGGTCCAGGGCGGTCAGCACGGCGCCCTGAAGCACCGCGTTGCCCGTGACCGTGCTGGCGCGAACCTCCGTGGGCGCCGGACCCAGGGCGCGCAGGTGCTCGGCCACCAGTTCGGCCAGCTCGGCCCCGCCCACGTGGCCCGTCGTCCCGCCGAGGACGACGAGGCCGGGGTCGAGGAGGGTGGCGAAGGCGAAGGCGCCCTTGGCGATCCGCCGGGCCAGCTCGTCGCCGTCGAGGCGCAATCTGACCTCGGGGTCCACCTGCTCGCAGAAGGCCACACCGTCCACTTCCAGGAACCCGATCTCCCCCGCGCCGCCCGACATCCCCCGCCGCAGCCGGCCTCCGAGCACGACCGCCGCCCCCACGCCGTCGTCCAGCCAGAGCAGCACGAAGTCCTCGCTCCCCACCGCGGCCCCGGTGCGCGACTCGGCGATGGCGGCGAGGTTGACCTCGTTCTCCAGGATCACCGGCGCGCCCAGGCGCTCGCGTACGGACGCCATCATGCCGGGCCGCCAGCCGGGCACGTCGTTGGACGACACCAGCTCCCCGTCACGCGGGTTGACCAGCCCCGGAGCGCCGACCACGACCGTGTCGAGCGCGCGTTCACCCGCGGCGCCCCTGACGACGTTCACGATGAGACCCGCCAGGTCGCTCCTCGCAACCGCGCCGAACGTCGTCGCGGCCTCGCTGACCACCCGCCCGGTGATGTCGGCGACCGTGACGTTCACGGCGTCGCGCCGGATGTCCACCCCCGCAACGTGGGCCCGATCCGCCACCAGGCCGTACAGGCGCGCGTTCGGCCCTCGCCGGTCCTCGCCGTACTCCCCCGTGACCTCGATGAGCCCGGCCTCCATGAGGCGCTCGATCAGGTCGGACACGGTGGGCCTGGACAGCCCGGTCAGCGTGCGGAGCTGGGGGGCGGTCAGCGGCCCGTGCTCCAGGAGCAGGTCGAGCGCCAGCCGGTCGTTGATCGCACGGGCCAGGGCGGGGGTGGCGGTCTTCACGATCCTCATAATAATCAGGGACCCTGCCTAAAACCCATTTCCATCAGGAAGCCTGCCTGATAATTTGCGGAGCATGAGCCCTCACCGCGCCATCGTGGTCGTCTTCGCCGCGCACGGCGCCGTCGCCGGCAGCCTGTCCACCCGCATCCCCTGGATCCAGGAGCACCTGCAGCTCAGCCCCGGCACCCTCGGCCTCGCGCTGCTGTGCCCGGCGATCGGCGCCTTCGTGGGCATGCCGATGGCCGGCCGCCTCGCCTACCGCTTCGGCAACCGCGCCGCCACGCGCGCCCTCCTCGCGCTGTGGTGCGCGAGCCTGACGTTGCCCGCGCTCTCGCCGTCACCCGTCTGGCTGTTCGGGGCGTACCTGCTGTTCGGGGCGGCGGCAGGCATGTGCGACGTCGCGATGAACGCGTACGCCGTCCTGCTCGAACGGCGCCTGGGCCGCTCGATCATGTCGGGGCTGCACGGCATGTGGGCCGTCGGCAGCCTGGCCGGCGGCGGCATCGGCGCCCTGGCCGCCCACGCGGGCATCGACGCCAGGCTCCACCTCGCGGCCATGTCGCTCGCGTTACTCGTCCTCGGCGGGGCGGCCGGCCGCGGCCTGCTCCCCGACAGCGGGTTGGCAGCGCGCCTGGCCGACGCGCCCGCGCCGCGGCGCTTCGCGCTCCCCACGCGCGCGATCCTGGCCATCGGGCTGGTGGGGTTCTGCGCGACCTTCGTGGAAGGCGCCAGCTCCAACTGGACCGCCGTCTACCTCATCTCGGTCACCGACGCCGATCCCGGACCCGCCGCCACCGGATACACCGTCTTCATGCTCTGCATGGCGGGCGCGCGACTGCTGGGCGACCACGTCATCCGCCTGCTCGGCCCGGTGGCGGCCGTCAGGACGGGCGGTGCCGTGGCGGCCGTGGGCGGCGCGCTCGTGGTCGTGGCCCGCACACCGGCACTCGGGATCGCCGGGTTCGCCCTGATCGGGCTGGGCGTGGCGGTGATCATGCCGCTCGTGATCGCGGCGGCGGGCAACGCGGGAAAAAATCCGAGCGAGGGCGTGGCCGGGGTGGCTACGATCACGTACCTGTCGGGCCTGGTCGCCCCGGCCGTGACGGGCTGGGTCGCGGGCGGGCTCAGCTACCCCGCCGCGTTCGCGATGATCACCGGCGTGGTCGTGCTGCTGGCGTTGCTCGCCCCGGTCCTGCGCCCCTCCCCCGCCTCTCACCCGGAAGGAACCGTCCGTGTCGACGCCTGACCTCGAAGACCCGCAGATCGACGAGGCCCTCGTACGCCGCCTGCTGGCGGCGCAGTTCCCCCGGTGGGCCGATCTGCCCGTCTCCCCCGTGCCACGGTCCGGGTTGGACAACGCGACGTTCCGGCTCGGCACGGACATGTCCGTACGATTGCCCCGCTATCCCCGATGGGTCGGGCAGGTGGAGCGCGAGCACGAATGGCTGCCGCGGCTCGCCCCGCACCTGCCGCTGCCGATCTCCGAGCCGCTCGCGAAGGGCGAGCCCGGCGAGGGCTACCCGTTCCCCTGGTCGGTCTACCGGTGGCTGCCGGGCGAGACCACGGAAGAGCTGGCCGATCCCGTCGATGCGGCCAAGGAACTGGCCGAGTTCGTCGGAGCGCTGCAGCGGATCGACGCCACCGGCGGCCCCGGCCCTTCGTGGAGCAACGCGTTCCGCGGCGTGCCGATGGGCGACGAGCGCGACTCGCTGGCCGTCGAGGCCCGCGTACGCCCCAAGATCGAAGCGCTGCGCGGGATCGTCGACACCGGCGCGGTGACGGCCGTGTGGGACGCCGCCCTGGCGGCCCCCGCCTGGGACGGCCCGCCGGTGTGGGTCCACGGCGACCTCGCGCCCGGAAACCTCCTGACCATCGACGGCCGGCTGAGCGCCATCATCGACTTCGGCACGCTCGCCGTCGGCGACCCCGCCGTGGACCTGCTGCCCGTATGGAAGCTGCTGCCTTCCGAGGCGCGGGGCGTCTTCCGCGAGACGCTCGGCGTGGACGACGCCACCTGGGCGCGGGGCCGCGGCTGGGGACTCGCGGCGTCCCTCCCGGTGCCCGACGACCCCTACTACGCCGACCCGGTACGCACCGCCACCGCCCTGCGGCACCTGGAGGAGATCATCGCCGACTTCCGTTCCACCTGATATCCCGGCATCATGCGGACCCGAAGGTCGCCACCCAGCCGAACGGTTCGTTACGTTGATCGATCAGCCGGCCTACCGTGCAACGCTCTATGGAAATTAGACAATCTGACCGCATGACGGTGATGACCGCCAATGGACAAGGCCGAGCGAGGGGAGACCACCGTGGCCACGCGGGGTGGGAGGCGGACCATGGTGATCGATCCTGCCCCAACAGCACCCGGGCATATGGTCAAGGCGTTCCTCGCCAGAAGCACGGGCACGCTTGACGCCGATCTGGAGACCGACATCGCAGCGGTTCGGGATGTGGTCGACAACGAGGTGAGGGGCACGTGGCCTGACGCCTGATTCTCGACACGGCGCTCATCGCCACCGAGCGGGGCAAGGCAGCCATCGCCGGTCGAGGAGTACACCACGGGCGTTGTCAGGGTCCACACCCGGCTCATGGCACACATTCGGCGACAGGGGAAGGCGAGGGGCGCCTATGACCTGCTGATCGCCGCCACGACCGCAGCGACGGCGAGAACCATCATCACGACGGATTCGTCGGCCGCATTCGACGATCTTCCTGGCTTACGTGCTCGTGTGGTGCCTCGTTGAACACCATCGGCGTGTATCAAGGGTTCGCTGCCAGGGCGGCGCATTGGTTGCAGGCTCGGGAGATGTCGGAACGAACGACAGGGACCCGTCGCGAATCGGCAGAGCTTTGACGGGCTCCGCGCACAGCCCAGTCGGTGCGTCCAGGCGTACGGCGTGCGGAACCGCTTCCCTGCTGGCCCCGGAGATCCCGGCTCGGTAAACGGGTGCTGAGAGCTCCTCAGTCACGACTCGCTGGTGATCGTTCAGGCATGCGGTCATGGTGCGCTGCCAGGCGGCCTCTGCCCAGAAAGCCGCACCATGGTCGATGGCCTGGGAAGCGGGGGTTGAGCCGGCAACCCAACTTGGTAGTCACGTAACGGGCGCGTAGTTGGTGAGCGAAGCGAGCGGGGTTTGGGTGGGCTCCAGCCGGCCAAGCCGGTAATTGGGCAAGGGGCGGGGGCTGGCGAGCGAAGCGAGCGGGGGTTTCGGGGGGTCGAAGGGGGGCTTGCCCCCCTTGGGAGGCGCTGTCTGGAACTCCTTGGCGCGAAGCGCCGCCTTCGTGGAAGGCCATGCGTTTCCCCTGGGCCCTGGGGCGTTCCTGACTAGCGTGGTACGCTCCCAAGCGAGCGCTTGGTTTAGTCGCCTGTCGAGGGGTCGCCGCATGAAGTTCTCGACCTTCCACCTCTACCACCGTTTCGACGGCCACAGCTTCAAGGACGTCTATGACTACCATCTGGAGCTCATCGAGCTGGCCGAGGAGCTGGGGTTCGACGGGGTACGGCTGGCCGAGCACCACTTCCGGGACTACGGCGTCGTCCCCAACCTGTTCACGATGCTCGCCCACGCCGCCGCCCGCACCTCCCGCGTCCGGCTCGGCACGGGCATCGTGGTGCTGCCCCTGCACAACCCGATCCACGTGGCCGAGGAGGCCGCGATGGTGGACGTGCTCTCCGGGGGGCGGCTGGATCTGGGGATCGGGCGGGGGTATCAGAGCTTCGAGTTCGAGGGGTTCGGGATCGACCTGGCGGAGGCCCGCGACCGGTTCAACGAGGCGCTGGAGGTGATCATCGGGCTCTGGACGCAGGACTCGTACCAGCATGAGGGGAAGTTCTACAAGACCGGCTCCGAGGTGGGCCTCGTCCCCAGGCCGCTGCAGTCGCCGCACCCGCCGCTGCACGTGGCGGCGGTCTCCCCCGAGACCGTCACCATGTACGCCGAGCGCGGGCTGCCCATCCTGGCCGACCCGGCGGCGCCGTTCCGCAAGGTCGTCAAGGCGGCGGAGACCTGGCGGGAGACGGCCGCGCAGGCGGGCCACCCCGAGGGCGCGGAGCTGGTGGTGGCGCGCAGCGTGTACGTGGCGCCGACCCTGGAACAGGCGCGCGAGGACCAGGCGCGGTTCGAGGCGGCGTTCGACCGTTCGCGGATCTTCAACGAGCGCAGCGCCCCCATCGACCCGAAGACCGGCCGGGCCGCGCAGGGCTTCGAGTACTACCAGGACCGCTACCTCAAGGGCGGCACGGTGTCGACCGACTTCCGGTGGGAGCAACTGGACGTGATCGGGGACCCGACGCGGGTGATCCAGCAGATCTCCCTCCTGCGCGACTCCGGCTTCTCGAACCTCCTGTGCGACTTCGGCAGCACCCGCCCCATGCCGCTGGAGGAAATGAAGCGGATCATGCGCTTCTTCGCCGCCGAAGTCATGCCGGCGTTCCAGTAACCCCTCGGGAGGCTCAGATGATCCACAGCCTGTCCCTGTCAGACCTCCTCGCCGACCACGCCCGCAGCCGTCCCCAGGTCACGGCGGTGGTGGACGGGGACGTACGGCGCACGTACCCCGAGCTCGACGCCCGGGTGACCCGGCTGGCCGACGCCCTGGCGGGGCGGGGTGTGGCGGCCGGGGAGCGGGTCGTGTGGCTCGGCCAGAACTCCCACGCCGTGCTGGAGCTACTGCTGGCCTGCTCACGGCTGGGCGCGATCCTCTGCCCGGCCAACTGGCGGCAGTCGGAGGACGAGCTGCGGTTCGCCCTGTCCGATCTGACCCCGAAGGTCGTCGTATGGGAGCCTTCTGACGCCACCACGGCCGTGTCCGAGAGCACTTGGGTGCGGGCCGGGGACGAGTACGAGGAGCTGGTGGCGAGCGGGTCCCCGAGGGACTTCCCGCAGGTGGACGACGCCGAGCCCGTCCTCGCCCTCTACACCGCCGCCTTCGGCGGGCGCCCCAACGCGGCCCTGCTCAGCAGCGCCGCCCTGGTCGCCCACAGCGCCTCGCTCCTCGTCGTACGTCAGATGGAGCCCGGCTTCACGTTCCTCAACAACGGCCCGCTCTTCCACGTGGGCACGATGATGTTCTGCCTGGCCACGCTCCAGATCGGCGGCACGAACGTGTTCATGCCCGCCTTCGACGCCGAGGAGGTCTGCCGCCTGATCGACGCCGAGAAGGTGACGCAGGCGTTCCTGTTCGGGCCGATGATCGACGCGGTGACGGCCGCTAACGCGGGGGGCAAGTACGACCTGTCGTCGCTGAGGTTCGTCGCGCACTCGGCCGAGTGGGACAGCATGATCACGGTGGACGACTCTCCCTGGTGCCGGTCCAAGATGGGCGGGTACGGGCAGACCGAGGTCGGGGGGATGCTCACGTTCCTCGGGCTGGCCGATGGGGGGTCGGGGTTCGCGGGACGTCCTTCTCCGCTGGTCCAGATACGCATCCTGGCTCCGGACGGAACCGAGCTGCCGGCCGGCGAGGTGGGCGAGATCTGCGCCCGCGGCAAGACCCTCTTTTCCGGATATTTCGCCCGGCCCGACTTAAATACCGCTAAGTCCGCGTACGGCTGGCACCACACCGGCGACCTCGGCCGCCGCGAACCCGACGGCACCATCACCTTCATCGGCCCCAAGCTCCGCATGATCAAATCGGGCGCCGAGAACATCTACCCGGCCGAGGTCGAACGCGCCCTCAAGTCCCACCCGGCCGTGGCCGACGCCGCCGTCATCGGCGTCCCCGACCCCACCTGGCACCAGGCGGTCAAGGCCGTCGTCGCACTCAAGCCGGACGCCGCCGCCACCGCGGACGAGCTCGTCGAGCATGTCAGGACGCAGCTGGCGCCGTACAAGAAGCCAAGCCGGGTGGCGTTCGTGGACACGATCCCGAAACGCGGCTTCACCCCTGACTACGACGCCCTGGACCAGGCACACGGCGGCGGCAACTACCCCGGCACCTGACCCCAGGCGGCCGCCGGAAGCCCCCTGCCAGCCGTATGGGCGGATGGCTCGGCCAGACGGATGGCTCGACCGGGGGCTGCGGGCGTGCGGGCGATGCCCGAGCGGCCGCCGACGTGCGGGTGAAGGCACGCGAACGGACAGGCGGGGCCGGGCGAGCGGGAGCGGGCGATGGCCGGGGCGTTCGGGCGCGGGGCGGAGGGGCGTGAGCAGGCGGATGGGCGTCGATGGCTGCGCGTCGGCGGATGGACGCGGGCGAGCGTAGCCGGGTGAGCGCCTCTATGGGCTTGCGGTGGGCCAGGGCGGTCTGGGGCGCTTCGGCGAGGGGCTGCGTTCCGGGTGCGATTGCAAGAGAAGACATCCAATAGCTATACAACAATCAATTGAGAGTCTACTCTCAAAATTATGCGACTTCCCATCGAACGCAACCAGGAGTGCCCCTTCGACCCGCCCCCGGGCCTGCGCGGGCTGCCGGCGATGACGCGGCTGGAGATGGCCGACGGGCATTCGGGCTGGCTGGCCACGACGTTGGCGGCGGGCCGTGTCGTGCTGGGCGACCCTAGGTTCAGCGCCAGGCAGGAGCTCAAGCACTCCGCCATGAACGTCGTACGCCCCGGCGGTGCCGATCAGCCCGCCCCGCCCGGGTTCTTCGCCGCCACCGACCCGCCCGAGCACACCCGATACCGCCGTCTGCTCACCGGGCAGTTCACGGTGCGCAGGATGCGGCTGCTGGAGCCGCGTATCGAGCAGATCGCGGCCGATCACCTCGACGCCATGGAGAAGGCGGGCCCGCCGGTCGATCTGGTGACGGCCTATGCCCTGCCGATCCCGTCACTGGTCATCTGCGAACTGCTCGGCGTGCCGTACGCCGACCACGACTTCTTCCAGGACCGCAGCGCCGCCATCGTCACCTCTGGCAGGGACGGCGCGGGGGCGGCGGCCGACCTCACCGCGTATCTGGGCGAGCTCGTACGCCGCAAGCGGGTCGAACCGGGCGACGACCTGCTCAGCGGGCTGACCGGCGAGCTGACGGACGATGAGCTGACCCACGTCGCGCTGATCCTGCTCGTGGCGGGGCACGAGACCACCGCGAACATGCTGGCCCTGGGTGTGTTCGCGCTGCTGAAAGAGGGACTGCGGTATGAGGAGGGCGCGGTGGAGGAACTGCTGCGCTGGTTGTCGATCCTGCACCAGGGGGCGCCGTCCAGGGCGGCGCTCGAGGACGTGGAGGTGGCGGGAGAGCTGGTCAGGAAGGGTGAGACGGTCGCCCTGTCCCTTCCCGTGATCAACCGCGACGGCGCGGTGTTCGAGGATCCGGAGGCGCTCAGGCTGGACCGGCCGGACGCGCGGCGGCACCTGGCGTTCGGCCATGGCGTGCATCAGTGCCTGGGGCAGCAGCTCGCCAGGAACGAGCTGCGCATCGGCTACCGGGCGCTGTTCGAGCGCTTCCCCGGCCTGCGGCTGGCCGTTCCCGCCACCGAGGTGCCGCTGAAGCACGACGCCTCGGTGTACGGGGTGAGATGCCTCCCGGTGACCTGGCCCACGAACGGCTGACCGGTGGCCGACCCACGACCGACCGGCCGATGACCGGCCCACGACCGACTGGCCGATGGCCGGCCCACGAACAGCTGAACGGTGGCCGGCCTGCGAACGGCTGAACGGTGATCTGGTTCGTTACCGGCTGAGGCGTTCCAAGGTCTGGTCGCGGCAGCCTGAGGGCGCGTTCACCGGGTTGCAGCGGACCGTGGCGCCGCCGGGCAGCTCCGCCACGTAGTCGCTGCCGTTCCTGGCGGACAGGCCGATCACGGGGAAGTCGGTGCTGATCATCTGCGCGCCGCTGTCCAGTGCCGCCTTCAGCCGGCTCGTGTCGCCCGACCTGGCCTCGGTGAACGGCACGTCGGACCGGGTACGCACGTAGTACCCCTTCCGTACGAGATCCTGGATCTGCGCGGTGTTGGCGTCCTGCGGCTCGTTCCAGCCGACGAAGGCGGCGTCCGGACGGCCCGGACGCGAGTTCGTGAACAGCACCCGCCCCTCCAGGCTCGGCCGGCCCGCCTTGTAGGGCGTCTGGATGTTCTCGCCCTGGTTGTCCATGAAGAACAGGACCTTGCCGCGCGAGGCCGACAGCTCGGGCCAGCCGTGCTTGAGGACGGACTGTTCGAGGGTCAGCCCCGGCCGGCGGACGTCATCGGGCGTGATGAGCCGATCGTCGGGGAACACCGACCGGATCTCGGCGTCCAGGGCGTCCATCAGCGCCGGGTCCCACGCCGGGCTCTTGGCGCCGCCCATCGCCTCCTTGGCCGGGTCGGTGCTCTTGAACTCGGTCAGGATCGTCAGCGGCACATGCCCAGGGTTCGCGTCGGACCATTCGCGTACCTGACGGAGGCAGGTGACCAGGGCCGAGCAGTTGGTGCCGTAGTCGTGATCGGCCCAGTGCAGCACCTTGAAGCCGGGCCTGGCGAGCGCGGGGTCGTTCAGCGGCGGCAGCCCGGCGTCCCGCCTGACCAGCGGGTTGGCGTAGAGGCCACCCTGTGGGTCGGGGAAGACGTCCAGCTCGATGCCGCGGACGTGCTGGGCGCCGAACTGGTTCGGCAGGGCGGTGTGCGAGTACTGCAGGTTCCACCAGTTGGCGTCGGTCCTGCGCTGCACGTCCTTCTCGGCGTCGGTCAGCTCGCGGTGGTAGCTGTTGTGCGTGGCCATGGTCTGGATCTGGTTGATCCGCAGGTTCCCGCGTCCCGCCGTGGTGGCGTCCGCGGCGGGTACGGACGCCAGCGCGGTCAGGGCGGTGGCGGCGAGGCCGATCAGGGCGAGGCGGCGCATGGGTCTCCTAGCACGGGGGTTTTACCGGGACAGACCATCGAAGTCAGGGGTTAACGGTCGATCACGAAATATCCAAACGCGCTAGGAAATATGCGGAAACGTACGGATCAGAGGATGGCCAGCGGCGTCACCGGGCTGCCCGTGCCCCCCTCGATCCTCAGCGGCGCCACCACGAACACGAACTCCGCACACCCCCTCTCCCCCAGCTCCTCCAGCCAGAGCATCTCGACCAGGTGCACGCCGTGCCGGTGCAGCAGGATGAGGTGCAGGTCGTCGGCGAGCCCCTCGTCGGAGAGGCCTCGGGCGTTGAGCCCGCCGACGGCGGCGTTGTCCGAGGCCACCACGGACACGTCGTGCGCCGCCAGCCAGCGGCCCGCCTCCGCCGACAGTCCGGGCTGACCCGACCAGTACTCCTCGCGCGAGCGCCCCCACACCGAGGGCCATCCGGTACGGATCACCGCGGCGTCACCCGCCCGCGGCGTGGCGATCTCCGCCAGCAGCTCCGCCGGGATCCGGAAGTCGGCGGCCAGGTGGTCGAGGCCGAGGCGCCGGGGCACGTCGAACAGCACCCCCCTGGCCACCACGCCGCCCACCTGCTCGATGCCGCACCTGGTCGCGCCGTAGGAGCGGACCCGGGCCGCCGGGTGGCCGTTGTAGAGCTCGTCGCCCGACCACATGTGGCACAGCGCGTCCATGTGGGTCGTGGTCCCGTGATGGCTGACGAGGAGCGCGTCGTCGGCCACGTACAGGCCCTCGCCGATCGCGCGGGCGCCGGCCGCGTAGTCGCCGCCGTCCACGGACATGAAGTGCTGCGGCAGCGGGCGGCCCGGCAGGTGCGGCACCGTCGTGGGGGCGGGCGAGGAGGTGGCGCCCCTGATCGGCATGGCCAGGCTCAGCACCTCGCCCGTGGTGGCGCTGCGCAGGGCCTCGAGCACCACGGCGGGGGTGAGGAGGTTGAGGGTGCCGCGCTGATCGTCTGGGCCGAATCGTCCCCAGTTGTTAGGCTCGTGAACCAAGTAAGCGCTTCCTTTCTCCTGTCTGATGCGAATGCGGAGGTCTGATGCACTGCGATCCGCGGTTCTCGCGCGTGCGCGAGGTGTTCGAGCGGCATCTCGCCGACGGTGCGGAGCTGGGCGCCGCCTTCGCCGTCTACCTGAACGGCGAGCTGGTCGTGGACCTGTGGGGCGGCGTCGCCGACCGGTACACGGGGCGGCCCTGGGAGCACGACACGCCGGCCTTCGCCTACTCCTGCACCAAGGCGATCACCGCCACCGTGCTGCTGCAGCTCGCCGAGCGAGGGCTGGTGGACGTCCAGGGGCCGGTCGCGGACGTGTGGCCGGAGTTCGCGGCCGAGGGCAAGGGTGCGGTCACCGTCGAGCACCTGCTCACGCACCAGAGCGGGCTGCCGGCGGTGGAGGAGCCGGTGCCGGTGGAGGAGTTCGGGGACCTGGCGGCCATCGCCGCCCGGCTCGCCGGCCAGGCGCCGCTGTGGGAGCCGGGGTCGGCGCACGGGTATCACGCGCTGTCGTACGGGTTCCTGGTCGGGGAGGTGATCAGGCGCGTGACGGGCAAGTCGGTGGGCGAGCTGGCCTCCGCCGAGATCGCCGGGCCGCTGGGGCTGGAGCTGTGGGTGGGCGCGCCGGACACGGTGATCGCCCGCACGGCCCGCCTCAAGGCCGGCGAACACCCCGGCGCAAGCCCGGCACCCACCGAGGGGCAGGCCGAGACGGTGGACGAACGGCCGGGGGAAGGCCCAGCGCCCACCGAAGGGCAGGCCGGGACGGTGCTGGCCGAGATGGCCAAGGCCGCGCTCGATCCGGGCAGCCTCATGAACCGGGCGCTCGGCAACCCCGGCATGCACCTGCTCAAGGGCGGCGCGAACCACCCCGTCATCCTGCGCGCGGGCTGGCCCGCGGCCGGGGTCGTCACCACGGCCAGGGGGCTGGCCGGGTTCTACCGTTCGCTGATCGGGGGCGATCTGCTGCGCCCCGAGACGCTGCGGGACGCCGTACGCCCCCGCGTCCACGGCCCCGACCGCGTCCTCTTCCTGGACACGTCGTTCGGCCTCGGATACATGCGGCCGTCGATGACGTTCCCGATGCCGTCGGAGACCGCGTTCGGCCACTCCGGGCTCGGCGGGTCCCTCGGCGCGGGCGATCCGGAGCGCGGCCTCGGCATCGGCTACGTCATGAACAAGATGGCCAACGCCGTCTCCGGCAACCTGCGCGGCCTGCGCCTGGTGCAGGCCGTCTACGACTCGCTCTGACCGCGTCATGATCGCTCAGTGCATGGTCACGCCGCCGCTCACCGACAGCGTCTGCCCGGTGATGTACGCGGCGCGATCCGTACAGAGGTAGGCCACCAGGCCCGCCACGTCGGCGGGCGTGCCGAGGCGGCGCAGCGGGATGCCACGCGCGATCTTGTCCACCAGCCCCGGCTCGGCCGCCGACACCCGCCGGAGCATCGGCGTGTCCGTGGGGCCGGGGCAGACCACGTTGGAGGTGACCTGCGCCCTGGCGGCCTCCCTGGCGAGCGTCTTGGCCAGGCCGAACAACCCCGCCTTGGTGGCCGCGTACGCGCCCTCGCCGCCCGAGCCCGCCCTGGCGCCGTCCGAGGAGACGAACACCAGCCGCCCCCGGCCCCTGGCCGCCATCCCGGGCAGGAGCAGCTTTGTGAGCAGCATCGGCCCGCGCAGGTTGACCTGCCACATGACGTCCCAGCTCGCCGGGTCGCTCTCGGTGAACGGCTCCACGATCGACACCCCGGCGTTGTGCACCAGGATGTCCACGGGGCCCACGGCGCCGCCGAACTCCTCGACGGACGCCGGCGCGGCCAGGTCGACGGCCAGCGCCCGCGCGCCGGGCAGGCCCGAGGCCACCTTCTCCGCATTTGGCAGGTCCACGTCGGCGACGACGACCTCCGCCCCCAGCGCGGCCAGGTCCGTGGCGATGGCCGCGCCGATCGCGCCCGCTCCGCCGGTGACCACCGCCACGCGCCCGTCCAGGCGCAGCCCGTCCATCGTCACTTCCACGCCTCCACCAGGTCGGCGGTGGTGGCGCGGGTGGCGAGGAGGCTGATCGTGTGTTTCAGCACGGCCTGCGCGTACTCCTCGGGGATGCCCGCCACCGCGTCCCTGACCACGGTCACCCGGTAGCCCAGGTTGACCGCCTCCAGCGCGAGCCCGGGGATGCCCAGGTTGAGCGAGACCCCCAGCGCGACCACGTGCGAGACGCCCAGTGAGCGCAGCGTCATGTCCAGCGCGGTGCCGGTGAACGGGGAGAAGCCGTGGTGCCGGCGGCTCTCCAGGTCGCCGCCGTCCCACAGCTCCGGGAGCACCTCGGTGGCGGCCGTGCCCTCCAGCATGTGCTTCGGGTCCTTGAGGAGGGAGACGATGAACGGGCAGTTGCCCGTGTGGGAGCCGGCCCGGTCGGGGCGGAAGGCCGCCGTGCAGTGGATCACCGGGATCCCGGCCGACCTGGCCGTGTGGAGGAGGCGGGCGGCGTTGGCCACGACGTCGTGCCGCGCACAAGCCGCCACCAGATCTGGAAATTTCGTGAGATCGCCGACGACGCCCCTCTGCATCTCCATCACCAGCACGGCCACGCGCTCCACGGGCGACCTCCGTCGATTTAGCCGAGCGCTTGCTTGGGACGCCTCAGCATATCACCCACGACTCAGGGTTATTTCGCATTAACGCCCGGCGAAATATCTCCAGTCGTGACAACCCGAACCCCGGGTGAGACCGTCGAATCGAAGACGGCTGCTAATGGGGGTTCGACTTGGTCCCTGGTTACCGTGAAGTACGCCAGCTCGGCGCCGGCCGCACCGGCCGCGTGTTCCTCGCCACCTACCAGCAGACCGGCGCCTACGTGGCGATCAAGTACCTGAACGCCACCCTGCGCAGGGACACCGAGTTCATGGACCGCTTCCGGTCGGACACCCACGAACTCGTCGAGATCGACGACCCCAACGTGGTCCGGTGCTACGAGTACGTCGAGACCCCCACCAGGGCGGCCGTCGTCATGGAGCTGGTGGACGGCGTCTCGCTGCGTACGCTCCTGGCCGAGCACCGCGGGATCAGCCCGGAGGCGGCGCTCGCCGTGCTGAAGAGCACGCTGCTGGCCCTGGCCGCCGCGCACGAGCGGGGCGTGCCGCACCGCGACGTCAAACCGGAGAACATCCTGGTCCAGGCCGACGGCACCAGCAAGCTGGCGGACTTCGGCGTGGTCGTGCACGCGGAGGAGCCGGGCGTGCCCGCCGGCAGCCCCGAGTACATGTCGCCCGAGCTGTGGACGCAGGGCAGGGCCGGGCCGCCCGCGGACGTGTACGCGGCGGCGTGCGTGCTGTTCGAGGCGGTCAGGGGGCGGCCTCCCTACCGGGCCGTCAAGGAGGGCGAGGACGGGGAGCTGGACGTTCCCGCGGTGCGGGACAAGCACCTGGTGGAGCCGGTGCCGCTGGAGGTCGCGCCCGACTCGCTGCGCGACCTGCTCAGGCGCGGGATGGCCAAGGACCCGGCGACCAGGTACGCCTCGGCCAGGCAGTTCGCGGCGGAGCTGGAGGAGGACGCGGTCGCCGGGTACGGCCCGGACTGGGAGAAGCGCGGGCGGCGGCACCTGGGCGAGCTGGCCACGTTGCTGGCTCTGCGCTTCCCGCTGGCCAGGACCGAGCGGGCCGCCGGCGTCACGACCACCATCCGGAACCGGGTGCTCCAGATGCCCCGGCTGCCACCGCACCTGTGGGTGGCGGGGGCGACGGTGGTGGCCGTGTCGATCGCGATCATGATGTCGGGCGGGCGCCTGCCTCCCGGGCCCGGCACGGTTCTGATGCCGCCACCCAAGGCGACGCAGAGCGAGCCGGATCCGGCACCCGTGGACGCGGCCACGCCCACCCGCACCCGGGCGTCCGCCGCTCCCCGGCGCACCACGCCCGCGCGCACGGCCACCCCCGCCCCTCCTCCCCCCAGTCCGCCTGCCACGGTGCGGCAGGGCGAGACCTCGGTGCCGCGTCCCGCCGCGGTGCAGGCCGCCGGCATCGTGGGGTGGAGCGGCACGGCGGGGGCGATCAAGGTCTCGGCCGACGGGACGGGGCCCGTGCGGCTGCGGATCTCGTACACGCGGCGGGAAGGGGACGGCGGGGCGGCGCGGACGGTCCGGCAGGAGACGCGGACCTTGCGGGGGAGCACGGCCTACACCAGCGCCGTCACGCACGACCCCGGGGGTGTCTCCTGCGGGAAGCGGGCGTACTTCGGGCTCGTGGTGATGACGGAGCCGGCCGCGGCGAACGGGCCGCAGGTCAGCGAGGTCGCCGTCGACGGCCCCGCCTGCCCCACCCCCACGCCGACCTCCCACCCGCCCGCGCCGACGCCCAGCGAGGAGCACAGCAGGACGGCCGTGGCGACGCCGACGCCGACGGAGGAATCCCTGGCCCGGCCGGACGCGCCCACCGGCGAGCCCACGGGCGAGTCCACCGACGAGTCCATGGTGCGGCCGCTCTCGACTCTCCCGGAGGAGCCGTCCCTTCAGCGCGGAGGGGTGCTGGGGTGGGGCCTTGTGAGGTAACCAAGCGTGCGCTAGCTTGGCAAGCGATGAGCGGTGACACCTCTGCGTACTGGGCCGCCTGCGCGCGCGGCGAGCTGGTCGTCCAGCGCTGTACGTCGTGCGACCGCCGCGTCCACCTCCCCGAGGCGGCCTGCCCCTGGTGCGGCGGCGCGGAGCTCGTCTTCGAGCCGGTCGACGGCGAGGGCGTCGTGCACACCTTCACCGTCGTGCACCGCTCGTTCGCCCCCGCCTACCGGGGCCGGGAGCCGTACGTGATGGCCTGGGTGGACCTGCCGGCGGGCGTGCGGGCCTTCGGGCACGTGGTGGGATGCGCCCCCGACGAGGTACGCGTCGGCATGCCGGTACGCGTGACGTTCATCGACGAACTCCCCCATTGGAGGCCCGCGTGAAGCTCGGCAACGTGCTCATCCCCGTCGCGAACCTGGACGAGGCGATCGCCTTCTACGGCCTGCCGGTGAAGTTCAGGGACGGCGACAGGTTCGCGGCGCTCGACGGCGGCGGGGTCACCGTGGCGCTGGCCGGGCCCGCCGAGCACGTCACGACCTCGGCCGCGCCGTCGTACAAGGTGGACGACGTGGCGGAGGCCGCACGGGAGCTGGTGGCACGCGGCGGCGAGGTGGTGCGGGAGCCCGAGAAGGGGCCGCACGAGATCCGGGCCGTGCTGCGCGACCCCTCAGGAAACGTCTTCGTGCTCTATCAGCCCCTCTGACTGGAGGCCTCCCCCATGGCGCGAACACCCTACGGCAACTACGGCCACGCGATCCTGACCGCCGCGGCGCTGCGCACGCCCGACCAGGTCGCGCTCACGTACTGCGGCGAGCAGAGCTTCACCTACGACCAGCTCAACAGGAACGTCAACCGCCGCGCCAACGCCCTGCTGGAGAAGGGGATCGGGCCGGGCCGGCGGGTGGCGGCGCTGCTCAACGAGACGTTGCGGGTGGCCGAGGTCTACCTCGCGCAGGCCAAGATCGGGGCGGTGACGGCGGCGCTGAACCCGTACTGGCCGGTGGAGACGCTGCGTGACGTGGTGGCGGCCTCGGGGTGCACGGCGTTCGTGTACGACGCGACGGTCGAGGGCGTGGTCGGCCAGATCAGGGATTCGCTCCCCGCCGTCACCACGTGGATCGACGTGCGCGAGCTCGAAGGCGACTCCGACGAGGAGCCGCCGATCAGCGGCCGGTACGACGACCCGCTGGCGCTCTACTACACCTCGGGCACGACGGGACTCCCGAAGGCGGTCGTGCACACGCACGCGTCGTCGCTGGCCACGGCCCAGATCTGGCTGGACGTGCCACGCGGCCCCGACTCGGTGTTCGGGACGGGCGCGATCATCTGGGGCATCGGCTTCCCCGCCATCGTCGGGCCCGCCCTGTACGCCGGGATGCGGCTGGTGCTGGAGCAGGACTGGGGCCCGGCGAACTTCCTGCGCGTCGTCCCCCGCGAACGGGTCACGCATCTCTCGCAGATCCCCTCGTTCTACGCGGCCCTGCTCGCCTCCCCCGAGCACGAGGACGTGGACCTGTCGTCCATCCAGGTGATCATGCTGGGCGGCGAGCCGCTGACCGCGACCATGCTCGAACGGATCAAGGCCAGGCTGCCGCAGGCGGGCGTGTACTCCTACTACGGCCAGACCGAGGCCCCGTACACGTGCATGGGCCGCGTGGACGACGGCACCACCCCGCTCGGCTCCTCGGGCCGCGCCCGCACCGGCAACGCGGTGCGCATCACCGACCCGAACGGCGAGCGGGTGGTCGGCGAGGTCGGTGAGATCAACCTGGCCGGGCCGCACCGGATGACCGGCTACGACGGCCTGCCGGAGCGGACGGCCGAGGTGCTGCGCGGCGAGTGGTACGTCGGCGGCGACCTCGGCACGCTCTCCCCCGACGGCGTGCTGCGCGTGCTGGGCAGGCGGGAGGACTCGATACTCAAGGGCGGCGTCTGGACGCAGCCGGTCGTGATCGAGGAGGCGGCCTCGGCGCTGGACGGCGTGGCCGAGGCGGGCGCGGTGGGCGTGCCCGAGGGGGCCTCCGAGCAGGAGGTCCTGCTGGCGGTCGTGCCGCGGGCGGGACACACGCTGGACGCGTCCAAGCTGGCGCTCTCCCTGGCCGACACCCTGCCCGCCCATCAACGGCCCGACCACATCGTGGTGGCCGACGCGCTGCCGCACTCGCAGGACGCCTCCGGCGGCCCCGGCAAGCTGCTGCGCGGGAAGATCCGCGAGCTGCTCGGGTGAGCGCGTACGAGCATGAGGTCAAGGCGCTGCTCAGCGCGGCCGGGGTGCCGGTGCCGCGCGGGGTGGTGGTGCGGGATCTCGACTTCGACCGGGCGGCGGAGCTGACCGAGCCGCTGGTGCTGAAGGCGTTCGGCCCGGGGCTGGTGCACAAGTCGGACGTCGGCGCCGTCGCGCTGGGGCTCTCCAGGACCGACCTCGCCGCGGCGGCCGCCGGCATGCGGGCCCGGCTGGAGGTCGCCGGGTTCCTCGTCGAGGAGCAGGCCGAGGCTGGCGTGGAGCTCATCGTGGGCCTGGTGCGGGACCCCGGGTTCGGGCCGGTGCTCCTCGCCGGGCTGGGCGGGGTGTGGACGGAGGCGCTGCGTGACACGGCGCTGCGACTCTGCCCGATCTCGGAGGAGGACGCGCGGCGCATGCTCGCCTCGCTGCGCGGTTCCTCCCTCCTGTACGGGAGCCGCGGCGGCCCGCCGGTGGACGTGGACGCGGTGGTCAAGCTGCTCATGACGGTCGGCGGCCCGGGCGGGCTGTGGGAACGCCTCGAACTGGGCGAGTTCGAGCTGAACCCGGTGATCGCCGGCCCCTCCGGGGTGATCGCGGTCGACGCCCGCCACCTGCCCACCCCGGAACCGCCCGCGGGCGCATCCGGTGCGGCGACGGACTTCCTGCCGCTCTTCGAGCCCAGAGCCGTGGCCGTCGTCGGGGCCTCCACGACCAGGCCGAACTTCGGGAACATGTTCCTCGGCTTCTACCGTGACGCGGGCGTCCCGCTGGTGGCCGTGCATCCCACGGCGGCCGAGGTGGCCGGGGTGCGGGCCGTGCCGTCCCTCGCCGATGCGGACGTGGACTACGCGCTCGTGGCGGTGCCCGCCGAGCGGTGCGCCGAGGTGGTGCGGGAGGCGCGCGGGGTGCCGTTCGTGCAGGTCATGAGCGGCGGGTTCGCCGAGACGGGCCGGCCTGACCTGGAGGAGGCGCTGGTCGAGGCGGCGCGGGCGGCGGGGACGCGGCTGCTGGGGCCCAACTGCATGGGCGTGTACAGCCCCCGGGGCCGGCAGACGTTCGTCGGGGGCGGGCTCGGGCCCGCCGGGACGGTGGCGCTGATCTCGCAGAGCGGCGGGCTCGCGGGCGAGGTGATCAAGGTCGGGGAGCGGCGCGGGCTGGCGTTCAGCCGGGTCGTCACCGTCGGGAACTCGGCCGACGTGACCCCCGCCGAGCTGCTGCGCTGGCTGGCCGGGGACGAGGAGACGCGGGCCGTCGGGCTGTACCTGGAGGACCCGCGTGACGGGCGCGAGCTGTTCGAGGCGCTGTGCTCCGCGGACCTGCCGGTGGTGCTGCTGGTCGGCGGGCGGACCGGGCAGGGGCAGGAGGCGGCGGCGTCCCACACGGGCGGCATGGTGAGCGACCGGCGGGTGTGGGAGGCGGTGGCCGAGCAGGCGGGGGCGGTGCTGGTCTCCAGCCAGGACGACCTGATCGGGGTGCTGGCGTACTTCCAGGCGCACGGCTCGCGCGACGCCCGCGGCGGCGTGCTGGTGGCGGGGCCGAGCGGGGGCGCGAGCGTGCTGGCGGCGGACGCGTTCGACCTGGCGGGGGTGCGGCTCGACCCGCTGCCTCCCGACGCGCCGGAGGCGCTGCGCGGGCTCGGGGTGATGGCCGCAGGCAACCCGCTCGAAGTGCCGGTCGGGCCCATGGGGCGGGCCGGGCTCGTGCCCGAGGTGCTCTCCGCCCTGCTGCGCTCCCGGCCGTACGGCGACGTGGTCCTGCACGTGAACGTCCAGGCGTTCTTCACGTACGGGGACGCGGCGGAGCCCCTGTACGCGTACGCGCGGGCCGTGGCGCGGGCGCAGGCCACGCTGCCGGGCACCAGGATCACCCTCGTCACCAGGAACGGCGAGTGCGCGCCCCCGGGCGTCGAGGACGAAGTGCGGCGGATCGCGGCGGCGGCGGGGATCCCCGTCTACCGCTCCATGGAGGCGGCGGCGGTGGCCGTCGCGGCTGGAGGACGTCATGGGATTGCTTGACGGCAAGGTCGCGTTGATCACCGGCGGGGCTCGCGGGATGGGGGCGGCGCACGTGCGGCTGTTCCTCGAAGAGGGCGCGCGGGTGGTGTTCGGTGACGTGCTGGACGAGGAGGGGAAGGCGCTGGCCGAGGAGACGGGGGCCGCGTACGTCCATCACGACGTGACGAACGTGGAGGATTGGGAGCGGGCGGTGGCGACGGCCACCGAGCTGCACGGCCGGCTGGACGTGCTGGTCAACAACGCCGGGATCCTGAAATTTCGTCGCATCAGCGATATGTCGCCCGAGGACTTCGACCGGGTGATCGGCGTCAACCTCAGGGGCACCTGGCTGGGGATCAAGTCGGTGATCGACCCCATAAAGGCGGCCGGGCGGGGCTCGATCGTGAACATCTCCTCGATCGAGGGCTACGTCGGGGCCGAGGGGCTGTCGGCGTACTCGGCGTCGAAGTTCGGCGTGCGCGGGGTCACCAAGTCGGCGGCGCGGGAGCTGGCCCGGTTCAAGATCCGGGTGAACTCGGTGCATCCCGGCGCGATCAACACCTCGATGGCGCTGGATCCCGACCTGATGAACGAGGTCGACGCCGACGCGTTCGTGAAGTCCATGGTCATCAAGCGCTTCGCCAAGCCGGTGGAGGTGTCCCACGTGGTGGCCTTCCTGGCCTCGGACCGGGCGAGCTACTGCACGGGCAGCGAGTTCACGGTGGACGGCGGCCTGCTCACGGGCGCGGGCTACTGACTCGGGCAAGCCTCCCACCTGGAACAAGGTAGATCTTTTTGGATTAAACCTCCTTAGCTTGGACATTTCTGGCAGCATCTTTGACCAGCGGGTTCTTGGTCTTGGAAAACTTGAACGTCCCTTGGTGCTGGCTTGACCTGCCCAGACGGCACGGTAGCCTCGCTCATCACGGAAGACGACAAGCCTCCGGTTTTGTCCCACTAGTCACGGGGTGTCCCTTTACCCGGGATCTACGCGGACAAACCGGTCTTGCCCGGAAGGTTGCCCCATACTTCCATGACGCCAGAGATGCAGAAGTTCATCGAGCTGCTGGAGAGCCAGCTCGGGTATGCCGAGAAAGCCGGGGCATACACCAAGTTCGGCTCGTGGTACGGCAAGAACGTCGAGTTCGACGCCGACTACAGCTCCGCCCCGTGGTGCGACATGTACCTCTCCTGGGCTGCGCACAAGCTCGGGTACGAGGACTGGATCGGGCAGTTCGCGTGGACGGTGTCGCACGCGGAGTGGTTCAAGGAGCAGGGGGCGTGGGGCCACAAGCCCAAGCCCGGGGCGTTCGTCTTCTACGACTGGAGCGGCTCGAACAACATCGACAACATCGACCACGTCGGCATCGTGACGCGGGTCGAGGGCGACAAGATCTTCACCATCGAGGGCAACATCGACGGAGGCGTCGCCAAGCGCAAGGAACGCGACACGAGCAAGGTCGTCGGGTACGGCTACCCGGAACGCATCAAGGACCGCCTGGACGAGGAGGCGGCCCGGCAGCAGCGGGAGGCCCAGAAGAAGGCCGACGAGCAGGCCGCCCTGCAGCCGGGGCCCGGGACCGACGTCGGCGTGCTCCAGCTCCCCGAGCACGATTCGCTCGGCTCCCTGATCCCGCGCAGCGAGATCCAGGAGCCTGCCCAGGCCCCTCGGATCGGCAGCTCCCCCGAGAAGAAGACCCCTGAGCCCGCCCCCTCGCCCACCAAGGTCGCCACCGGCTCCGTCTCGGACGGCACGACTGCCCAGGCCCCCAAGCAGCCGAAGAAGGCCAAGCACGCCAAGCCCGCGACGGCCGACACCACGGCGGCGACCGCCGAGCCCCTCCCCACGCACGCGGACGCCTCGGCGACCGGCCCGCTGCCGGCCATCTCCTCTCCGACGCTGATCGGCTCGGCCCTGGTGGCGGCCCTGGCGCTGCTCGCCGTGGCCAAGACCCGCCGCCTCCGGACCGCCCCGGCCGCCGCCCCAGCCACCGCCAGGGCCACGGTGCCCCGCCCCGCAGCCGACCGCCGCCGTCGCCGCCGCAAGGTCGAGGTCGCGGTCGAGCCGGTCCGTACGAGCCGTCGAACGGCCGCACTCCAGCCGGCCGCCGCCCTGGACGCCCTCCAGCCGGTTACGGCCCTGGAAGCCGCCCAACCCGCCGGACGCCGGAGGCGCCCGCTCGACACGCGCCCCTTCGTCCTCGCCACGGACGCCGACCCCTTCGATGCCTTCCTCGCCTCCCGGCCGGCCGAACCCGCCCGGAGCGGGCCGGTCGAGATCCTGGTGGACACCGGGCCGCTGGAGCGCTTCGTGGACACCGGGCCGTTCGAGCGCATCGTCATCCCCCAGGCGACCAGCGCGTTCGACGCCTTCAGCCCGACTGCCGGCAGGGGAGACGACGTCCTCGACATCGGCGCCACGTACCAGGGACGTCGCCGCCGCCACGGGCGCCCCGCCGACGAGCCGGGAACGACCGACCTCCCGCTGCGCGGCCGCCGCCACCGCCGTCCGGCGCCCACCCAGGGCATGCACATCGGCGGCGCGCAGCCGTTCGCGCAGGACGCCCCGCTGTCGGGCCGCCGCCACGCCTCCGCCGGGTCCCCGCAGCCGCACCGGCGCGAGGACGAGCGCCAGCTGGTCGGCGCGGGCGGCACCGGCAGGGGCGCCTCCAGCCACCCGGCCAGGAGCGCCCCGAGTCAACCTGGCAGGAGCGCCCCCGGCCAGCCCGGTCGGAGCACGCCCGGCCGGAGCACGCCTGGTCAGCCCCGGAGGCGGGGACGCCACCGCGCGTGAGCGACCCTCACGAGGCGTCCCCCACCCCGTAGTCGGCGGCGAAGGCGGCCAGCCGGGACACCGCGTCCCGGCTGCGGCTCCAGGGCCGCACGATCAGCCGCTCCACGCCCAGCGCCGCCCACGCCGGCACCTCGTCGGGCGAGGCCAGCGCGTACGCGTGCGCGGTCACCGGCACCCCCGCCCCCAGCCGGTCGAGCTGCGGCTTGATGGACTCCAGGGTGTGCGGCATGCTGATCCACCCGTCGCACAGCCGGGCCGCCCGGCGCAGCGCGGCGGCCGACTCCCCGCCCGCGAGCACCGGCAGCCGCCGCTGCACCGGCTTGGGCTCGAACGCGACCTCGGGAAATGCGTAGAACGTCCCGGAGTGGGTGACCACCGGCTCGCTCCAGAGCCGCCTGACCACCTCGATCGCCTCGTCCAGCCGGGCTCCCCGGGTGCGGAACTCGACGCCGGCCGCCTCCCACTCGCCCCGGTACCAGCCCGCGCCGACCCCGCAGATCGCCCGTCCCGACGAGACCACGTCCAGGGTGGCGAAGGCACGCGCGGACACGAAGGGGTGGCGCAGGGCGAGGAGCTGCACCGCCGTACCGAGCCTGACGCGGGAGGTGAAGGCGGCGAGCCAGCACAGGTACGCGGGCGCGTCGAACAGCGGCGTGCTGGGCTTGATCCCCGGGTCGGACGTGCCCGGGTAGCGGGCGAGCGACAGGTCGGTGGCGAAGACGAGGTGCTCGGGCAGCCAGACCGACTCGAACCCCAGCTCGTCCGCCGCCACCGCCACGTCCTTCCACGCGGCCGGATGCACCAGCCCGAGCGGCACTCCGAACTTCATGGGTACCTCCGCAGGTCACCGGCCAGCACGGCGGCACGCAGGCGCTCGCGGTGGAAAGCCGTGGTGCCGTACGCGGCCGACAGCGACCAGGCCCGCGCGAGCCAGAACCGCAGGTCCAGCTCCTCGGTGTACCCGATCGCCCCGTGCGCCTGCAGCGCCACCCGGGCCGCCAGGACGGCGGCCTCACCCGCGGCGGCCTTGGCGGCGCTCACGTCCCGGTCGGCGGTCTCGACGTCCCGGTCCACCGACAGGGCCGCCCGGTGCACCAGCGGCGCGGCGAACTCCACCGCCACGCCCACGTCGGCGAGCTGGTGCTTGACCGCCTGGAACGACCCGATCGCCGCGCCGAACTGCGTCCGGACCCGCGCGTAGGCGACGGTGACCGCCAGCAGCTCCCTGGCGACCCCGACCAGTTGCGCCGCCGTCGCCACCGTGGCCCGCCGCAGCGCCGGCGCGGCCGGACCGCCCAGCTCCCCGAACTCGTCGAAGGCCACCTCGAACACGGGACGGCACGGATCCACCCCGGTCCTGGGCACGAGGCGGACGGACTCCCCGGAGACCAGGCGCCACCCGTCGTCCCGCACCACCACCAGCAGGTCGGCCAGATCGGCGTCCGGCGCGTACGCCTGCCCCGGCGGCAGCACGGCGACGCACAGCGCGCCGGAGGCCAGCTTGGGGTGGTCCGGCAGCAGGTACGGCGCCGCCACCGCGGTCTCGACGACCGGCCCCGGGAGGCACGCCCGCCCGGTCTCCTCCAGCGCGGGCAGGACGTCGACCAGCCCGAGACCCAGCCCGTCGGACTCGGGAGGCACCAGCAGGCCGAAGAAGCCCAGCTCGGCCAGCTGCTCCCAAGCCGGCCGCCGCTCGGACCGCAGCGCGGCCGGTGGGCAGTGCGCCCGCAGCACGTCCCGCACCGTGGCGGCCAGCGCGAGCTGCTCGTCCGTGAATCCGAAGTTCATCGTGGCAGCCCCAGGACCCGCTCGGCGATGATGTTGCGCTGGATCTCGTTCGTGCCCGCGTAGATGGGCCCGGCCAGCGCGAACAGGAACCCGTCCAGCCAGCCCGCCTCCCCCGCCCGGTCCCCCAGCAGCTCCATGGCCAGGGCGTGCATGCGCAGGTCCAGCTCGGACCAGAACACCTTCCCCATGCTGGCGGCGGCCCCGATCTCCTCCCCCGCCGCGAGCCGCCGCGCCGTCGCGAACGTGTGCAGCCGGTACGCCTCCGCGTCGATCCAGCACCTGGCGGCCCGGTCGGCGGCGGGGTCGCCCGCGGAGCGGGCCAGCGCGACCAGCCGGTCGGCCGTGGCCAGGAAGCGGCCGGGGCTGCGCAGGGCGAGGCCGCGTTCGGAGGAGGTGGTGGCCATCGCGACCCGCCAGCCCTCGCCGACCTCGCCGAGCACCATCGAGTCGGCCGTGAACACCCCGTCGAAGTGCAGCTCCGCGAACCCCGGCAGCCCGTCGAGCTGCGCGATCGGCCGCACGGAGACGTCCGCGAGGGGGAAGAGGAAGTACGTCAGCCCCTTGTGCCGGGTCCCCGACGTGCGGAACAGGCCGAACCCGTGCGTGGCGTAGGCGGCCCGCGAGCTCCACGTCTTGTGGCCGTACAGGCGCCAGCCGCCGGGCACGGGCTCGGCGCGGGAGGTCAGCGCGGCCAGGTCGCTGCCCGCCTCCGGCTCGGACCAGGCCTGCGCCCACACGTCGTCGCCCCTGGCCATCCTCGGGAGCCACCGTTCGCGCTGCTCGGGGGTGCCGAAGCGCATCAGCGACGGGCCCAGCAGGAAGATGCCGTTCTGGGTGACGCGGGGCGGGGCTCCGGCGGCCCAGTACTCCTCCTCGAAGATCAGCCACTCGATCAGGGAGGCGCCGCGCCCGCCGTACTCCTCGGGCCAGGAGACGACGGACAGCCGCGCGTCCGCGAGCCGCGCCTCCCAGGCGCGGTGCACGGCGAAGCCTTCGGGGGTGTCCATGGACGGAAGCGGTCCCGGCACGTGCGCGCCCAGCCAGTCGCGAACCTCGGCGCGGAAGTCCTGCTCGGCCGGGGAGAAGTCGAGATCCACACAACCAACCTAGCGCACGCTTGGTAACCCGGACAGCGGTTTTCAGACATAGTCTGTTGGCCATGCAGGGACTGCTGTTGAAGCTGTCCACGCTCGACGCCGACGCGGAGAGCGCGGTGCGGGTGATCGCCTACTTCGACTCGCTGCTTCGCGACCACGTGAGCGTGCCCACGCTGCTCGCGGCCACGGCGCGCCTGGCGCAGTGCTCGGTCGGGCTGCTCGACGCGGCCACCGGCCGCCGCACCCGTACGTCGCCCACCGGCGCCGTGGACACGCCCGCCGGCGCCCCGCCCCAGGTCAGAGAGCTGAGCGACGGGCTCGGGGCGGTCTGGATGGAGCGCGAGGGGCCGGCGCACGGGCTCGACGAGATCGTCCTCGAACGGTACGCGGTGGCGGCCGAGGTCACCCTCGAACGCGCGGCGCGCTCAGGGCAGGACCCCGCGCTGGTGGAGCTGGTGCTGTCGGCCGAGGCCGATGACGCCGAACGCGCCCGCGCCCTGCGCCTGCTCGGCTTCGCCCCCTCCACCCCGCTCCAGGCCCTGGCCATCGCCCTGCCGGACCGGGGGCTGGCCGCCGGCCTGCGCGCCATGGGGCACCAGGTGCGGGCCACCAGGATCGGCGACACGCAGGCGGTCCTGGTCACGACCACCCTGCCCCGCGACCTGCCCGAGGGGTCGCGGGTGGGCATCGGGCCCGAGCTGCCGGGCGCGCGGGCGGCCGAGTCGTGGGCCGGCGCGCGGACCGCGCTCCGCTTCACCGGCCCGCGCGATCGTGTGATGCGCTGGTCGGAGCTGGGGGCTCTGGCGCTGTTCGCCGACCTTCCCGAGCCGGCGGTCGCGGGGCTGGCCGACGTCCGGGCGATGGAGCGGCTCGGCGAGGAGCACCTGGCGGCGGTGCGGGCGCTGTGCCTGGCGGGCTCGGTGCGCGGCGCCGCCGCCACCGCGCACCTGCACCACAGCTCGATGGCCGCGCGCATCGCCCGCGCCGAGTCCGTGCTGGGCTTCTCCCTCGCCGACCCCGCCGGACGCCTGCGCGCCCACCTGGCCCTCGCCCTGGTCCGCCTACGCGCCAACCTCAGATCCGGCACACCCGCCTGAGCCACGCGCCGGGCTTCCCTCGTGGGGGCCGCGCGAGCGTCAGAGCCCGTACGCCCGCTTGAGCGCGGCCAGCCGCGCCGCCCGCGCCCGCTTGGAGAGCTCGGCGTCCGGGACCATCCCGTCGAACCCGTGGAAGGCCCCCGGATAGAGGTGAAGCTCGGTGGACACGCCCGCCTGCGACAGCCGCAGCGCGTAGTCGACGTCCTCGTCCCTGAACACCTCCAGCTCACCGACGTCGATGAACGCCGGAGGCAGCCCGGCGAGCTCGGTGGCCCTGGCGGGCGCCGCGTACGGGGGCACGTCGTCGGTGCCGATCCGGTCGCCCAGCAGGGCGGTCCAGCCGAAGAGGTTCGCGCTCCTGTCCCAGACCACCGCCTCGGTGAACTCGTGGCTGGACGGGGTGAGGTTGCGGTCGTCCAGCATCGGGCAGACGAGCAGCTGGAACGCCACATCGGGGCCGCCCCGGTCGCGGGCCAGCAGCACGGTGGCGGCGGCGAGCCCGCCGCCCGCGCTGGCGCCGCCGACCGCGATCCTGGCCGGGTCGATGCCGAGCTCCTCCGCCGCCTTCGCGGTCCACACCAGTCCGGCGTAGCAGTCCTCGACCGGCGCGGGATGCGGGTTCTCCGGGGCCAGGCGGTAGTCGACGGAGACCGCCACGCACCCGAGCTCCTCGACGTAGCCGATCATCATCGCCTCGTCGATCTCGGGCGTGCCGATGATCATCCCCCCACCGTGGATCCAGTAGAGACCCGGCCGCCCCACGCCGCCGGCCGCCGGGCGGTAGATCCGTACCCGCACGTCGGGAGCGCCGTCCGGCCCCGGCACGTGCCGGTCCTCGATCACCACGTCGGTGTCGGCCGACGGCGCGGCGGCGAGGAACGCGTTGATCTGCGCGCGGTGTCCGGGCAGTTCCTCGGGCGTCAGGTTCGCCGTGTCGAACGCCGGGAGCGGCGTCCGCTCGAGGAAGGCGCGGATCTCTGGGTCGAGGTTCGGGTGGTATGCCATCTGATATCCCTTCTACAAGGCCACTCCTCGATGGTCAGAGCCCGCGCCTCGGCGCACAACCGCCATCCGGCGGCGATTGCGCTCCTCAGCCCCGCCGTTCGGCGAGGACGTCGAGGACGCGCTCCGCGAGGGGCGCTGCGCTGGCCGGGTTCTGGCCGGTGGCGAGCCTGCCGTCCACCACGACCTGAGCCTGCCAGTTGGCGCCCGGCTCGTGCTCGGCGCCACGCTCCACCAGCTTGTCCGCCAGCAGGAACGGCACCACGCCGGCCACGCCGCGCAGCCGCTCCTCCTCGTTGGTGAACGCCGCCACCCGCTTGCCGGCCACCAGGTAGGAGCCGTCGGAGAGGGTCAGATTCACCAGCGCGGACGGGCCGTGGCAGACCGCCGCCACCACGCCGCCCCGCTCGTACACCTCCCGCCCGACGCGGATGACGTCCGGGTCGTCGGGGAAGTCCCACATGGTGCCGTGACCTCCGGCGTACAGCACGGCGTCGTAGCGGGAGGCGTCGACGTCCGCGAGGCGGTCGGTGTCCCGCTGCTCGATCTCGGCCAGGAAGGCCAGCTGGGTCCGGTCGCCGGCGTCGAACCCGTCCTGGGGCGGCTGCCCGCCCCGCACGCTGGCCACGTCCACCTCGTAGCCGGCCTTGCGGAAGATCTCCCAGGGGTGGGCCGCCTCCGGCACGTAGTATCCGGTCCGCTCGACGCCCCCGAGGTCGTCATGGCTGGTCAGGGCTATCAGAATGCGCTTGCTCATGCCTCACATCGTGGCCCGCTCCGCCATAAGTAACAAATAACGAAATATCGCCTTAGCCATCAGAATGGTGATATGTCGTCTATCTCGCTCGACCTGCTGCGGACGTTCCTCGCGGTGCACAGGACCGGCTCCATCACGGCCGCCGCGCAGACCCTCGGCCTGTCGCAGCCGGCCGTGACGGCGCAGGTCAAGACGCTGGAGTCGACGCTGGACCGGCCGCTGTTCGACCGCCTGCCGCGCGGGGTGGCGCCCACGCCGGCCGCCGACGAGCTGGCCCGCCGGGTGGCGCCCTCGCTGGACGCCCTGGACGAGGTGGTGGAGTCGGAGCTGCCCTCCGACGCGGCCGTGCACCTGGGCGGGCCCGCCGAGTTCCTGTGCGAGGAGGTCATGCCGATGCTCGCCCCGCTGGTGCGCTCCGGGCTCCGGCTCCGCACGACGCTCGGGCTGTCCGACGACCTCCTCGCGGACCTCGCGGCCGGGCGCCTGGACCTGGTGCTGTCCACGATCCGGCCCCGGGTGCGCGGCGTGCAGGCGGAGCCCGTCTACGACGAGGAGTTCCTGCTGGTCGCAGCCCCTTCCCTGGCGCTTTCCCGGGTGGGGCCGAGGGAGCTGGCCGGTGTGCCGCTGGTGGCGTACGCCGAGGACCTGCCCATCGTGCGCCGCTACTGGCGGTCCGTGTTCGGCAGGCGGCCCGCGATGGCGGCGCAGGTCGTCATCCCCGACCTGCGCGGGGTGCTCAGCGCCGTCAGAGCGGGGATGGGCGTCTCCGTGCTGCCCGCCTACCTGTGCCGCCGCGACCTGGCGGCGGGCACGCTGGTCACGCTGGCCGCGCCCGACGAGGCGCCGATCAACACCGGCTACCTGGCCGTCCGCTCGGGCGCCCTGGCCAAGCCCGCGGTGGCCAGGGTACGGGCGCACCTCATCGAGGCGTTCCGCGCCGCGCCCACCTATTAGGCGGACCAGGAGGCGAGCAGCCGCAGGGACTCCTCGTTGGCGCCCCCCGGCTCGGGGTGGAGCAGGCTGAGCCGCTGCCCCGAGCCGCCCGGCAGGTCGAACGTCTCGTAGCGCAGCGCCACCTCGCCCACCACCGGATGCGTGAACCGCTTGACCCCGTTGGTGCGCTCCTTCACGACGCGACCCGCCCAGAGGGTGCGGAAGCGCGGGCTGTGCACCGACAGCTCGCCGATCAGGGCGGTCAGCGCCGGGTCGTCGGGGTGGCGGCCGGTGGCCAGGCGGAGCTGCCCGACCGTGGCCCGGAGCACCTCCTCGCGGTCCGCGTAGAGATCGGGCTCGGTGAGGAAGTTGTACCTGGCCAGGTTGGAGCCGGGGCGGCAGAGGCCGGGGAAGAGCGCGTCGGCCAGCCGGTTCCAGGCGAGCAGGTCGAGCCGGTGGTCGAAGATCATGGCCGGCACGTCCGTCATGCGGTCGATGAGCTCCACCAGCTCCGGCCGCACCCCGCCGGACGGCCGCGTCCTGCGGGGCCGCGGCGCGGCCAGGTCGAACAGGTGCGTCCGCTCGGCCTCGCTCAGGTCGAGCGCCCTGGCCAGCGACTCCATCACGGACGCGGACGGCTGGGAGGTGCGCCCCTGTTCGAGGCGTACGAGGTATTCGACGCTGATGCCCGCCAGCTCGGCCAGCTCCTCGCGGCGCAGCCCGCGCACCCGCCTGCGCGGCCCGCTCGCCAGCCCCACGTCCTCCGGCGTGACCTCGTTCCTGCGGGCCTGGAGAAATGCCCCGAGTTCCCGGTTCATGGGGACAAGTCTGCCCGTGGATTGCCCTGCCGGGACACGCCGAGCCTGACACTCCGAGTACCTGGATAGCCGCGATCGCGGTGGGCATGCTGGCCTCATGTGCCATTCCACCGACAGCAGGCCGCCCGCACCGCCGATCCAGGGCGAGGTGGCCTCTCACGAGCAGATCGAGCTGACGGCCGCCGACGGCAACCGGCTGCTCGCCTACCGGGCCGAGCCCGCCGAGCCGAACGGGCGCAGCGTGGTGATCCTGCCCGACGTACGCGGGCTGCACCCGTACTACCGCGACCTCGCGGTGCGCTTCGCCGAGGCGGGCTTCCGTACGATCGCGATCGACTACTTCGGCCGCACGGCGGGCCTCGGCGACCGCGGCGACGACTTCGACTACATGAAGCACGTCACGCAGCTCACGGCCGAGCACGTCAGGGCCGACGCCAGGGCGGCCACCGAGCAGCTCGACGGCCCGGTCTTCACGGTCGGCTTCTGCATGGGCGGCGCCCACTCGTGGCGGCAGGCGTACGAGGGGAACGGCCTGGCGGGCGGCATCGGCTTCTACGGCGCCCTGCGCGCCATCCCGGAGCCGACGACCGGGCCCGGCGCGCCCCTGCTGATGCTGCTGGCGGGCGCGGACACGGCGACCACGCCCGAGCAGTTCGAGGCGTTCGAGGCGGCGCTCGACCGGGTGGGCACGGGACACGAGAAGGTCGTCTACGAGGGCGCGCCCCACTCGTACTTCGACCGCACGTACGCCGAATGGGCGGAGGCGTGCCAGGACTCCTGGCGCCGCATCCTGTCGTTCACGGAGCGCCACTCATCCTAGGTAGGCGGCCCTGACGACCGGATCCTCCCGGATCTCGCCCGGCGCGCCGGCGGCGATCACCTTGCCGAGGTCCAGCACGACGATCCGGTCACAGGTCTCCATGACGAAGCCCATGTCGTGCTCGACCAGCAGCACGGTCGTGTCGAGCGCCTTGACGACCTCTCCCAGGCGGGCCGTCTGGGAGGCGTCCAGGCCCGAGGTGGGCTCGTCCAGCAGCAGGAGACGGGGCCGGTCGGCCAGGGCCCTGGCCAGCTCGACGAGCCGGCGCTGCCCGACGGGGAGCGCGGCGGCGTACGCGTCGCGCAGCGGGGTGAGCCCGCACAGCTCCAGCACCTCGGCCACGCGTTCACCGCGCTCCCGCTCCAGCCGGCGGCGGGCGGGCCAGCCGACCAGGTCGGCGGCGAGCCCGCCCCCGCCGCCGTGCCAGTCGAGCGCGGCCAGCACGTTGCCGGCCACGGTGAGCCGGCCGAAGACCTGGGTCCGCTGGAACGTGCGCCGCACCCCGGCCCTGGCCCGCCGGACCGGGGACACGCCGGTCAGGTCCCGGCCCGCCACCCGGACCCGGCCCTCGCCGGGCCGGCGCAGCCCCGAGACCACGTCGAACAGCGTCGTCTTCCCGGCCCCGTTCGGCCCGATCACGCCGCACACCTGACCCGCCGCGACCTCGAACGACACCTGGTCCAGCGCCCTGACCCCGCCGAACGCCACCGACACGCCCTCCACGGCCAGCATGTTCACCGCACCCCCAGGTAGGCGGCGGTCAACCGCTCGCTGTCCACTTCCGAGCGCGGCCCCACCCAGGTGACCCGCCCCAGCCGCATGAACGCCACCCGGTCGGCGACGGCCAGCGCCTCGGTGGCCTTCTCCTCGACCAGCAGCAGGGCCACGCCGCGCGAACGCAGCTCGGCGAACACGTCGAACACCTGCCGCACCATCATCGGCGCCAGCCCCAGCGACGGCTCGTCGGCGATGAGCACCCGCGGCGGCCGCACCAGCGCGGGCGCCAGCGTGAGGAGCTGCTGCTCGCCGCCGGACAGGGCGCCGGCGAGCACGGCGCGGCGCTCGGCGAGCTGGGGCAGGCGCTCGTAGACGGGGTCCGGGTCGGGCAGCCAGGTCCGCAGGTTCTCCTCCACCGTGAGCCCGGGGAACACGCCTCTGCCCTCGGGCGCGAGCAGGATGCCCGCGCGGGCCCTGCGGTGCGCGGGCCAGGCGGTGACGTCCTCGCCGTCCAGCAGGATCCGGCCGCTGGTGACGGCCAGGTCGCCGGCGGCCACGGCACAGGTCGTGGACTTGCCCGCCCCGTTGGCGCCGAGCAGCGCGACGACCTCGCCGGGCCGGACGGCCAGGTCCACGCCGCGCAGCACCGTGGTGTCCGCATACCCGGCGACGACGCCCTCCAGCCTGAACAGCGGCCCGTCCACCTGCACGGGCGGCGGCGCCGGGACCGGCTCCGCCGGGGTGCGGCGGCGGTGGCGGATCCCGGCGAGCTGGGTGAGCACCCCGTCGGGGTGCTTGGCCAGGATCACGCCGCCGGCCCCGAACAGGATGGCGCCGACGTGCGCGGACACGCCCCAGGTGGCCAGCAGTTCGGGCACGGCCACCGCGATCAGGCCGCCGAGCACCGCGCCGCCGATGCGGCGCACGCCCTGGAGCACGACCACGGCCAGCCACACGAACCCGGAGAACGCCGGCAGGTCGGTGGCGGTGATCGAGCCCTTGGAGACGGCGAACAGCACGCCGCCCAGCCCCGCGATCGCCGACGCCAGCGCGAAGAGCATGATCTTGGTACGCGGCGCCGACAGCCCGGACGTCGTGGCGGCGGCGGGGGCCGACCTGACCGCGAGGATCGCCCGCCCGGAGGCCGACCTTTCGAGGTTGCGCACGAGCAGGGCGACGGCCCCGATCAGCACGAGCAGCACCACCACCCGCACCCGCGGATCCGAGGTGTCCGCGAAGCCGAGCCCCAGCGCGGGCACCGGCCAGCCGATGGTCCCGTTGCTGAAGGCGTCCACCTGGAACAGCACCTGGTCGGCCAGCAGCGCCATGGCCAGCGTGGCCAGCGTCAGCACCCGCCCGCCCAGCCGCAGCGCGGGCAGCGCCACCAGCATCCCCACGGCGGCGGCCGCCAGCACGCCCAGCACGATCGCCGCGAAGAACGGCAGCCCGGACGAGAAGGCCCATCCGCAGGTCAGCGCCGCCATCGAGGCGAAGGCGGCCTGGGCCAGGTTGACCATGCCGCCGATCCCGGTCACCACCACGAACGAGCAGAAGATCAGCGCCAGGACCAGCCCCTGCGCGGCCACGCCCACGTAGTACTCGGACGCGAGGAAGGTGAACGCGAGCAGCGCGGCCAGCGCGAGCGCCCACGGCATCCTCCGCCGCCACGGCGGCAGCCCCGCCAGGTGGTCGGGCGGGGGCGCGTCCTCGGCCGCGCTGCCCGCGACCCGCTCGCGCGACCTGTTCAGCAGGACGAGCCCGGCGAACAGCAGGATCACCGGCACGGCCGTACGCAGCCCGGTGACCTCTTCGAGGAAGTCGGTGTATCCGGCGACCAGGTTCTGGACCACGCCGAGCGCGAGCCCGGCCGCGAACGTCCACGGGATCGAGCGCAGCCGCCCGAACACCGCCGCCGTGGCCGAGGCGAACAGCAGCACCGTGTACGCCGTCGCGTCCAGCCCCAGCACGGACACGGCCAGCACCCCGGCGAGCCCGGCGAACCCCGAGCCGAGCATCCACGCCAGCGCCGAGGTTGCGTCCGCGTCGATGCCCCGGAGCGTGGCCAGGCGCCGCCGGTCCACGGCGGCCCGCATGCGCAGCCCGTACGGTGAGTGCCGCATGAACGCCCACAGCCCGGCCGCCGCCACCGCCGAGAAGCCGAACGTGATGAGCTGGTCGGTGTCCAGCCGGGCCCCGAGCACCTCGAAGGGGAGCGCCGGATGCGGGCCGACGCCGCGCGGCAGCGAGGTCGCGTCCGCGCTCGGCAGCCCGGCCAGGTCCACGACCAGCAGGCCCAGCGCGGGCAGCGCGATCGTGAGGCCGATCGTGGCGACGATCTGCGCGGTCTCACCCGCCTGCGCGAGCCCGCCGAACATCGTCCGGTGCAGCACGTATCCGAGCGCGGGCGCGAACAGCGCCGCCGACACCAGGGCCGACAGCCAGGCGGGCAGCCCGGCCGCCTGGTTGAGCTCGTAGAACAGCAGCGCGGACAGGAATCCGACGGCGCCGTGGGCGAAGTTGAACACCCCGGTCGCCGCGTACGACAGCGTCAGGCCCGACCCCATCAGCGCGAAGATCGCCCCGGTGACCAGGCCGCTGAGCACGTATCCCAGGATCATTTGAGCGGCACGTTGTCGAAGCACTTCATGCTCTTGGCCACCTGGAAGGCGCCTTTCTCCAGCTTGACCAGGGCGCCGCAGCCGTTCGGCTCGGTGTGGTCCTTGGGGTACTGGATCCTGCCGAACCCGGCGTTCTCGTAGAGGTAGTCGCCGTTGCCGGTGGCCAGGAACTTCTCGCGGGTGAGGTCCTTGCCGGCCTTGGCGAGCATGTCGAGGAAGATGTCGGCCGACCAGTACCCGATCGCCATGTGCTGGGTGGGCAGGGCGCCCGGCGCGACCTTCTCGACGTCCTGCTTGAACTGGGCGATCTCGGGGGCGGTGGACTCGAACGGCTCGAACATCGGGGCCGCGATCACGCCCTCCAGGGCCTGCGCGCTGGCCGGGTCCTTGAGGATGGCGGCGTCGTAGCTGGTCGCGTCGGTGAGCGCGCCCTGGTAGCCGGCCCGCTTGAGCGCCGAGTACAGGCCGACGTTGAACTTGGTGCCCGCGATCACGGAGACCACGACGTCGGGGGCCTTGCCGCCGTTCGAGGTCATGATCTTGTTGACGTACGGGAGCCAGTCAGGGGGTGGGGCGGCGGCCGGGAGGCCGGAGTTCACGCCGACCAGCTTGAACCCGGCGGCGGTGAACGACTGGGAGATGGTGGTGCCGCCGTACTTGCTGCCGCTGGAGTCGGAGGTCTGGACGTACACGCTCTTGCCCGCGGCGCCGCCGAGCAGGTCGGCCATCTGCCGGCCCCACCACGTCTGGGAGCCCGCCCCCTGCTTGGGGGCCAGGCAGCCGTTGTAGCCGAAGCCGGTCTTCGTGCCGCACCACTGCGGGCCCGTCGCCCAGCCGAACCAGGGCACGCCCTGCTGCTCCAGGAAGGCGGCGCCGCCGAAGTTCGGGGCGTGCACGGGGACGAGGGCGAAGACCTGGTCCTTCTGCACGAGCTTCTTGGCGGCGGCGTCGCCCTTGGCCGCGTCCTGGCCGTCGTCCTCCGCCCCGATGAACTCGATCTTCCGCCCGTTCACGCCGCCCTGGGCGTTGGCCCGCTCGAACCTGGCCTTCGCCCCGATCTCGGCGTCCTTGGTCGAGTAGCCGCTGGCGCTGGTCTTGGTCAGCACGCCGCCGACCTTGATCGTCGTGTCGGTGACGCCCGGCGCGGCGGTGCCTTGTCCCGTTGGGCTCTTCTGCTGGGCCGCGCACCCCGAGACGAGCAGTGTTGTTACCGTGAGTGCCGCCGCGACCCGCCGTACCATCCTGGCCTCCCGCGATTTGGCCTAGCGCTCGCTTGGTTTTGCGCCGAGCGTAAATTCGCCCAGGAGGGGTGTCAACCGGGCTTGCCGAGCAACCGCTTGCTCGCAATCGTGAGGGCGGGTTACCGTGTGGCGCATGCTGATGCGCGCGGCCGTCCTGACCGGCTTCCACGCCCCCATGGAGATCCGCGAGGTGGAGATCGCCGACCCGGGTCCGGGCGAGGTCCGCGTGCAGATCAAGGCGTCGGGCGTGTGCGGCTCCGACCTCAAGGCCATCGACGGCAAGAGCCCGGTGGTCAGCAGGCTGCCGTTCATCCTCGGCCACGAGAGCGCCGGAGTGGTGGAGAGCGCCGGCGCGGGCGTCACCGGCGTGCGGCCCGGCGACCACGTCATCATCTCGATGAACGGCCCCTGCGGGCGGTGCCGCAGCTGCGGGGCGGGCCGGTTCCACCTGTGCTCGGGCCCCGCCAGGCTGCAGACGATCATGGGCGGCGCGCCCAGGATCACCCTGGACGGGCAGGAGACGCGCCGGTTCATCGGCATCGGGTCGTTCGCCGAATACGCGGTCGTCGCCGAGAGCATGTGCGTGAAAGTCCCGAAAACCGCGGCGCTGGACGCGCTGTGCCTGCTGGCCTGCGGGGTCGTCACCGGCATCGGCGCGGTCATGAACGTCGCCAAGGTCCCGCCAGGCGCGAGCGTCCTCGTCGTCGGCTGCGGCGGCGTCGGCCTCAACGTCATCCAGGGCGCGGTGCTCGCGGGCGCCACCACGATCATCGCCGCCGACGTGGCCGAGCAGAAGCTCAAGCTGGCCGAGCGCTTCGGCGCCACCCACGCTCTCGTCGCCGACGACCTGCCGCGGCAGGTGAGCGAGCTGGTCAAGGGCGGCGTCGACTACGCCTTCGACGCGACGGGCGCGCCCGGCGTGCTGTCCAGGGCCTTCGCCGCGACCCAGTCCGGCGGCACCACGGTCATGGTCGGCAGCCCGCCCCAGGGGCAGGCCGTGGAGGTGGACCCCGGCCTGCTGTTCGCCTCCCGCCGCCTCATGGGCACCCAGGGCGGCGACGCCGCGCCCCACCGCGACCTGCCCATGCTGGCCGAGCAGTATCTGCGGGGTCGCCTCGACCTCGACGGCCTCATCTCCGAACGCCTGCCGCTCGACCGGATCAACGACGCCGTGGCCCACGTGCGCGAGGGCTCGGTGGCGCGTACCGTCATCACCTTCTGACCGTCCGGCGCCCCGAAATCCGGGCACCGAACGTGATCGCACTCTTACTCTGAGTGTCATGACGCAGAGAAGACTCGGGGTGCGCATCCGGCGAGCCGCCATGGCCGCGGTTCTCACGGCTCTGGCCATGACCGGCCCGGAGCCCGCCGGGGCCAGGGGCCTGTACGACTTCGGCGCCGACGGCGTGGTCATCTGGCGCGAGCCGCGCGGCGACTCCGTCCTCGTCGGCTTCGGCTATCCGGGCCAGGGCTTCGAGTCGGACCGGTCGGAGGAGTTCGGCCTCTACCAGTGCGACGACTACTTCGACAGCATCCTGTGGCACCACGGCCGCAACGCCGCCACCGGCGTCGTCGGCTGGGTTCCCGCCTGCGGCCTCGCCGACGCCGACTGAGCCGGGGTACATTCCGGTCGTGGCCGTTGAGCTGAGTGTCGTGGGCGACAGTCCCGGGGACGCGCTGCGTGACCTGTACGCCTGGTTGTCCGAGGAGCCCGAGCTGCGAGGCCGGGTCAGGATCGTCGAGGCCCCGCCCGAGCCGGGCGCGCTCGGCACGGCCCCCGACGTGCTGCAGCTCGCGCTGGGCGCCGGAGGGGCGTTCGCGACCACCGCCACGGTCGTGATCGCGTGGCTGCGCACCCGCCGCGGCGAGCTGACCGTCAAGCTCAGCCGCGGCCAGGAGCAGGCCGAGGTCGAGCTGACCGCCAAGGGCATCAAGGACCTGGACGCGGCGGCGGTCAGGGCGATGACCGACCACCTGGCCCAGGCCCTGGAGAAGGCGGCTAGACCCCCAGCTTGACCGGCTCGGGCCGCTCGGGCGCGAGCTCACCCTCCTCCTCGTGGCCCTCCACGGAGAGGTTCGGCAGAATGCGGTCCAGCCAGCGCGGGCACCACCAGTTGAGCCGTCCCAGCAGCACCATCGTCGCCGGCACCAGGAACCCTCTGATGATCGTGGCGTCCACCGCGACGGCCACCGCCAGCCCCACCCCGAACGTCTTCACCATCGGGTCCGGGTACGCGATGAACGCCACGAACACGGCCACCATGATCAGCGCGGCCGACGTGATGACCCGGCCCGTCGAGCCGAGCCCCTCCGCCACCGCCCGCGCGTTGTCCCCGTGCCGCAGGTACGCCTGCCGCACCGCCGTCAGCAGGAACACCTCGTAGTCCATCGACAGCCCGAACAGCACCGCGAACAACATCAGCGGCACGTAGCTCTCGATCGGCACCGAGAAGAAGATCGTCTCCAGGTACGAGGAGCTGGCCGGGGCGTCCATGCCCACCAGGCGGCTGCCCAGGCCGATCGAGAACACCAGGGCGAGCGCGCCGAAGGCGGCGCCGAGCGAGATCAGGTTCATCACCGCGGCCTTCACCGCGACGACGGGAGCGCGGAAGGCCAGCAGCAGGAGCAGGGCGCTCAGCAGCACCACCACTCCGATGACCAGCGGCGTGCGCTCGGACATCCGGGTGCCCGCGTCGGTCATCGCCGCCACCTTGCCGCCGACGTGCACGCTCACCCCGGGCAGCGCGATGGCCCTGATGTCCTCGACCACCTCGGACGCGCGCGCGTCGCTGGGGGCGTACTCGGTGATGACCTGGATCAGCACCGAGCGGCCCGAGGAGTTGACCTTGGGGGTGGCCACGTGCGCGACGCCGTCGACGTCGCCGACCTCGCGGGCGAGCTGGTCGACGACCGGGTCCTTCTGGTCGGCCACCTTGGCCGGCAACTCGGCGACCACGAGCAGCGGGCCGTTGAAACCGGGGCCGAAGCCGGTGGCCATCAGCTCGTAGGACCGCCTGGGCTCCGAGCCCTGGGCGCCGTACCCGTCGTCGAGCGGCCCCAGCTTCAGCGCCAGCGCCGGGGCGGCCAGCAGGCCCAGCACCACCACGCTGCCGAACAGCACCCGCCACGGCCGGCGCGCCACCCACGAGCCCAGACCGGCCCATCCGGAGCCCGACGAGCCGCCGCCGCGCAGGAACGGCACCTTGAGCGCGTTGATCCGGTGGCCGAGCACCCCCAGCAGGGCGGGGACGAGGGTGACCGAGGTCAGGACGGCGGCGACGACGGAGATGCCGGTGATCCACCCGAGCGTCGCCAGCAGCGGGAACCCGCCCAGCATGAGCGCGCTCAGCGCGATCATCACCGTGCCGCCCGCGAACACCACGGCCCCGCCCGAGCTGGCCACGGTCCGGCGGACGGACTCCACCACCGGCACCCCCTCGGCCAGCAGCCGGCGGTGCCTGGACAGCAGGAACAGCGCGTAGTCGATGCCGACGCCCAGGCCGATCATCGTGGCCATGATGCCCGCCTGTTTGGGCACGTCCAGCACGTGTCCGAGCAGGCCGATCACGCCGAGCCCCGCCGCGACGCTGACGAGGGCCGTGAAGATCGGCACCAGCGCGGCCGTCAGCGTCCCGAACGCGAACACCAGCACCAGCAGCGCGCACACCACGCCGATGATCTCGCTGGGCCCGGTCTTGATGTCCTTGTCGGCGGGCGTGGAGCTGTCGGCGGCGACCACCTCGACCCCGGCGGCCCGCACCGGGTCGGCCGCCTTCGACAGCGCCCGCGTGTTCTCGGCGACCTTGGTGCTGTCATGGCCCTGCAGGCGGATGGCGATGAGCCCGATCTGCAGGTTGGAGGAGATGCCGCCGCGCCTGAACGGGGTGTCCACCTGCACGACGTGCGGCATCGTGCGCAGGCGCGCCAGGACGTCCTCGACGGCCTGCTTGCGCGGCTTGTCGATGAGCGGCCCGGCGGCGGAGTAGAGGACGAGCTGCACCGTCCCGCCGGTGTCGTACCCCGGCCCGAAGCCGGTCTTCATGAGATCGTGCGCCCGCTGCGCGTCGGTGCCGGGGATCGACGCGTCGTTGCTGACCGGGCTGCCGAGCACGAGGCTCCCGCCCATCAGCGCGGCCGCCACGACTACCCATAAGGCCAGAACCAGGCGCCCGTGCCGTGCGCACCAGGCACCCAGTCGTCCAAGAAACCGCGTCATCGACCAAGTCCCTCTCGACGGCCGTCCTGTACGCACGTACAGGACTACGATAAAGCAGGAAATATCCGGAGGGGATGGATCGCATGGAAATGAGATGATGACCACACCCGACGACACCCGGACCCGGATCCTGGCCGCGGCCAGAGAGCTGTTCGCCGAGCGCGGTTACTCGGGCACCTCGCTGGCCGACATCGCCGCGGCCGTGGGACTGACCAAGACCGCCGTCGCCTACCACTTCCACCCGAAAGGCCGTCTGGCCTCCGAGTTACTGGCCCCGGCCGGTGACGACATGCTGGCGCTGCTCGGGACCGACTTCCCGGACAGGGAGGCGTTCGTCGACGCGCTGGTGACCTTCGCGGTGCGCTACCGCTCGGTCATCCGCCTGTTCATGGAGGACCTGGCCGCCGAGGACCCCGGCTCGCCGGACTCGGAGCGCGCGACGGTCAGGACGTTCAGGGACGAGATCTTCAGCAGGCTCGTCGGCGACGACCCCGACCCGGAGACCAGGCTGAAGAGCTGGGCCCTGCTCGGCGCGCTGCAGTGGGGCGCGGTCAAGACGATGGACCTGCCGGAGGAGCAGGTCCGCGAGGTGCTGCTGGAGGCCTGCCGCGCGTTCTAGAGACCCAGATGACTCCCCGTTGACGAGCGACAGCCAGGATCCCTAACGTCAGCCGACATACGTGAACCGGTTACATATGTGGAGGCGCAATGCTCACTCTCGCCGTCGTCGGCGCGGGTTCGCGGGGGACCTCCTACGCCCGCCACGCCGCCGCGAGCGGCCGGGCGCGGGTGGTCGCGGTGGCCGATCCGCTGGAGGCCCGCCGCGACAGGTTCCCGGAGGCCGAGCGGTACGCGGACTGGCGCGAACTGGCCGCGCTCCCCCGCCGGGCGGACGCGGTGATCATCGCGACCCAGGACAGGGACCACGTCGAGCCCGCCGTGCGCTTCGCCGAGCTGGGCTACGACATCCTGCTGGAGAAGCCGATGGCGGTCGCCGAGGACGACTGCCGGCGGATCGTCGAGGCCGCCGAACGCTCCGGCGCCGTCTTCGCGGTCTGCCACGTGCTGCGCTACACGCCGTACACGCGGACGCTGAAGGCGCTGCTGGACGCGGGCCGGATCGGCGAGATCGTCAGCATCCAGCACCTGGAACCGGTCGGGTGGTGGCACCAGGCGCACTCATACGTGCGGGGCAACTGGCGCCGCTCCGACGAGTCCGCGTTCATGCTGCTCGCCAAGTCGTGCCACGACCTCGACTGGCTGGTGCACCTCACCGGCAAGCAGGTCACGCGCGTGTCGTCGTTCGGCGGGCTCAAGCACTTCCGCCCGGAGCACCGCCCGGAGGGCGCGGCCGACCGCTGCCTGGACTGCGCGGTCGAGGCGACGTGCCCGTACTCGGCCAAGCGCATCTACCTGCCGCTGGCCGGGCGCGAGCAATGGCCGCTGACGGTGCTCACCGACGACGTCTCCGAGGCCGGCGTGCTGGCGGCGCTCAGGACCGGCCCGTACGGCAGATGCGTGTACGCCTGCGACAACGACGTGGTCGACCACCAGGTCGTGAACATGGAGTTCGAGGGCGGCACGACCGCGTCGTTCACCATGACCGCTTTCACCCCATCCCTCCACCGGCAGACCCGGATCTTCGGCACCCGGGGCTGGATCGAGGGCGACGGCGACCGCCTGACCGTCTTCGACTTCGTCACCGGCCGCGACGAGACGGTCGACACCCGCCCCACGGGAGACCCGACGGCCCGGGGCGGCCACGGGGGCGGTGACGAGGCGCTGGTCGACGCTTTCCTGACCGCGGTCGCCACCGGGGACCGCTCCTCCATCCTCTCCTCGCCGGGCGAGAGCCTGCACAGCCATCTCATCGCCTGGGCCGCCGAGAGGTCGCGGCTGCGCGGTGAGACCGTGACCGTTCCTGAAGACTGAGCACCACGGCGGGGGTCACTCGCTGGGAGTCGGGCCGGTGGGGGTCTCCCCGGGCTCGCCCGGGTCGGGGCCCGACTGCGGGGCCAGGCCGAAGACGATCTCGACCGTGCTTCCCGGCCTGGCGCAGCTGCCGGACTGGAGGCCCTGGTCGAGGATCGTGCCCACCCGCGACTCGTCGTCCACGACCTGACCCCTCGTCCGCACCGCGAACCCGGCCGCGGCCAGCGCCGCCCGGCCGTCCTCCAGCGACTGCCCGACGACCGACGGGACGGTGGCGCCGTTGCGCGCCACCGTGAGCGCCACCGAGGTGCCGCCCGTGACACGCCGGCCCTCCTTGGGCTGCGTGGAGAGCACCTGCCCGTCCGGCTGGTCGACGCAGGAGCGGGTGACGGCGCCCACCGCCAGGCCCGCGTCGGTGAGGGCGTTCTCCGCCGCCTTGCGCTGCAGGCCCGTGACCGCGGGCACGGCCAGCCCGGCCGACACCTCAAGTGAGACCTTGCTGCCCCTGGCCACCAGCATGCCCGGGGCGGGCTGGGCGCTGAGAACCTGGCCGATCTTCTTCGGCGAGTCGAGCTGGGTGACGGTGCCGAGCACCAGCCCGGCCTGCTTGATCGCCTTCGTGGCCGCGCTCTTGTCCATTCCCGCCAGGGCCGGGACCGGGACCGTGACCGGGCGCGCCACCGTCGGACCCGCCGTGGGCCCGCGTTCCTGAGCGGTCGCCGTGGTCCTCATCGGGGTCTTCAGCGGGGTCGTCTTGTCCACCTGAGGCCGGGATCTCACCGGATCGGACTGTGGGGGGACCGACGGGCCGGCCGCCTGCGGCAGCTGGGGCCGATCCTCCCTGTCCGTCGTGGGTATGTGGGCGGTCAGCAGCACGGCCGCCGTCACCAGCAGGGCCGCGCAGACCGCGATGGCGGCCCGGGGCCAGGGGCCCTTGGACGGCATCGGCGGCAATGGACCGTTCCCCGGTCCGGAGTCGCCGGGTGACGACCCGCCCGCTTCCGTGTTCTGCCCGGCGCTCTCCCCCGCGGGGGAGCCGGGCAGCAGGTAGCCGCCGGGCACCCCCGTGGCCTCCGGCTCGGCCATCGGTGACCGCTCCGACGAGCGCTGCTCGGGCACGAGCGGCTGGACCCGCAGGATGTGGGCCGGCGGCGAGCTCAGCACCTCCGACGGCACCTCCGACTCCCCCAGCAGCTCGAACAGCAGGTCCCTGCTGGTGGGGCGGTTCCGCGCGTCCTTGTCCAGGCACGCCGCCACGAGGGTCCGCAGCCGCCCGTCCAGGCGGCCCAGCTCGGGCGGCGCGGTCAGGATGCGGTGCAGCACCGGCGCGACCGAGTCCTGCCCGAACGGCGCCGTGGCGTTGGCCGCGAAGCACATCGTCGCGCCCCACGAGAACACGTCCGCGGCGCCCGTGACGGCCGACGCCGTGATCTGCTCGGGCGCCATGTACGCGGGCGTGCCCACCCCGCGCCCGGTCACCGTGGCCGCCGCGTCCAGCGCCCTGGCCAGGCCGAAGTCGATGACGCGGGGCCCGTCGGAGCCGAGCAGCACGTTCTGCGGCTTGAAGTCCCGGTGCACGATCCCGGCCCGGTGGATGGCCGTGAGCGCGGTCGCCGTGCTTACCGCCAGCCGTTCCAGCGCCCCGCCGCGCCGCGGCCCGGTGAGCGCGACCTCCCTGTGCAGGGACGGCCCGTCGACGTACTCGCTGACGATGTACGGACGCCCCTCGTCGAACCCGGCGTCGACCACCTGGGCGGTGCAGAACCTCGCGACGTGCTTGGCCAGCTCGACCTCTCGCAGGAACGCCGCCCGCTCGTCGCCCACGGGTCCGTGCAGCAGCTTGACCGCGTAGGGCTCCCCGCCCCGCGAGCCGAGGAACACCGCGCCCTGACCACCCTCGCCCAGCCGCCCGGACAGCACGTACTCCCCGAGTCGCTGCGGGTCCCCCGTTCTGAGCGGCTGCGCCGTCGGCACGGACGTCTCCCCTCGCCGCCACCCCTTCCCTGCCTTCTACTGAAAGCAACGGGCCGCCCCGAGTCAACGGTGGTCACGGCAATCGCGGCCTGACCGTGACACAGCTGGTCAGGATGCCCGCGTGACCGTGCCCGAATAGGTCACCTCGTCCTTACCCTGGCGCGTCACCTTGATGGCCATCTGGTTCGATGCCGACGTCGGGAACATCCGCAATGTCCCCGGATAGCACTCCTGGCCCGTGACCTGGTCGAGGGTGAAGACCGTCCCGCTGCCGCTCCGCGAGAGCCGTCCCGAGCAGTGCAGGTCCGCTCCCCACAGCATCGCCCCGCTGCCGCCGTCGGAGCCCAGGCGCAGCTCGACGGGGAAGACCCGCTGGGCGGAGAAGTGCTCGGCCGAGCCCGTCCACGTCCCTTCCAGCCCCGGGCCCTGAGCGCCGCGCAGCCAGAACACGAACCCGGCCACCGCCATGGCCACGCCCGCCGCAGCCACGACCACCTGCCAGGTCTTCACCCGCCTGCGAGGCGGGAGCTCGGGAGCGGTGTCGCGGCTGACGGCGGGGAAGCTCGTGGTGGGGTCGGGGTCGTGGATGCGCCCCGGCCCGTCACCGGGCGGCGCGGTCTCCATGACCAGCCGGAGCCCGGCCGTCTGCGGCTCGCGGTCGGCGAACGCCCTGCCGGAGCCGGTGGCGAACGTGACGCGGGCCGCCGGGCCGGGGCCGACGGCGGCCTGCGCGCCCGAGGACAGCACGTCGCCGCCCGCGGCCGCCTGTCCCAGCAGCCGCCGCAGCGCCTCCTCCGCGTCCGGCCGCTCCCCCGGCTCCGGCGCCAGGCACGCCTCCACGATCTCCCGCAGCCGCCCGGTCAGCGGCCCGAGGTCCGGCTTTCCGTACAGGATCCTGGCCAGGACCTCCTGGTAGGTGTCCGCCGTGTACGCGTGCCGCCCCGTGGCCGTGTACGCGACGGTCAGCGCCCATGCCCACAGGTCGGCGGGCGGCCCGGCGGGCTCGCCGTTGATGCGCTCGGGCGACAGGTACGCCGGCGTGCCGACGGGCACCATGCCGGAGGTGGCCGCGGCGTCCATGAGGCGGGAGATCCCGAAGTCGATCACCCGCGGCCCGTCGAGCCCGAGCAGCACGTTGCCCGGCTTGAAGTCCCGGTGGACCACCCCGGCCCGGTGGATGGCCCCGAGTGCGGTGGCGGTGCCGATGGCCAGGCGTTCGAGCGACCCGCCCAGGCGCGGCCCCTTGGCGACCACGTGCTCCAGGAGCGAGGGGCCCTCGACGTACTCGCTGACCAGGTAGGGCCGGTCGCCTTCGAGGTCGGCGTCGAGCAGCTGCGCCGTGCAGAACGCGGCCACCCTGCGGACCGCCTCGACCTCTCCCAGGAACCTGCGCCGCACGTCGGGGTCGCCGGACAGGCTCGCGTGCAGCAGCTTGACCGCGACCTGGGCGCCCTGCTCGGAGTGCCCGAGGTAGACGACGCCCTGCCCGCCCTGGCCGAGCCTGCGCGACAGGCGATACGATCCCAGCTGTCGCGGATCATCGGCGCGGAGTGCGGACATATTTCCCGATTATGCCGGGGATTCGATCAGTCGCGCATAATCATCGAGGATCGGCAGCACCCTATCTGCGGGCGCGCTGGGCAGGGTGGCCACCGCCTCCTCGATGCCGAGCCCGGCGAAATAGTCGAGCTTCTCCCGCGTCGGCACCGTCCCGAACGGGATCACCTGGGCCATCGGCCGCCCGGCCTTCTCGCACGCCTCGCCCAGCATCGGCAGCGCCGTCCTGATCCCCTTGCCCCCGATCGGCATCCAGCCGTCGGCGTACTCGGCGACCTGGGCGAACAGCTTCGGCCCCGCCGCGCCGCCCACGTACACCGGCAGGTTCCGCAGCGGCTTGGGCCAGGACCAGGACGGCTCGAAGCCGTCGAACGAGGCCACCTCGTCCCGCCACAGCGCCTGCATGGCGAGCACGTTCCGCCTGGCCACCTCGCGGCGGCGGGCGTACGGGACGCCGTGGTTCTCGATCTCCTCGACGTTCCAGCCGAAGCCGACCCCGACCGCGACGCGCCCGCCCGAAAGGTGGTCGAGCGTGGCGATCGCCTTCGCGGTCACGATGGGGTCGCGCTGGGCGGCGAGCAGGATGCCGGTGCCGACGCGCAGCCGGCGGGTCGCGGCGGCGGCGAAGGACAGGGCGACGAGCGGGTCGAGCGTGCGCTTGTACTCCTCGGGCAGCACGTCCTGCCCCGCCGCGGGAGGCGTGCGGCGCGAGACCGGGATGTGGGTGTGCTCCGGCACGTAGAGGGAGTCGAAGCCACGCTCCTCCGCGGCCCTGGCGAGGTCCTGGACCGGCATGGCCAGATCCGTGGCGAACATCGTGACCCCAAGTCTCATGGGACCTCCTCCTAGTTAACCAAGCGATTGCTCGGTTAAGATTTCCAGAGTACCTTGCAGAAGACCATTCCGCGGAAAGAGGTCCCCGGTGAAGTTTTCTATCTTCCTGAATCCGCAGATTCCCGGCTCCGGGTACGCGGCCGAGGAGAACGCCAAGGCCAAACGCCCGATCGGGCGCGACACGGAGTCGTACCAGAAGCTGCTGCACGAGGTGCGGGAGATAGCAGTGCACGCCGACCAGATCGGGTTCGACGCGCTGATGATGACCGAGCACCACTTCCACTCGGAGGGCATGGAGTTCTCGGTCAACCCGCTGATGTTCCTCACCGACCTCGCCGCCAGGACCGAGCGGATCCTGCTCGCGCCGCTCGGCCTGGTGCTGCCCGCCTGGGACCCGATCAGAGCCGCCGAGGACGTGGCGCTGCTCGACCAGTTCAGCAAGGGCCGGCTGCGGCTGGGCGTGGCGCGCGGCTACCAGAACCGCTGGATGAACGTCCTGGGCCAGCGCTGGCACGCCGCCGCCGCGCGCTCCGACGGGTCGGCCTCCGACACGCGCAACTTCGACGTCTTCGGCGAGGTGCTGAAGATCATGAAGCTGGCGTGGACGCAGGAGACGTTGCGCTACAAGTCCGACGTGCTGGACTACCAGGTGCCGTATCCGTTCGAGGGCATCGAGGGATGGCCCGCGCTGGAATGGACCCGGACGTTCGGCGCGCCGGGTGAGATCTCCGAGGACGGCAAGGTGCAGGCCGTCTCCGTCTGCCCCCGGCCGTACCAGAACCCCCACCCCGAGCTGTGGCAGCCGTTCACGATCTCGGACCGGTCGGTCATCAGGGCCGCCCAGGAGGACATCCTGCCGTGGATGTTCACCCCCAACCCCGACGACCACGCCGCCAAGGCCAAGCTGTACCAGGAGGAGTCGGCCAAGCAGGGCCGCCACTACAAGCTGGGCGAGCACACCGGCATCCTCAAGATCGTCGGCATCGCCGACACCACCGAGGAGGCCATCAACACCTTCGGCCGCAGCATCCCCAAGGACTTCGCCGCCTTCTTCGGCCCGTTCGGCTACCTGGAGGTGCTGCGCAAGAAGGAGGACGAGAGGCACAAGCCCATCTCCCCCGAGAAGGGCGACGCCAAGCGCATGAACGACGTGGAGATGGCGCTGTTCGGCACGCCGGACGACGTCAAGCGCGGGATCCAGCGGATGCTCGACCGCATGCCCGACCTGGAGTGGTTCGGGCTCTACATGCAGGGCCAGCAGGGCGTGCTGCCGCTGGACACGGTCAAGCGGAACCTGGAGCTGTTCGCCACCAAGGTCATCCCGGAGTTCCAATGAGATTCTGGCTGGGGGCCTCGTTCGTCGACACCGACCAGTTCACGGAGCTGGCGCGGGCGGCCGAGCGGTGCGGGTTCGACACGCTCACGCTGTCGGACCACCTGTTCTACGCCGACTTCGCCTCGCCGTACCCGTACTCGCGGTCGGGCCGGCCCCGGTGGGACGCGCGTACGCACTGGCCGGACGCCTGGGTGACGATCGGCGCCATGGCGGCGGTGACCACGACCCTGCGCTTCTCCCCCAACGTCTACATCGCGCCCGCCCGCGACCTGTTCACCGTGGCCAAGCAGGTGTCCACGGCGGCGGTGCTGTCGAAGGACCGGGTCACGTTCGGGGTCGGGGTGGGGTGGTGCAAGGAGGAGTTCGTCGGCACCGGGCAGGACTTCCACACCCGGGGGCGGCGGCTGGACGCGATGCTCCCGACCCTGCGCTCGCTCTGGGCCGGCGAGACGGTCGCCCTCGACGGCCTTCCCGAGCTGTCGATCTCGCCCACCCCCGCCCGGCCGATCCCCGTCTACGTGGGCGGCGACAGCGACGCAGCGCTGCGCCGGGCCGCCCGGCTGGGTGACGGCTGGATCGGGAACCGGATCTACACCGAGGAGCAGCTCGACGCGGTGCTGGACACGCTCCGCGGCCACCTCGACGAGAGCGGCCGGACCGAGCCGTTCGACATCGTCGCGGGGCTCGCGGTGATGCCGGACGCCGACACCTACCGCCACTTCGCCGCCAAGGGCGTCACCGGGACCATGGCGGCCCCGTGGTGGCTGGCCACCCCCGAGGAGAAGGCCAGGTACGGCGAGGGGACGCTGGAACTCAAGATCGCCACCATGGAGCGCTTCGCCGAGGAGGTCATCGCCAAGCTCTGACCTCAGCGGGGCCGCAGGCCCAGCTCCTCCAGGGCGTGCCCGGCCAGGTCCTCCGGCACCTGCGCCACCGCGCCGATGCGGGCCAGGGCGGCCAGGCCGAGATAGCCGCCGTACGCGGTCAGCGCCCGCCGGGCGGCCTCGTCCGGCGGCTGGCCGACCTCCTCCAGGACGGCTCGCATGAACGCCAGCCGCCGCTCGCTCACCCGCCGCACCACAGCGCCCACCTTTGGGCCCACCACCGGGCCCGCGGCGGGGTCGTCGACCTCACTGATCAGCCGGAACGAGATGGCGGCGTCACGACCGTCGCCGAAGGCCCACTCCAGCAGCGTCCGCATGCGCTCCACCGGGTCGGGCACCGGCTCCAGCCGGGCGATGACCTCGTCGGTGCCGGCCTCCCACCGCTCCAGCGCCGCCTCCACCAGCGCCTGGCGGTTGGGGAAGTGCCAGTAGAAGCTGCCCTTCGACACGCCGAGCCGCACCGCCACCGGCTCCACGGCCACGGCGGCCAGCCCGCCCTCCGCCAGGGCTTCCAGCGCGGCCCGCGCCCAGTCGTCCGCGTTCAACCGACCCATTCGCCCATCCTTCCATACGCCACCGTATAGTCAGAACCGTACGTATCCGTATGGAAAGAGGTGGCCCATGCCCACGCTCACGGACCGGTTCATCCCGCGGCCCGACGCCTCCGAGCGGCACTCCATCGTGATCAAGGCACCGCGCGAGCGCGTCTGGGACGCCGTCGCGGACCCGGGCTCGTTCGACCTCCGGGCCGTCGTGGCCATCCGCGACGTGGCCGCGCGCCTGAGCGGCGGCCGGCCGCACCGGGGCACGCCGCGCTTCACGCCGCTCGCAGAAGACCCGGGCCACGAGCTGGTCATGGGGCTCATCGGGCAGTGGTGGCGCCTCGGGCACGCCGAAAGGAGCGGCGCGATCTCCGGCGCCGCCGACTTCCACGCGTTCGACCGCCCCGGCTACGCCAAGGGCACGCTGAGCTTCCGGCTGGACGACGCGGGCGAGGGGCGGATCAGGCTCGTCACGGAGACCCGCGTGGTGGCCACGAGCGAGGACGCGCGGCGCGCGTTCCTGCGCTACTGGCTGGTGATCCGGCTCGGCAGCGGCCTGATCCGCCGCATCATGCTCGCCGCCATCCGCGCCCGCGCCACCCGGCCCCTCTAGCCGCCCGGCCGGCTGACCGGTCCCGCCGCACGCCGTCCCGGGCGTGAGGGGGGCCTGGGTGGGCGGTAGCCTTCGTCCTGTGCTGGAAAGGATCTCAGCCACCCGTTACGTAACCCCATTGCGAGAGGGCGGCTCCCTGCCCGGCGTCGTCGAGGCCGACGACCTGGGCACGTACGTGGTGAAGTTTCGTGAGGCGGGCCAGGGTCGGCGGGTGCTCGTCGCCGAGATCATCGCGGCCGAGCTGGGCCGCAGGCTGGGGCTGCGGACCCCCGATCTCAAGCTCATCGACCTCGACCCGCAGCTCGGCATCCGGGAGCCGGACGAGGAGGTGCAGGACCTACTCAAGGCCAGCACCGGCCTCAACCTGGCGGTCGACTTCCTGCCGGGCGCGCTGGGGTTCGAGCCGCTGGCGTGGGCGGCGGACCCGGTGTTCGCGGCCAGGGTGCTGTGGTTCGACGGCCTGATCCACAACATCGACCGCAGCTGGCGCAACCCCAACCTGCTGGTCTGGCACCGCGAGACCTGGCTGATCGACCACGGCGCGGCGCTCTGGTTCCACCACAACTGGCGCACGGCCGACCCTCAGCGGAAGTTCGACGCGAGCGACCACGTGCTCGCGCCGTACGCCGGTGACGTCGAGGCCGCGGGTGACCAGCTGGCCGCGAGGATCACGCGAGGGCTGCTGGAGACCGTGACCGCGATGGTGCCCGACGAGTGGCTGGACGGCGAGCCGGGGTTCGACGGGCCGCAGACGGTGCGCGAGGCGTACGTCGATCAGCTGATGGAGCGGGCGCACGGCCCGCGCGAGTGGCTCGTGCGCGGCGAGGCCAAGCCGACGCGCGGCGGCCCCGGGTCCGTGGGCGAGTTCTGGCGGGGAGGCGGCCGGTGACCAGGGACGTCTACGAGTACGCGGTGATCCGCGTGATGCCCAAGGTCGAGCGCGGCGAGCTGATCAACGCGGGCGTGCTCCTCTACTGCCAGCCGCGCGGCTACCTGTGCGCGCGGGTCGAGCTCGACGCCGCCCGGCTGCGCGCCCTCGACCCGAACGCCGACATCGACGGGGTGCGCCGTGCGCTCAGCGCGTACGAGCTGGCCTGCGGCGAGCGGCCGGGACCGCTGGCCGAGGAGTCGCTCGGCAGCAGGTTCCGCTGGCTGACCGCGCCGCGCAGCACGATCGTGCAGGCCGGGCCCGTGCACGCGGGCCTCACCGCCGACCCCGACACCGAGCTGGCCAGGCTGTTCGACAAACTCGTCCGTATTTAGAACAGGACGGACATGAAGGTGTCGACCTCCTGGAAGCCCACCTTGCGGTAGACGGCCCTGGCCGAGAGGTTGAAGTCGTTGACGTAAAGCGTGACCACGGGGGCGAAGCAGCTCTTCGCGGCCTCCACGACGGCGGCCATGCCGGCCGCGGCATGGCCCCTCCCCCGCAGCTCGGGGGCGACCCAGACGCCCTGGATCTGGCAGGCCTGCGGCGTGACGGCCCCGACCTCCGCCTTGAACACCACCCGGCCGTCGTCGATGCGCGCGTAGGAGCGGCCGATCCTGATCAGCTCGGCGACCCTGGTGCGGTAGAGCGCGCCGCCGTCGCCGAGGTTCGGCGAGACGCCGACTTCCTCGGTGAACATGGCCACGCACGCGGGCAGCAGGATGTCGAACTCCTCCGGCCGCACCCGGCGCACCAGCGGATCGGCGGGCACCGGCGGCTTGCGCGAGGTGGCCATGACCGGCTGCGCCCAGCGGATGGCCCGCGCCCGGCCCCAGTGCGGCTCGAGGCGCTCCCACAGCAAGGAGACGGCGTCGACCGGGCCCACGATGGAGGAGCAGCGGCGCCCCTGTTTGCGGGCACGGTCGGCGAAGGCGTGCACGGCCTCGGGGCCGGCGTTGACGGGCACCATGTTGGCCCCGGCGTAACAGAGTGACACAAGGCCGCCGCGCGCGCCGAACCCCCACATCTGCCCACCCAGCCTCGCCGGATTGAGTCCGACGGCCCGCACTCTGGAGGAGACGAAGACGTTCGCGACCGGGTCGGTGTCCAGCAGGGCTAGGACCTCGTCCCGGTCGCTGTCGTCGAGCACGCGCGACGCCGATGTACGCAGCATCACATGGTCAGACTACGCGAAGCGTCACCGATTGGCTCAGTGGGCGACGGCCACGGTAATCCTTTCTTGACGTCAGTCAGAGACCAAGCGTGCCGAGGAGCCCGAGCAACCCGGCCGGCGGGCTCACGGCGTCCGCCGTCATGTGGGTGGACGGGCGCGGCTCCGGCAGCGCGGCGCACTGCACGTCACGCGGCGGCACCGTGCTGTCACGCAGGTACGCCGCCAGATGCTCGTCCACGCACTCGTTGCCGGTCAGCGACACGCCGTGGTTGCCGCCGCCGTCGATCACCATCGACGCGCGGACGAAGTGCCTGCGCATCTCCAGCGCCCCCTTGAACGGCGTCGCGGCGTCGTCGCGGGACTGGATGAAGAGCACCGGCGGCAGGCTCGCCGCACCCTGGACCTCGATCGGCGTCCCGCCCCGCACCGGCCAGAAGGCGCACGGCGCGTTGAACCAGGCGTTCGGCCAGGTCAGGAACGGCGCCCGGCGGTGCAGCCGGGTCATGTCGGACCGCCACTTCTCCCACTTGCGCGGCCACTTGGCATCCGCGCACTGGACGCCCAGGTAGGAGGCGTAGCCGTTCTCGTCCTGCTTGTCGTCCTTGCCGTGCTTGTCGTAGATGCCGACCAGGCCCTTCACGTCGCCCTGCCGCACGTACGCGGACCAGGCCGCGGCGAACGCGGGCCAGACCCGGTCGCTGTACCCGGCGACCGTGAACGTGTCGTCCAGTTCGCTCGGCCCGACGATGCCGCCGGCCGGGCGGGCCCGCAGCCGGTCGCGCATCGCGTAGTAGGCGAACGACGTCTGCTTGGGCGTGGTGCCCAGCCGGTAGACGTCGTTGTGCTTGGCCGTCCAGGCCAGGAACTGGCGGTGACGGTTCTCGAAGGCGCCGTCCTGCCTGAGGTTCGCCTCGTACCACACGCTCGTGGGGTCGACCGTGCTGTCCATGACCAGCCGCTTGACCCTGGTCGGGAAGAGCGTGGCGTAGACGGCGCCCAGGTAGGTGCCGTACGAGTAGCCGAGGTAACTGATCTTCTGCTCGCCGAGCGCGCCCCGGATCGAGTCCATGTCCCTGGCGGAGTTCTCGGTGGTGAGATGCGGCAGCAGCCAGGACCACTGCGCGCCGCACCGGTCGGCGAACTCGTGCGCCCGCCCGAGCAGCACCCGTTCCTCGGCCGGCCCCTTCGGCACCGCGTCCGGCCTCGGGGCCTTGAAGAAGACGTCCGGGTCCACGCAGTGCAGCGTCGGCTCGCTGCCCCCGACGCCGCGCGGGTCGAACCCGATGATGTCGTAGCGCTCGCTCACGTCCGACGGCAGCGCCGAGGACACGAACTCGGCCAGGCTCCGCCCCGGCGCCCCCGGCCCGCCCGGGTTCACCAGGAGCACCCCCAGGTAGTTGGCGCTCTTGGACACCCTGGCCCGGACCCGGTTGACGGCCAGCTCGATCGTCTGACCCCAGGGCTCCCGGTAGTCGAGCGGTACGCGTATGGTGCCGCATTCCAGGTTGGCCGGCGCCGGCCTCCCGTTCCCTATCGGACAGGGCCCCCAGGCGATGACCGACGGCGCCTGTCTCGCGCCACTGGCGATCGCCGTCCCATCCCCGCTGATCATCCCGCCGACGAGCACCGCAACCCCGGCGACAACCCCAACGACCCGCTTCACCCGGCCCCCTCCCATGTTCATGAGCCTTGCGATGCTCCCGTGGGCGACCGAGTGATCACGTTGGGTATGGAGAAAAGCTTGCCAATTTGTAATCGCACAATTACAGTAAGTACTCTTTGCGTGTCGGGCCACAGATTGCCCGGCAGCGGCGCACATCCCGGCATGGCAAGAGATGCAGAACTGCTCGCCCGAGCGCTGGCGAGCATGATCGAACATATGTTTTAATAAGAGCGTGAAGCTTGCAGGTGCACGCCTGTACGGGCGGCGCGGGGTTCGCAACCAGGCGCTGCGGGTGGCCACCGCCGCCAAAGCCTGTAATCGGGCGACCTCGTGAAGGTCGTCCAGGCGTACCGGTACGCGCTTGACCCCACACCTGGCCAGATGGAAGCGTTCGCGTCGCACTGCGGTGCGGCACGGTTCGCGTTCAACTGGGGTCTGGCACTGGTCAAGGCAGCTCTCGATCAGCGGGAGGCGGAGCGGACCTACGGCATCAGCGGGCAACTGCTGACCGAGGCGCCCTGGTCACTGCCCACGCTCCGCAGAGCGTGGAACATCGCCAAGGGCACGGTCGCACCGTGGTGGGCCGGCAACTCCAAGGAGGCCTACAGCAGCGGCCTAGATGCCCTGGCACGAGCACTGAAGAACTGGTCGGCATCCCGCAGAGGCGAACGGAAAGGCAGAGCGCCAGGGTTTCCCCGGTTCAAGTCCAAGCACCGTGCCACCCTCTCGTGCCGGTTCACCACCGGAACGATCCGCCTGGAGACTGACCGCCGCCATGTGACGCTGCCCCGGCTGGGCACCATACGCACCGCCGAGTCGACCCGCAGGCTCGCCCGGCACCTGGAACGTGGTACGGGCCGGATCATGTCGGCCACCATCCGGTACGACGGTGGTCGGTGGTTCGTCTCCTTCACCTGCGAGATCAACCGGGCCGACCCCACCACCGCACGGCCCGACGCCGTGGTGGGGATGGATCTAGGGGTGAAGAACCTCGCAGTACTTTCCACGGGTGAGGTGATCCCCAACCACAAGCACCACCAGGCAGCGCTGCGAAAGCTGCGCAGTCTGAACAAGGAACTGGCCCGTCGCCAGGGCCCCCGCGCCCCGAGCGGGGGCAAGCGTGAGACTTCGGCCCGCTGGCGCAAGACCAAAGCGGCGCTCGGCAAGGCGCGTGCGCGGGTAGCCCGGCAGCGGCGCGACGGCCTGCACCAGCTCACCAGCCGCCTGGCCACCACCTACGGCACGGTCGTAGTGGAAGACCTCAACGTGTCGGGGATGCTCGCGAACCGCCGCCTGGCCCGTGCCATCGCCGATGTCGGTATGGCCGAGGTGCGGCGGCAGCTCATCTACAAGACCGCCTGGAGGGGCGGCAGGCTCATCGTGGCCGACCGTTGGTTCGCCTCCTCCAAGACCTGTTCCGGCTGTGGCGCGGTGAAAGCCAAGCTCGCCCTGTCGGAACGTACCTACGTATTCGCCTCCTGCGATCTCATCCTCGACCGGGACGAGAACGCCGCACGCAATCTGGCCGCCCTCGCGGCCGACGTCGCCCAGAGTTGCGGGGAGACGGAAAACGCCCCCCGGGAGATCGGGCGGGGCGGCATCGGCCGTCCCGGTGGAGCCGGTGTAAGACCCACCGCGAGTGGGCGGTCGGCCGTGAAGCGGGAACCCCCGATGCGGGGAACGCCGGGCCGCAAGGCCACGGTTGCCTGACCTGTGCTCACATTTGATCACATTTCAGGTAACGGATATCGGTACGTCGACTACGCGTGCTCCGCCGTGTCGAACAGGGCCTTGGCGGCGTCGCCGAAGTACGGGCCGTACATGGTGCGCTGGTCGTCGCTGTACTTGAAGCTGCTCACCGACGTGATCGTGCCCTTGCCCGTGCCCAGGTCGAACGTGGTCATCCACGGCCCGCCGCTCGACCCCGCCGTCATGTCGCACCCCAGCCCCTGGTCGCGGCTCTGCGCGTACGGGTCGGGCTTCAGCCGTCCCGCGCAGTAGAACAGATGGCGCCCGTCGTACGGCGGGTCGGCGGGGTAGCCGAAGCCGAACGCCTGGCCCCCGCGGGCCGCGTTGAAGGCGATCTCCTGCGTGCCCACCACGTCGGCCACGTGCCTGCCGCCGGACGTGGCCAGCGCGACCATGCCGACGTCGTAGTTGTCGTCGCCGCTGCGCGACCAGGGCCCGGCCACGAACATGCGGCGGGCCGCGTACTGGCCGTACCGCTGCGCCCCGCTCGTCCCGTACCCCGGCACGAACGTCCAGTTGGCGGCCCACCCGCCCGTGCCGTCCTTGACGCAGTGCCCGGCGGTGACCACGACATCCCTGTTGGCGCTGCGCACGGTGCTGGCCGAGCAGACGAAGTCCGCCCCGCGCACGGTCAGGAAGACGCGGCCGGTGGTCCTGGCCACGGCGCCGCCGGTGATCCAGCGCGAGCCGACCGTGCTGGTCTGCGGCCGCCTGGCCGTGGACTCCTCGTCCCGCTCGGCGGCCGCCTGGTGCTGCCGCGGGTCGCGGCCCCACAGCCAGGCGGCCAGACCCTCACCCGACACGCCCGTGGTCACGCCGTCGCCCGGCGAGGTCAGGCGCCGGCCCGACACCTCAGGAGCGGTGTTCACCTCGGCGCGACCCGTCAAGCCGCTCAGCAGGCCCTTGCCGTCCGTCGCCATGTCCAGCAAGTCGATCGGCAGTGCTTTGGCCATGCGCTCCGGCGTCCAGTAGTCGAGCACGCGCCGCTGCTCAATGGTGGTGCGCGCGGCCACGTGCTCGGCTATCTCGTGACGCAGTGCCCGGTGGCCAGGTGCGTCGGCCTGCTGCTGGCCGGGGGCCACGCCGAGGAGGGCGGGCCCGATCAGCCCCGCCAGGAGCGGGGCTGCCGCTAGCAGGGGGGTGCTCAAGGTCATGCCCCCCGAGTGTGCACTACGAGATGTGTTCTTGTGACTACTTTCGGTAAATTCCTCAGAGTGCGTTGGTGCTCTGGGCCGCTTGATAGACGTTCTGCGCCTCGTTCCCGAAATATGGGCCGAACATCCAGTTGGCAGCGAAGTTGTATTTGAAGCTGTTGACCGAATTCTGGGTGCCGAGTCCCGTCGACTCGTTGAAATTCAGCATCCAGGGGCCGCCGCTCGAACCGCCGGTCATGTTGCAGGTCAGGCCGTGGTCCTGGCTCGCGAGGAAGTCGTCGAAGGTCCGCCCGCTGCAGTGGATGAGCTTCGAGCCGTCGTACGGCGCCGCCGCCGGGTAGCCGAACGCGTACATCTGCTGCCTTCTGCCCTGGTTGAACGCGACGCCCTGGCCGCCCACGACGTCCACCAGCGTCTTGCCCTCCAGCGGTGCGACGACGGCGGCGGCGACGTCGAAGTTCATGTCCTCGCTCGCGTTCCACTGCTGCGTGGTCAGCAGTTTCGTGGCCGCCCAGGTGCCGAACGGCCGGTTGCCGGCGTTGTAGCCGGGCACGAAGACCCAGTTCGTGTGGAACGTTCCGTTCAGCTTGACGCAGTGGCCGGCGGTCAGGACCACGCTCTTGTTCGCGCTGGTCACCGCCGAACCCGAGCAGGACGCGTTGCGCCCCTGCGTGGTGAAGAAGACCCGGCCGGTGGTCTTCACGACCGCGCCGGAGCCGGTCCACGGCTCGCCGGACGACCTGGCCGCCTGCAGCTCCGCCCCTGCGCGGGTCGCCCCGGTGGGCGGCGCCGTCCACGGGGTGCCCTCGGCGGGCTCTCCCAGCGCCACCTTCGCCCCCTTCTTGGGGCCGGGCGCGTCCAGCGGCTGGGCCGCCTCCATCCGCTGCTCGGTCCAGTACGTCAGGACCTGCCGCTGCTCGGACGTGGTGTCCGCCGCCGCGTGCTGGGCGGGTTTCGGCCGCATTTGTACGGCGGCCTGCGCCCCACCGGCGGGCAGCAGGGCGGCGCCGCCGGCGGTGAGCGTGAGGGTGGAAAGCAGAACGACTGCGCGGTGCATTACGTACCTCCCGAAAACCGGACCTGGGGTACGGAAGGTAGTCGTAGCAATATCCAGATTTCTCAAGATTTGCGCATACCGATATAGCCGTATTCAGGCATAAATTAACTGCGTTATCTCAGGTCACATAAGTGCCGGGATTTGGGCAGGGGTGGCACCGCGTGCCTGAGCGCGCCCTGCAGCGGGGAGAATGGACGCGTGCATGAAGAGACCCTGCGCTCGGTCGTCGTCCTCGGCTCCACCGGCTCCATCGGCACCCAGGCCCTCGATGTCATCGCCGCCAATCCAGGCGGCTTCAAGGTCGCCGGGCTGGCGGCGGGGGGTAGCAAGATCGACCTGCTGGCCAGGCAGGCGGCGGCGTTCGGCGTCGAGGTCGTCGCGGTGGCCGACCCCGCGGCCGTGCCCGCGCTGAAGGAGGCGCTGTCCGCGCACGGCGCGAAGCCCGCGGTGCTCGGCGGCCCCGAAGGGGTCGCGGAGATCGCGGGATGGCAGTGCGACACGGTGCTCAACGGCATCACCGGCGCGCTCGGGCTGACCTCCACGCTGGTCGCGCTCGAGGCGGGCAGGACCCTCGCCCTGGCCAACAAGGAGTCCCTGATCATCGGCGGCCCGCTGGTCAAGCGGCTCGCCAAGCCCGGCCAGATCCTCCCGGTCGACTCCGAGCACTCGGCGGTGCAGCAGTGCCTGTGGGCCTCGGGTCCCGACGGCTACGACCCCGACAGCGTCAAGCAGCTCGTGATCACCGCGAGCGGCGGGCCGTTCAGGGGGATGAAGCGCGAGGAGATGGCCGACGTCACGCCCGAGATGGCGCTGGCCCACCCCACCTGGTCGATGGGCCCGGTCATCACGATCAACTCCGCGACCCTGGTCAACAAGGGGCTGGAGGTCATCGAGGCGCACCTGCTGTTCGACTTGGGTTTCGACCGCATTGAGGTCGTGGTCCACCCGCAGTCGATCGTCCACTCCATGGTGGAATACGTCGACGGCTCGACCGTGGCCCAGGCCAGCCCGCCCGACATGCGGCTGCCGATCGCGCTCGCGCTCAGCCACCCCCGCCGCATCCCGGGTGCGGCACGGGCCATCGACTGGGCCAGGGCGCACACGTGGACGTTCGAGCCGCTCGACGACGTCGCGTTCCCCTCCGTCGCGCTGGCCAGGCACGTCGGCGGCGAGGGCGGCACCGCGCCCGCCGTCTACAACGCGGCCAACGAGGCGTGCGTCGACGTGTTCATGCGGGGCGAGTTGCCGTTCCTGGCGATCGTCGACACCGTGGCCAAGGTGGTCGAGGAGCACCAGGTCACCCCGGCCGACTCGGTCGAGGAGGTGCTCGCGGCCGACGCCTGGGCCCGGGCCCGCGCGATCGAGCTGTCCCGCTGACTACCTAGACTGGAAACCGTCGTCACAGTAAGGGTTGAAATGTCTTCTGTAGCTCTCGGCATCCCGACGGTCCGTCCCAAGCCGCTCGCCGAACGCCGACACTCGCGCCAGATCATGGTCGGCAGCGTGCCCGTCGGCGGCGACGCACCCGTCTCGGTGCAGTCGATGACGACCACGGTGACCGCCGACGTCAACGCCACGTTGCAGCAGATCGCCGAGCTCACGGCGTCCGGCTGCCAGATCGTACGCGTGGCCGTGCCGTCCCAGGACGACGCCGACGCGCTGCCGATCATCGCCAAGAAGTCGCAGATCCCGGTCATCGCCGACATCCACTTCCAGCCGAAGTACGTGTTCGCCGCCATCGAGGCGGGATGCGCGGCAGTCCGGGTCAACCCCGGCAACATCAAGAAATTCGACGACAAGGTGGGCGAGATCGCTCGGGCCGCCTCCGACCACGGGGTGCCGATCCGGATCGGCGTCAACGCCGGCTCGCTCGACCCGCGCCTGCTGCAGAAGTACGGCAAGGCCACGCCCGAGGCCCTGGTGGAGTCGGCGCTGTGGGAGTGCTCGCTGTTCGAGGAGCACGGGTTCCGCGACATCAAGATCTCGGTCAAGCACAACGACCCGGTCGTGATGATCAACGCCTACCGGCTGCTCGCCGCCAAGTGCGACTACCCGCTCCACCTGGGCGTCACCGAGGCCGGCCCCGCCTTCCAGGGCACCGTCAAGTCCGCCGTCGCCTTCGGCGCGCTGCTGGCGGAGGGCATCGGCGACACGATCCGCGTCTCCCTCTCCGCGCCTCCGGTGGAGGAGGTCAAGGTCGGCGCCCAGATCCTGGAGTCCCTCGGGCTGCGCGAGCGCGGCCTGGAGATCGTCTCCTGCCCGTCCTGCGGCCGGGCCCAGGTGGACGTCTACACCCTCGCCGACCAGGTGCAGGCCGGGCTGGAGGGCCTGAAGGTGCCGCTGCGGGTGGCCGTGATGGGCTGCGTCGTGAACGGGCCCGGGGAGGCCCGGGAGGCGGACCTGGGGGTGGCCTCGGGCAACGGCAAGGGGCAGATCTTCGTCAAGGGCGAGGTCATCAAGACGGTGCCGGAGTCGCAGATCGTGGAGACGCTGATCGAGGAGGCGCTCCGGCTGGCCGAGGAGATGGGCGTCGACGTCGACCTCGACGACGACTCCGGCCCCGAGATCGTGGTCGGCTGACCCGCCCCCCTTCCCACCGCGTCCTTCCGGCCCGCCGCACCAACGGCGGGCCGCTCCATGTCCCACTTCGAGCGCGCGGTGGGCACCCGCCCTGCCAAGCCGCGCACCGGCTTTTGAGCGCGCCCTGCCGAGCCGCACGCCCGTACCTCAGCGGCACGCCGGCTGGGCGCCGCTCGCGTTGCGCCGAGCTCCGCCGTCCCACTACCGACCGCACCGGCACCCAAGCGGTGCGGCGCCTCGACCCGGCGGTCGGTCCGTCGCCGCCTTCGGAGCCTCCCGAGCCCGGAGCCCTCCGAGCCTCGCGCCCTGCACCCTCCGAGCCCCCGAGTCCCGCCCCGCCCTTCGGCCGGCCAACCGGCGAGCGGGACGCGTTGCCCGCCGTAGCACGCCCCATCACGCCCCATCGCGCCGCCCCAAGGGCTGCCCGTCACAATGCCCCGGGCGCGGCCCGTGGACGCTCACACCGGCGCCTCAGGGGCCGGCAGGCATCCGTCCAAAGGCAGGAGCCCCGCAGAAGGGCCCGTGGGACCTGCGGGGCTCGCGGTGAGCTGACGGGCCGGGGGCCTAGAGTGTCAGGCCCGTCAGGACCATGACCTTCTCGTACGTCAGGTCCGTCATCGCCGAGTGAAGACCCTCGCGCCCGATCCCCGAGTCCTTGACCCCGCCGTACGGCATCTGGTCGGCCCGGTACGACGGCACGTCGCCGATGATCACGCCGCCCACCTCCAGCTCCCGGTTCGCCCGGAAGGCGGCGTCCAGGGAGCGGGTGAACACCCCGGCCTGCAGGCCGTACTTCGAGTCGTTGACCAGCGCGTACGCCTCGTCGATCGAGGCGGCGGGCTGGAGGATCATGACGGGGCCGAAGACCTCCTCGCACGCCACCTTGGCGTCGTGCGGGACGTCGGCCAGCACGGTCGGGGCGATCGTCGCGCCCTCGCGGGTGCCGCCGGCCAGGACGCGGGCGCCCGCGGCGACGGCCTCGTCGACCCACTGCTCCACGCGCTTCGCGGCGGCCTCGGAGACCAGCGGGCCCACCTGGGTCTTCTCGTCCGCCGGGTCGCCGGTGACGAGGCCGGCGACGGCCGGGAGGAGGCGCTCGACGAAGGCGTCGTACACGGGCTGCTCGACGATGACCCGCTGCACGGCGATGCAGCTCTGGCCGGCCTGGTAGTTGGAGAACAGGGCGATGCGCTGCGCGGCCCAGTCGAGGTCGGCGTCGGACAGCACGACGGCGGCGGCGTTGCCGCCCAGTTCGAGCGTCACGTGCTTGCGCGGGACCTGGTCGGCGATGGCGTACCCGACGGGCGCGGAGCCCGTGAACGACACCACGGGGAGCCGGGGGTCCTGGACCAGCGCCGAGGCCCGCTCGTTCTCGATCGGCAGCACCGAGAACATCCCGGCGGGCAGGTCCGTCTCCGCCAGGATCTCGCCGAGCAGGAGCGAGGAGAGCGGCGTGGCGGGGGCGGGCTTGACGATGACGGGGGCGCCGACGGCGATGGCGGGGGCGACCTTGTGGGCGACCAGGTTCAGCGGGAAGTTGAACGGGGTGATGGCCAGCACGGGCCCGTACGGCACCCGCGAGACGTACGCCAGCCGCCCGGCCGCGGCGGGCTCGGTGTCGAGCCGCTGAACGTCGCCGGACCAGCGGCGGGTCTCCTCGGCGGCGAAACGGAACGTGGCGATGGCGCGGTTGACCTCGCCGCGCGCCCAGAAGATCGGCTTGCCGTTCTCGGCCGTGATCAGGTGGGCGATCTCGTCGGCCCGCTCGGCGAGCCGCCGCGACACGTGGGCAAGCGCCTCGGCGCGTACGTGCACGGGCAGCGCGGCGGCCTCCCGCGACACCGCGTGAGCAGCCTCAATAGCCTCTTCGACCTGGGCATCTGTCGGTACGGAGTGCCGCCCGACCGCGCGGCCGTCAAGGGGGTTGGTCACAGTGAGCTCGGAGTCCCCGGTCGCGGCGCGGCCGGCCAGCCAGAAGGTACGCACGTCCATACACATGACGTTATGCCAAGCGGGAGATGGGGGATTTACACCATGGTGCACAAGACTCCCATCAGGGCTCACCGTTAAGTACAAGCTCCCTGGTATACCCATGATGTAACGGAAGTAGACCCAATTCGGGATGTTTACCATGCGGAGTGGTTTGAGCGATCTCCGCCCTGGCTAAGTCATCGGGTGCGGGTCTCCAGCGCGGTGGGCCCCCGATCTGAGAAAGGCGTGGGCCCCGTGACCGAACGGCGTGAGGTCACAAGGACGCATAGCTGGTCCTTGGGCGCAAGGGAGGTCTCATGACCTCGGCCCCGCTGGGCCTGCAGGGCGCTTATCTCCTGGGCGAACGCGCCACCCACGACGAGCTTCGCTCCCGCCTCCTCGACGTGGCGGTGAACCTCCTCGAGACGGACGGCCCCGACAGCCTGACCATGCGCAGGATCGCGGCCGAGGCGGGCTGCACCACGACCGTCATCTACACGATGTTCGGCAACCGGGAGGGGCTGGCGGAGGCGCTGTATCTGGAGGGGTTCGAGCGGTTTCGACGCTTCCTGGAGGCGGTGCCGTCGCGGCGCAGCCCGTTCGAGCACCTGTCCGCGCTCGGGCCCGCCTATCGGCAGGCGTGCCTGTCCGAGCCCGGCTACTACAGCCTGATGTTCGAGCGGGCGATCCCCGGTTTCGAGCCCAGCGAGCGCGCCAGGACCCTGGCCCGCGCCGCCCTGAACATCCTCGACCGGGTCATCGCCGACTGCATCTCGACCGGCTACCTGATCCCGACCCAGCCCCGCAAGATCGCGGACGCGCTGTGGGCCGCGGCCCAGGGGGCGATCGGTTTGGAACGCGCCGGGCACCTGCGCGACGGGAGCACGTACGAGGCCGTGACCACGGCGATCATCTGCTGCTATCTGGTGGAGAAGCAGGAGTAGCGGCACGCCGGCGGCGGGTGGCTTCGAGCGCGAACCACAGCTCCGCTCGCACGCCCGGGTCGTCGAGGTCGCGTCCGAGCAGCTCGGTGACGCGTTTCATCCGATAGCGGAGGGTGTGGCGGTGCACGCCGAGCCGCTGCGCCGCCGCGTCCCAGTGGCCGTTGCTGTCCAGGTACGCGCGCAGCGACTCGACCAGGTCGGCCCGGGACCCGTACGCGGTGAGGGGGGCCAGCAGCGCGGCGGCGAACGCCTGGGCGGCGGCCCGGTCGAGCAGCCCGAGCAGCCCCTGCCCGGCCAGCTCCCCGAACGTCACCACCCGGCCGCCTCCCTTACCCGGCGCCCCGCCGCCCGTGGCGGCGTCCAGCGCGCGCCGCGCCTGGTCCAGCGCGCCCTTCAGGCTCTCGGGGGCGTAGCCGCACGGCAGGCTCACGCCCACCGGCGCGTCCGCCTCCAGCGCCGTCTTCTCCGCCGCGGCGTCGGGCACCAGGGCGACGGCCAGCGGATGCTTCGGCTGCCCCGCCGACGTCGCGGTGCCCCCGGCATCGAGCAGCGCCGCGAACGCGTGCTGATCCAGCGCCTCCAGCGCGTCGGGATCCGCCGCCAGCACCGCCAGCGGCTCCTCGGGGAGCCGCCCGCCGAGCGGCTCCAGCACCGCCCGCGCCTGCTCCTTCGCGCCCGCGAGCAGCAGCTCCAGTACGGCGGTGCGGGCCCGCCGCTCGGCCTCCAGCTTGGTTCTGCCCTGCTCCAGGGCCAGGGTGAGCAGGGATCCCGCGGCGTTGATCACCGTGTGGGTGACGGGCGAGAAGGGTTGCGCGGCCCCGACGGCGAAGAAGCCGCGCGGGCGCGCCCCGCCGCCCAGCGGCTGCACCACGATGTGCTCCCCCGGCCCCGACAAAGCCAGGCTCGCGGGCAGCACCCCACCCCCACCACGCGCAACGCCCCCACCGCCACCACGGGTGGCCCCCTCGCCGCCCGGCTCGCTGCGGAGGCGGGACAGCTCGGACACGACGGCGTCCGTGTCGGCGCCGCGCGTGGCATGGCGCACCTCGCCCGCCTCGTCCAGCAGCGCGGCCCACCCGCCCACCTCCTTGGCGAGCCGGTCGACGACCGCGTGCATGCCCTCCGGCCGGAGCGCCGCCCGCGTCAGCCGGCCCTGGGCGGCGAAGGCGCGGCTGATCTCGTCGTACTGCTCGGCCGCCAGCAGCTCGCTGACCGCCTTGCCGACCGCGATGAACGGGGTCTCGCGCGGCACCTCGAACAGCGGCAGCCCCGCCCGCTCAGCGGCGGCGACCAGGGCCGGGGGCACCTCCTCGTGCGAGACGCCGACCCCGAAGCCGAGCCCGGCGACGCCACGGGCCACGAGGCGGGCGACATACTGGGACTGGTCGCCCTCCATCCGCATCCCCGTGGTGAGGAGCAGTTCCCCGCCCTCCAGGTACGGCGTCGGGTCCGCGAGCTCGCTGACCGCCACCCAGCGCACGGCGGCGTCCCACACGCCGGCGGCCCCGTGGCCCGGGATTCCGGCCACCGGCCGGAGGCTCATGCGGCGGACGACGGTCCGGAGCGTAGGCGGCATACGAAATTTGTCCATTTCGGCAAAGACGACCCCCTCCAGTGTGACATATCGACGTATCGGCGCAGGTGGAAGCCCGCCGTAGCGTCAAAACCATGAGCATTCCCCAGGAGCGGCGCGTCGTGACCGCGATCCCAGGCCCCAAGTCGCAGGAGTTGCTGGCCCGCAAGCAGGCCGCCGTCCCGCCCGGCATCGGCACCACGCTGCCGGTCTTCGTCACCCGCGCCGGCGGCGGCGTGATCGAGGACGCCGACGGGAACTCGCTGATCGACTTCGGCTCCGGCATCGCCGTGACCAACGTGGGCAACGCCGCGCCCAAGGTCGTCGAACGCGTCCAGAAGCAGGTGGCCGACTTCACCCACACCTGTTTCATGGTCACCCCGTACGAGTCGTACGTCCGGGTCTGCGAGAAGCTCAACGAGCTGACCCCGGGCGAGCACGAGAAGCGCACGTTCCTGGTGAACTCGGGCGCCGAGGCCGTGGAGAACGCGGTCAAGATCGCCAGGCACGCCACCGGCCGGCCGGCGGTCGTCGTGTTCGACCACGGCTACCACGGCCGCACGCTGCTCACGATGACGCTGACGGCCAAGAACATGCCGTACAAGCACAGGTTCGGCCCGTTCGCGCCCGAGGTGTACCGGGTGCCGCTGGCGTACCCGTACCGCTGGCCCACCGGCGCCGAGAACTGCGCCGAGGAGGCCGCGGCGCAGGCCATCGACCTGATCACCAAGCAGATCGGCCCGGACAACGTGGCCGCCGTGGTGATCGAGCCGATCGCGGGCGAGGGCGGGTTCATCGTGCCGGCCAGGGGCTTCCTGCCGCGCATCGCGGAGTTCTGCGAGGCCAACGGCATCGTGTTCGTGGCCGACGAGGTGCAGACCGGTTTCGCCAGGACGGGCAACCTGTTCGCCTGCGAGGACGAGGGCGTCGTGCCCGACATCATCACCACGGCCAAGGGCATCGCGGGCGGCCTGCCGCTGGCCGCCGTGACCGGGCGCGCGGAGATCATGGACAAGGTGCACGCCGGCGGCCTCGGCGGCACGTACGGCGGCAACCCCCTGGCCTGCGAGGCCGCGCTCGGCGTGCTGGAGACCATCGAGGCGGAGGACCTCGTCGCCAAGGCCCGCCGCATCGGCGAGATCATGCTTCCCCGGCTCAAGGCCCTCCAGGAGCGCTTCGACGTGATCGGCGACGTCCGCGGCCGGGGCGCGATGATCGCGATCGAGCTGGTCGAGCCGGGCACCAAGGAGCCGAACCCCGCCGCCGTCCAGGAGATCGTCAGGCGCTGTCACGCCGAGGGCCTGCTGGTCCTGACGGCCGGTACGTACGGAAACGTCCTGCGTTTCCTGCCCCCGCTCGTCATCCCCGAGCACCTGCTTGAGGAGGGCCTCGGCATCCTGGAGAAGGCGATCGCCGAACTCTAGAAGAAACCCCACCAATCGGGCATCCGGCTTGCGGCTGGATGCCCGATTTTGTGGTGTAAGTGGCGCCGTTCGGGTAGAGAATTCACCCTGACTTGACGCTCAGCAGGACACTCACGGCCGCAGTCAGGGTTATAAACGATCCGGTATACGGATGGGCGATGGCTGCAGGAAGCGTGATGAACTGGAGTCCGACCAGAACGGCGCGAAGTATGTTGACGTTCGACCCTGAAGGCCTGACCTGGGCCCAGCGCGACGGCGACGCCTGCGTCGTCTGTCACAAGAGATGGCCGCGACCCCGCGTGCGCGTGGGGCGCCTGCCCGACGACTCGGGCGTCCTGGCCTGTGGCGACTGCGCCGAGGCGCTTCTGCCCACACCCAAATCCACGGTGGTGGCCTTCCCGTCCCGCTGAGCGGCAGGGCGGACGTCAACGAGACGCCCCGGGACGGGGGGGGAAGGCCCGGGGCGTCCCTCGCAGGCCGCGCCCAGGGGGGAACGGGCACGCCCGCCGCACTGTCACAAGAGGATCGGTGACTCGCTCATTTCGCGAGCTTCTGCCACCTATCCAGCCAAGTGAGATAATCAGTGCATTCCCCATCTTCCGCCCGGCAATCCCCGGGAGGCCGTACGGCGAAGGCGACCCGGTCGAGCTTCTTTCCCCTCCCGTACAGCTCGCACACCGCCTTGGCCCGCCCCTTGCACGCCTTGGCGCTGGCCGGGGCCAGCCCCGCCCACGCGGCGGCGTCACGCTGCGCGTTGGCCGCGGTCACCCAGTTGAGCCACCGGTAGGCGCAGGTGGTGTCGGGGACGTTCGCGCCGAGCATCCAGGAGTCCACCCACCCGGTCGTCTCGCGCGTCTGGAGCGTCTTCACCGGCTTGCCGGCCTTCTGCAGGAGCACGCGGTAGTAGGGGGTGGCCTGGGCGTAGTCGAGCGACCCGGTGGCGAACCCCTGCACCAGGTCGACCGGGCTGCGCCAGTACGTCCGCTCCTTGCTCTGCTCCAGCAGCGCCACCGCGCCGTCGAGCTGGTCCTTGGTCAGCTCGTACGGGTCCTTCGCCGAGCCGTCGGCCAGCGCGGCGTCGGCGATCGTCAGCGGGCTGTCCCTCAGCGCCACCCGGCCGGAGGCGAACGCCTGCTTCAGATCGCCCTTGGCCTTGGTCGAGTCGTAGATGAACTCGTGGTAGCCCCACAGGTACGGCACCCCGTACACCTTGCCCGACACGGTCGACATGTCGCGGAAGCGCTTGTCGATGTCGTCGTAGCCGCTCACCTTGGCCGGGTCGATGGGCTGCGCCTGCTTGCCCTCGATCAGCTTGGCGGCCAGCACGGGCCCGGCGGAGATGACGTCGTACGCCCGCTGGCCGGCCAGGTCCTCCATCTCCTTCGCGCTCTGCACGGTGTCGAGCTTGGCGATCCGGCAGCCGGTCTCCTTCTCGAAGTTGCCCACCCAGTTGGCCTTGGGGCTGGTGCCGCCGTACTCGGCGTATCCGCGGTAGGTGAGGATCTGGAGCGTGCCGTCGCTCTGGGTCGCGCTGGGGGTGGGGGTCGGCGTCGGTGTGGGGACCGGAGTGGGTCGCGCCGCGCCCATGCCGGCGACCAGCGCCACTGCGGCGAGCGCCAGCGCACGAGAACGACGACGATTCACGATGTCCCCCCTTGTCCCCATGTGCTGGGTCCGTGTGCTGGAGCTTACCGGGGAGTGGGGCGGGAGAGACGTATGTCCCGCCCGCCCCGGGCATCGGACGCCTATTTGTTCGTGGGGAAGCCGAGGTTGACGCCGCCGTGCGAGGGGTCGAGCCAGCGCGAGGTGACGACCTTGCCGCGGGTGTAGAAGTGCACGCCCTCGGTGCCGTGCACGTGCGTGTCGCCGAAGAGCGAGGACTTCCAGCCGCCGAAGCTGTAGAAGGCCATCGGCACCGGGATCGGCACGTTGATGCCGACCATGCCGACCTCGACCTCGTTCTGGAAGCGCCTGGCAGCGCCGCCGTCGTTGGTGAAGATCGCGGTGCCGTTGCCGTACAGGCCGCCGTTGATGATCTCCAGGCCCTCCTCGTACGAGGAGACCCGCACGATCGACAGCACCGGCCCGAAGATCTCGTCCGTGTGCGTCCGCGAGCCCGGCGGGACGTGGTCGAGCACGGTCGGGCCGAGCCAGAAGCCGGGCGTCTCCGCGGCCTTGCCGCCGCCCAGCACGGCCGTCTCGCGGCCGTCCACGACCAGCTTCGCGCCCTCCTCGACGCCGAGGTCGAGGTAGGAGGCGACCTTGTCGCGGTGCACCTCGGTGACGAGCGGCCCCATCTGGGACTTCGGGTCGTCGCCCGGACCGATCACGAGCTCGTCCACCCGCTCGACGATCTTCTGGACGAGCTCGTCGCCGATCGGGTCCACGGCCAGCACGACGGAGATCGCCATGCACCGCTCCCCCGCCGAGCCGAACCCCGCCGACACCGCCGAGTCCGCCACCAGGTCGAGGTCGGCGTCCGGGAGCACGAGCATGTGGTTCTTGGCGCCGCCGAGGGCCTGCACGCGCTTGCCGTGCGCGGTGCCGGTCTCGTAGACGTAGCGGGCGATCGGGGTGGAGCCGACGAACGACACGGCGCGCACGTCGGGGTGCTCCAGCAGCCGGTCCACGGCGACCTTGTCGCCCTGCACGACGTTGAAGACGCCGTCCGGCAGCCCGGCCTCCTTCCAGAGCCGCGCCATGAGCAGCGACGCCGACGGGTCCTTCTCCGACGGCTTGAGTATGAAGGCGTTCCCGCACGCGATCGCGACCGGGTACATCCACATCGGCACCATGGCCGGGAAGTTGAACGGCGTGATGCCGGCCACGACGCCCAGCGGCTGGCGGATCGAGTAGGAGTCGACCCTGGTCGAGACGCCCTCGGAGAAGCCGCCCTTGAGCAGGTGCGGGATCCCGCAGGCGAACTCCACGACCTCCAGGCCGCGGGCCACCTCGCCGAGCGCGTCGGAGTGGACCTTGCCGTGCTCGGCGGAGATCAGCGCGGCCAGCTCGTCGCGGTGCGCGTACATGAGCTCGCGGAAGCGGAACAGCACCTGCGCCCGCTTGACCAGCGACGCGTCCCGCCAGGCGGGAAAGGCCGCGACGGCGGCGGCCACGGCCGCGTCCACGTCGGCCACGGAGGCCAGCGCCACGTGGCCGCCGACCTCGCCGGTCGCGGGGTTGAAGAGCTCGGCGGCGCGGGAGTCCCCGTCCGCGAGCTCTCCGTTGATCCAATGGTTGACGGACTTCACTGGGCTGCTGCCTCTGCGTTGATGGTTTCCAGAGCGGTCACGATGATGCCGAGACCCTCGACGGCCTCGTCCACCGTAAGGGTGAGGGGCGGGGCCATGCGGATGGCGGTCCCGTACAGGCCGCCCTTGCCCGCCAGCAGGCCCGCCTTCTTGGTCTCCTCCATGAAGCGGACGGCCTGCGCGGGACTCTCCAGCTCGACGGCGAACATCAGGCCCTTGCCGCGCACGCTCTTGACCACGGACAGGCGCTTGGCGGCCTCCTTGAGGCCGCTGACGATGATCTCGCCGGTACGCGCCGCGTTGGCCTGCAGATCGTGGTCGAGCACGTAGTCGAGGGTGGCGTTGGCGGCGGCCATGGAGATCGGGTTGCCGCCGAACGTGGCCAGGCCCACGGCGTGCGGGGCGTCCATCAGGTCGCCGCGCGCCACGATGCCGCCGACGGCGAAGCCGTTGCCCAGCCCCTTGGCGAAGGTCATCATGTCGGGGGTCACGCCGTGGTTCCCGATGCCGAAGAACGAGCTGCCCGTACGGCCCCAGCCGGTCTGGACCTCGTCGGAGATGAACAGGATGCCCTGCTCGTCCAGGACCTCCTTGTACGCGGCGAACAGCCCGTCGGGTGCCATCGTGAACCCGCCCACGCCCTGGATCGGCTCGGCGATCAGCGCCGCGACGTCGTTGGAGACCGCGGTGGCCAGCACGTGGCGCAGGTCGTCCACGCACGCCTGGATGTACTCGGCGTCCGACATGCCCTTGAACTGCGCGAGATGCCGGTCGGCGCCGTGCAGGAAGGTCACGTTGAGCGGGGAGAGCGAGTTGTTCTTCCAGGCGCGGTTGGAGGTGACGCCGATCGTGCCGAAGCTGCGCCCGTGGTAGCTCTGCCGCATGGCGAGCACCTGGTCGGTCCTGCGCGCGTACGTGGCCAGGAGCAGGGCGGTCTCGTTGGCCTCGGTGCCGGAGTTGGTGAAGAAGACCTTGGCGTCGGGGATGCCGGAGATCCGCGCGATCTTCTCGGCCAGCTCGATCTGGCCGCGCAGCAGGTAGACGGTGCTGGTGTGCACCACCCCGGTGGTGATCTGGCGCTCGACGGCCTCGCGCACCTCGGGCACGTCGTACCCGATCATGTTGGTCAGGATTCCGGCGAAGAAGTCCAGGTAGCTCTTGCCGTCGGCATCGATGACACGATTGCCCTTGCCGCTGACGATCTCGATGGGCTCGTTGTAGTTGAGTGCCAACCAGTTCGGCATCACTGCCCGGTGGCGCGCGAGAAGCTCCGACATGCTACCGAGTATCCCTTTTCTTCGCCTTTGACCCCCACCTACAACCTGTCGGGGGACGGAAAAGTTCGCTTACACCCTGCAAACTACCTCGGCGTCCCTTAGGGGATGTCCCGTCCGCCTGGCGATGTACGCGGCGCGCGGCCACTACGCCGCCGGAGGCACCCAGGATGACCACTGGCGGGCGACGACCGGGGCCGTGCCGGTCGGCCACCATCGGATCATCCCGACGACGAAGGAGAGATCGAGATGACCGTCACCCTCGACCGCCGACCCGAAGCGCCCTCCGGCCCGCCCAAGCTCGACCGCGACCAGCTCCGCCGCGCCCAGCAGGACACGCTGGACACCCCGCGCATGAAGTACAGCCTGCTGGCCAGGATGATGTTCAAGCCCGTGGACGTCATGTACGGCAAGCAGGGCTCGTACACGAAGTTCGCCATGCTGGAGATCATCGCCCGCGTGCCGTACCAGGCGTGGGAGCGGATGGGTTACTGGGCCGTGCACCGCCATCGGGGACGCTCGGCGCTGGCCAGGAGGGTCTTCGAGCGGATCGTGGAGGCCCGCGCCGACCAGGACAACGAGCAGTGGCACCTGCTGATCATGCAGGACCTGGTGCAGCGCTCCGGGCAGCGCCAGACCTGGCTGCTGCACCAGGCCGCGCCGTGGCTGATCGCGTTCTTCTACTACCACGTGTCCTGGGTGCTGTTCCTGGTCAGGCCCGACTGGAGCTACCGGCTGAACGCGGAGTTCGAGGACCACGCCGAGCACGAGTACATGACGTTCGTGGCCGAGAACCCGGAGCTGGACTTCGTGCCCGACCCCGGCACGTACGCCGCCGAGTACGGCCGCTACCGCTCGGTGGCCGACCTGCTCCGGCAGATCGGCCACGACGAGCGCACCCACAAGCTCGACAGCCTGGAGAGCATGCGCGAGCCCCGGGTCCGCTAAACCCTGCTCTCCTCCGGCACCGCCACCGGAGCCGGGGCGGCCGGGCGCAGCACGGAGATCGCGAGCAACGCGGCGGCCACGCAGAACGCGGCCCCGACCCACGAGCCCAGATGCATGGCCGAGGTGAACGCCTGGTTGCCGACCTCGGCGAAGCCCGACAGATGCGCGCCGCCGACCGACTCCCTGGCGGCGGCGGGCAGGTCGGCCGGCATCTGCGAGGTGTACTGCCCGGCCAGCACGCTGCCCAGGATCGCGATGCTCAGCGCCATGCCGACCTGCTGGACGGTGTCGTTGAGCGCCGACCCGACGCCGGCGTGCTCGAGGGGGATGGCGCCCATGAGCGAGGCGTACGCGGACGGCCCGGCCAGCCCGCCGCCGACACCCATGATCACCAGCCCCGTGAGCAGCCCGGGGTATCCGGTGGTCGTGGCCATGACGACGAACCCGCCGGCCATCACCAGCAGGCCCGCTCCGATCAGCACCCGGTTGCTGAGCTTCTTGCCCAGGCCGGCGCCCACGCCGTTGAAGATCGCGGCGGCCACGCCGTAGGGCAGCATGGCCAGGCCGGCCTGCATCTCCTTGTAGCCCAGCACGAACTGCAGGTACTGGGTCAGCATCAGCATCACGGAGCCCGCGCCGAAGGCCATCAGCAGGATCGAGAACGACGCGCCGCTGAAGTTGCGGTTGGCGAACAGGTGCAGGGGCAGCATCGGCTGCGCCTGCTTGCGCTCCCAGACCACGAAGCCGCCGAGGGCGAGGACCGCGATCGCGATGCCGATCACGTTCCATTCGCGCTCGATGATGACGTACACGGCCGCCGTCAGGCCGACGGTCGACAGCACCACGCCCACCGGGTCGATCTTCCGCCCGCTGCTGCGGCTCTCGGGCATGAGCACGAGGGCGGCCACGATGGCGATCGCCGCGATCGGGATGTTCACCAGGAAGACCGAGCCCCACCAGTAGTGCTGCAGCATGAGGCCGCCCACGGTGGGGCCCGACACCATGCCGACCAGGGCGACCGCGCTCCAGGAGGCCATCGCCTTGCGGCGCTCCGCCTCGTCGAAGACGGTCATCAGGATCGACAGCGTCGAGGGCATGACCAGCGATCCGCCGATGCCCATCAGGGCCCGCGCGGCGATGAGCTGCCAGGGCTCGGTGACGAGCACGGCCAGCAGCGACGCGCCGCCGAAGAACGCCAGGCCGATGATCAGGAACAGGCGGCGGCCGTATTTGTCGGACAGGCTGCCCGAGGTGAGCAGCAGTCCGGCATAGGCCAGCACGTACGCGTCGATGATCCATTGGATGTCCGACGCCGACGCGCCCATTTCCTCGTTCAGCGAGGGGATGGCGAGGTTGAGCACGGTGTTGTCGACGACAAGCACCAGCAACGCCAAGCAGAGTACGACGAGAATCCACCAGCGGCGGGGGTCTCGTACAGTGTTCGAGTCCACTCGCACACTGTAAGACACTCTCGAACAGTGTGCGAGTGGATTTATCCTAGGAGGATGACCGGCAAGGAGTTCGCCTCCGTATGGCTTCGCGAGCCGCGCAAGACCGCGAGCCCGGGGCGCAGCCGTGAGGAGATCGTCCAGGCCGCCATCGAGCTCCTCGACGCGGAGGGCCTCGGCGGGCTCAGCATGCGCAAGCTGGGCGCCAAGCTGAGCGCGGGCGCCACCAGCATCTACTGGTACGTCGCCCACAAGGACGAGCTCCTGGAGCTGGTCTACGACCAGGTGTGGGGCGAGATGACCATGCCCGAGCCGGAGGACGCCGGCTGGCGCGACGCGGCCTCGGCCCTGGCCCACAGCATGCGCGCGGTGATCCTGCGCCACCCGTGGGCGGCCGACCTCCTCGGCCGCATGCCCGCGCTCGGCCCCAACGCCGTCCAGGTCGCCGACCGGATGCGGCGGATGTTCCGGCTGGCCGGGTTCAAGGGGATGGACGTCGACTACGCCGGCAGCACCCTCACCGCCTACGTCTACGGCATGACCATCCCCGAGGTCGCCTGGAACGCCGCCATGGGCGAGCACCAGTACGACCCCGACCACATGCGGGAGATGGTCACCAGGGCGGTCAAGGACTATCCCGACATGATGGAACGCATCGAGATGACCGCCTACGACGATCCGCAGGCCGTCCGCGAGGTGGCTTTCGACTTCGGGCTGGTGTCGGTGCTCGACGGCCTTGAGCGGCGGCTGGCGACGTAGCAGGATCCGGGCATGAGCCATTTCCGTGCCGCCCGCGACTTTCTCCTCCACGCCGACCCCGCCACCGCCCGCCGCGACTTCCGCTGGCCGGAGCTCGCGGAGTTCAACTGGGCGCTCGACTGGTTCGACGGGGTGCTCGCCGCCGAGACCCCCGACGCCGTCGCTCTCAAGATCGTGGGAGCGAGCAGTGCCCGCTACACGTTCGCCGAGCTGTCCGCCCGCTCCAACCAGGTCGCCAACTGGCTGCACCGGCAGGGCGTGCGCCGGGGCGACCGGATCCTGCTCATGCTGGGCAACCAGGCCGAGCTGTGGGAGTCGCTGCTGGCCGCGATGAAGCTGGGCGCGGTCATCATCCCGGCCACGACGCTGCTGACCGCCAAGGACATCTCCGAGCGCCTCGATCGCGGGGGCGTCGCCCACGTGATCGCCAACGCCGCCGACGCGGGCAAGTTCGGGGCCGGCGAATACACGAGGATCGCCGTCGGCGACGCCTACAACTGGCTGCCGTACCACGAGGCGTACGAGGAGGGCACGTTCTTCGTCCCCGACGCGCCGACGCGGGCGGGCGACACGCTGCTGCTCTACTTCACCTCCGGCACGACCTCGCAGCCGAAGCTGGTCGAGCACACGCACGCGTCCTATCCGGCCGGGCACCTGTCGACGATGTTCTGGATCGGGCTGAAGCCGGGCGACGTGCACCTCAACGTGTCCTCCCCCGGATGGGCCAAGCACGCCTGGAGCAACGTCTTCGCCCCCTGGAACGCGGGCGCCACCGTGCTGATCCACGACTACCAGCGCTTCTCGGCGCCCGCGCTGCTGGAGGTGCTGCGGGACGAGCGGGTCACCACGTTCTGCGCGCCGCCGACCGTGTGGCGGATGCTCATCCAGGAGGATCTCTCGGCGTGGCAACTGCCGCTGCGCACGGCCGTGGCCGCCGGGGAGCCGCTCAACCCGGAGATCATCGACCAGGTCGCCAAGGCGTGGGGCATCACGATCAGGGACGGCTACGGCCAGACCGAGACCACCGCGCAGATCGGGAACGCGCCGGACGAGCCGGTCAAGCCCGGATCGATGGGGCGGCCGCTGCCCGGCTACGAGGTCGTGCTGGTCGACCCCGTCAGCGGCGAACCCGGGGACGACGGCGAGATCTGCCTGCCGCTGGACGCCCGCCGCCCCGTTGGCCTCATGTCCGGATATGTAGGTGGATCGACGGATGCGATGCGGGGCGGTTTCTACCACACCGGCGACGTCGCCACCCGCGACCAGGACGGCTACATCACCTACGTCGGCAGGACCGACGACGTCTTCAAGGCCTCCGACTACCGCATCTCGCCGTTCGAGCTGGAGAGCGTGCTGCTGGAGCACGCCGCCGTGGCCGAGGCCGCCGTGGTGCCAGCCCCCGATCCCGTACGCCTGGCCGTACCGAAGGCTTATGTGACCCTCGCGCCCGGGTTCGAGCCGGACGAGGCGACCGCGCGGTCGATCTTCGAGCACTCCCGCAGGGAGCTGGCCCCCTACAAGCGGGTGCGGCGGCTGGAGTTCGGCGAGCTGCCCAAGACGATCTCGGGCAAGATTCGCCGGGTCGAGCTACGGGTGCGCGAACCTCGCCGGGAATACCGGGAGGAGGACCTCGGAGCGTGACAAAGCGTAAATGGGCGCATGGCCGTTCTTACAGAGCGATCGGCTAGGCTCTGCCCCGTGTTGCCCACCATCGCCGACGTCCTCGCCCTGGAGACCGTACGCCGGGGCAGCCCGCGCGTGGTCGCGGGCGCCGACCGGCTCGACACCAGGGTCCGGTGGGTGCACGTCGGCGAGATCGCCGACATCGCCCAGTTGCTGCGGGGCGGGGAGCTGGTGCTCACCACGGGCGTCGCGCTGCCCGAAGACCCGGAGAAGCTCGCCGACTACATCGGCGAGCTCTCCTCCGTCGGCGCCTCGGGGCTGATCGTCGAGCTGGGCCGCAGGTTCGTAGGGGAGCTGCCGCCCGTCGTGGTCAAGAAGGCCGAGGAGCACGGGCTGCCCCTCATCGTGCTGACCCGCGAGACGCCGTTCGTGCAGATCACCGAGTCCGTGCACGCGCGCATCATCGACATCCAGCTGGAGGAGCTGCGGGCCTCCGAGCAGCTCCACGAGGTCTTCACCGAGCTGTCGGTCGAGGGCGCCTCGCCCGCCGAGGTCCTCGCGCAGGTGGCCAGGCTCTCCAACCGGCCCGTGCTGCTGGAGAACCTCGCCCACCAGGTGCTGGCCTGCGAGTCCGCCGGGCGCGACGCCGGCGTGCTGCTGGCCGGCTGGGAGTCCCGGTCCAGGGCCGTGGCCCCGGCCGAGCGGACCGCGTACGACCCCGCCTCCGGGTGGGTGGTCACCACGGTGGGGGCGCGCGGCCAGGACTGGGGCCGGCTGATCCTGATCTGCGACTCGGCGCCGACGCCGCGCGACATGGTGCTGGCCGAGCGCGCCGCCACCACGCTCGCCCTGGGCCGCCTGCTGGAGCGCCACCAGGAGTCGCTCGAACGCCAGGCGCACGGCACGATCATCACCGGCATCCTGACCCACGCCTACGCCGACCCCGACGAGGCCGCCGCCCGCGCCAGGGCCGTCGGCGTGCCGCTCACGGGGCGCAAGCTGATCAGCGTGGTCATCAGGCCCACCGAGCCGGCCGACCAGGCGCTCGACGGCCAGGCCCAGCTCGGCGAGCTGGCCGAGGCCACCGCCGCCGCCTGCCGCGACGCCCGCCTGCCCGCCCTCGTCGGCGCCCTCGACCAGGAGCGCGTCGGGATCCTCCTCCCTCTCCCGCCCCGCGCCCAGGCCGAGCCCGCGCTGACCGCGCTCGCCGAGCGGCTCCGCGTGCTCTGGCGGCCGGGCGTGCTCGCGTTCGTGCTGGCGGCGGGCTCAGTCGTGGAGTCCATCAGGGACGTACGGCGCAGCTTCCTGGAGGCCGAGCAGGTGGCCGACGTGGCCGTCCGCCAGCCGGACGGGCGCGCCTTCTACCGCCTGCCCGACCTGCGCCTGCGGGGCCTGCTGCACCTGCTGCGCGACGACGCCAGGCTGCAGACCTTCGCGGAGCGGGAGCTGGGGCCGCTGCTGGCGCACGACGCGCAGCGCGGCGGCGACCTGACCCGGATCCTGCGCATCTACCTCGACTCGGGGCGCAACAAAGCGGTCGCCGCGCAGAAGGCCCACCTGTCCAGGCCCGCCTTCTACGACCGCCTGCGCCGCCTCGAACGCGTCCTCGACACCGACCTCGACGACGTCGAGTCGTGCATGTCGCTCCACGTGGCGCTGCTGGCCCTGGAGTCCTTCCGCCGCGAACAACGCTGACCGTCCCGGCCGCCTAGCGTCGCGGGTGTGCCCCTTTTCTTCAACGCCCTGGAGGCCGCGGCGCACCGGCTGTCCCTCGTGCCTCCCATACTCGACTACTTCGGTGTCCTGGGCCTGCACGCGCTCGTCGCGGCGGTCAGGACGGGCGTCTTCGACGCCCTGCGCCGCCGCCCGTCCACCGGCGCCGAGCTCGCCGCCGCGCTCGGCCTGGACCCCCGCTCCTCGGACGCGCTGTTACGCTCCCTGGCCGGGCTCGGCTACCTGCGGGTCCGCGGCGGCCGATACCGCCTGACCCGCGCGGCGCGGCTGTGGCTCACGACGGACTCGCCGCAGTCCCTGGTGGCGGGGCTGGAGTTCTGGGAGCATACGGCGTGCGTGATCTGGCCCCGGCTGGAGAGCGCGGTACGCGACGGGGCGCCCGCCACGCCCTTCTACGAGCTGCTGGAAAGCGATCCCGAGCTGTCCCGGTCGTTCCAGGCGTGGACGGCGGCGCTGGCCGGGCGGCAGGCTCCGGCGGTGGCCAGGGCCGTCCCGGTGCCGCGCGGCGCCCGGCGGGTGCTGGACGTGGGCGGCGGCCACGGCCGGTTCAGCCTGGAGCTGCTGCGGCGGCATCCCCGTCTCCACGCCACCGTGCTGGACCTGCCGCAGGCGCTCAAGGCCACCGCCGATCATCCCCGGCTGAGCACGCGTGCCGGTTCGTTCCTGGACGGCGAGCTGGGTGACGGGTACGACCTCGCGCTGGTGTTCAACATCCTGCACGGGCTGGACGACGCCGAGGCGGCCGCACTCCTGGGGCGGGTGGCGGCCGCGCTCAACCCGGGCGGGACGGTCGTGGTGGGCGACCAGTTCGGGGACGGCCTCATGCCCGGCCGGGCCAGCCGTACGCTGCTGCACCTGCTGGACCTGAACCACCTGGTCACGACCGGCGGCAGGGTGCGGGGCTTCCGGGAGGTGTCGGAGCTGCTCCGGGCGGCGGGCTTCCGCGCGCCCCGGCGCCGCCGCCCCCTCCGCTCCGTACCCACGGAGCTGGCCCTGGCCTCGCTCGCCATGCCATGAGACGCCCATCGCCGCGCCATGAGGTACCTGCCTAGAAGCCCATCGCCGCCCGCACCTCGTTCAGTGTCATGACCGCCCGCTCCCTCGCCGCCTCGTTCCCCGCGTCGAGGATCTCCCGCACCTCCGCCTCAGTGCGCTCGGCGCGGCGTCTCCTGATCGGCCGCAGGAACTCGTTGACCGCCTCGGTGGCCAGCCTCTTGAGCGCGGACGCGCCCCCGTCCCCGATCTCGTCGGCGAGGTCCTGCGGCGAGCGGCCGAGGCAGAGGCCGGCCAGCGTGAGGAGGTTCGCCACCTCGGGCCGGTTGGCCTCGTCGAAGGTGATCAGCCGCTCGGAGTCGGTGCGGGCCTTGCGGATGAGGGCGGCCGTCTCGTCCTCGGTTGCCGACAGGGCGATGGCGTTGCCGCGGCTCTTGCTCATCTTGCCGCCGTCGAGCCCCTGCAGCAGCGGCCGTTCTCCCATCATGGCCTCGGGCAGCGGGAACACCTCGCCGTACCGCTCGTTGAAGCGGCGCGCCACCAGCCGCGTCACCTCCACGTGCGGGAGCTGATCCTTGCCGACGGGCACCAGCGTGCCCTTGCAGAACAGGATGTCGGCCGCCTGGTGCACCGGATAGGTGAACATCAGGCCGCTGACCGCCTGCTGCGAGCTGTGCGCGATCTCGTCCTTGACCGTGGGGTTGCGGCTCAGCTCGGCGACCGACACCAGGCTCAGGAACGGCAGCAGCAGCTGGTTCAGCTCGGGGAGGGCGCTGTGCTGGAAGATCGTCGCCCTGGCTGGGTCGATGCCGACCGCCAGGTAGTCGAGCAGCAGCTCGGTGATGTTGCGTTGGATCTCGCCTGGCAGATCGCGGTCGGTGATCACCTGATAGTCGGCGATCAGCACGTACATCGGGAACTTGTCCTGCAGCGCGACCCGATTGGCCAAGGAGCCGAAGTAGTGGCCGAGGTGCAGGGAGCCGGTCGGGCGGTCACCGGTGAGCACGACGTCGTTCATCATGGTCTCTCTCTTTCAGGTCAATGCCGTCTCAGAGAGGACCGCACGCTCGCAGGGCCGTCTCGAAGACGGCCCGTGCATGGGGAATCAGCGGCCGTCTGTCGGCCGCCACCACATGCTGATGCGTGTCATATCGGAAGTGTATCCAAATGCGGTGTCAATCTCGTAACCTCTTTTGCCGTTTAGCGTGTTCGCCTGCCCCGGCGACCATGATCTCGCCAGTATGGTGCGGTCCCTTTTCCGCCCTCTGGAGAATTCATGTCTCGACGCACCCTCGCCGGCGGCCTGGCCATAGCCGCCGCGCTGACGCTCACCACCTTGCCCGCCGCCGCGGAGCAGGTGTCGGTGAGGTTCCCGTCGGCCAAGTTCCCGCTGGGCAGCAGGCCCGCGCCGACCAAGACGATGACCGCCGTGGCGCAGGGCATCGACCTGTACGACGTGAAGGCCGGCTCCGCGACCGACGGCTACACGGTGACCGTGCTGATGCCGAGCGGTCGCGACTACGGAATGCAGACGACCGCCGAGGCCAAGGCCGCCGAGGTGGAGGCCGCCGGGGAGACCCCCAGCGTGCAGAAGGTCGTACGGCCGAGCGTCGCCGACGCCCCCTCCCAGACCGTCTACATGGTCCGGGTCGGCCTCTGGTCCCTCGACGACAAGAAGAAGGCCGAGGAGACGGCCAAGAAGCTCAAGGACGCGGGGCTCAAGGTCAAGGTCGACTACCTCGGCGACGACGGGCTCAAGACCACCGGTCCCTGGGACGTCAAAGTCGTGATGATCGACGCCGGGACGTTCGGCGGCTCGTTCGCGTCCTCGCTCGGCACCAGCGTGGCCAAGCGGGAGACCGTCTCGTCCATGGCCAAGGCCCAGAACGCGCTGGTCGGCGTCAACGGCGGCTTCTTCAACATCCACACCGACAAGGCGCTGCGCGGCGAGCCCGTCGGCGCGTCCGTGGTCAAGGGCAAGCTGCTCAGCGAGGCCGTCCCCGGCCGCTCGGCCGTCGTGCTCAAGGGCCGTACGGCCAAGATCACCGAGCTGAAGACCACCGTCACGGCCATCCCCCAGGACGGCCAGAAGATCGAGGTCAACGGCGTCAACCGAGCCGTCACGACGGACGAGATGGCCCTTTACACCGAGGAGTGGGGCGCCAAGACGCCCGCCGGCGGAACCGACGCCGTCCTCGACGCCAACGGCAAGGTCGTCGGCCTGCGCGAGTCGGGCGCCGCGGTGGCCGCCGGGACGCGGGTACTGCACGGCAACGGCCTGGCCGCCGACTGGCTCAACGAGCACGCCCTCCAGGACTCGACGGTCAAGGTCGACACCAAGGTCGTGGACCTGCGTACCCGCAAGGCGCTCCAGCTGACCCCGGACCTCAACGTGATCGCGGGCAGCGTCGGCCTCGTACGGAACGGCAAGGTGAAGATCACCGCCAAGCAGGACGGCCACGACTCCGTCAACATGATCCTGCGCCGCCACCCGCGCACCCTCCTCGGCACCACCAGGAACGGCAGCCTCATCCTCGCCACCATGGACGGCCGCAACCCGGGGGTGACCGTGGGGGCGAACTTCCTGGAGGCGGCCCAGTTCATGCGCTGGCTGGGGGCCACGCAGGCCATCAACCTGGACGGGGGCGGCTCGACGGCCATGGTGGTCGGCAACAAGCTGGTCAACCGGCCCTCGGACGGCGTCGAGCGCGGCGTCGGCGACGCCCTCCTGATCCTGCCCAAGTAACTCCACACCGGGCCCGGACCGCAGCCCTGCCCTGACGCACGGCTGCGGTCCCCCACTCACGACCGGGCGAAGGGCCGCCACCGCACGCTCACGTCCGGACGAAGAGCCAGCATTGCACGCTCACGTCCGGACGAACCACCTCCCCAGACGCGACACCCACCGGGCGCAACATCCACCGGGCGCGAGCCCGCGCCACCCCACCCCCGCAGCCAGGCCACCCGCAGAGCACGAGCCGTGCGACGCGCTCACCGGGCCAAGTAAACCTGCACCTCTTCCCGGGCCGGGTACGCCCGCACCTCATACCGCACCGGGTAAGCCCGCGCCTCATACCGGGCCGAGTAAATCCGCCCCTCGGAGGGCCTCCACCCCCCGCGTGTGCGCGCGTCACCCGCCAACTGCACGGCACGAGCCGGCGCGCGGTTCGGAAAGTGCCGCGAAGAACAAGGCAGTGGCCTCAGCCATCCACCGGCAGACCCGCGTCCGGCTTCACGGCCTTCATCGCGAGGTGCGACGTCACCTGCGCCACCCCCGGCAGCCCGGAGAGGGTCTCGGAGTAGAACCGCTCGTACGCCGCCAGATCCGCCACCGCCACCCGCAGCAGGAAGTCCGGATCACCGAACAGCCGGTGCGCCTCCACCACCTCCGGCATGCCCGCCACCAACCGCTCGAACTCCGCCACCGTGTCGTGATCCTCATACCTCATCACCACAGTGACGAACGCCTGAAACCCCCGCCCCACCGCGTCCCCGTCGACCAGCGCCCGATAGCCGCGGATGACGCCGGACTCCTCCAGCTGCCGCACCCGGCGCAAGCATGGCGACGGCGTGAGCCCGACCCGGTCGGCCAGCTCGGTGTTGCTCAGCCGCCCGTCCCGCTGCAGCTCCAGGAGGATCCTGCGGTCTATTCTGTCCACAACGCAATATCCTGCCACTCACGGGCCCGAGCCTGCACAAATAGACCATCGCGTGCCAACCCTCCTTGACTACCGTTCCACAAGGAGGTGGTACTCATGGATACCCGGCTGCTGGTGCTCTTCCTGGGCATGGACCTGCTGCTGATCTGCACGCCGGGCCCCGACATGCTCTACGTCATGGCCCGCTCGCTCGGCCAGGGTCGCCGCACCGGCCTTACGGCGGTGGCGGGGATCTGCTCGGGCTACACCGTACACACGGTTCTGGCCGCCGCCGGTCTCGCCGCCGCACTTCGCGCGGTCCCCGCCGCATTGCCGGCGATGCGGTACGCCGGCGCCGCCTACCTGATCTTCCTCGCGATCAAGACCCTGGCGTCACTCAGGAACCCAGCCACCCCAGTCGCCGGCGCGACCCCGCAACCCACGGGCAGGGTGTTGCGACAGAGCATGCTCACGGCCCTGCTCAACCCGAAGGGCGTGCTGCTCTATCTATCCCTGATGCCCCAGTTCATCTCCACGGACACAGGCATCCCCCTGGGTTTCCAGCTCGCCGCGCTCGGCCTGCTCCACGTCGTGAACTGCGCCATCCTGTACGGCCTGATCGCCCTGGCCACGGCACGGGCCAGCCACGCCCTGACCCGGACCCCGAAGGCCGCCCGCCGGATCTCGGCCGTCTCCGGCACGTTGCTCCTCGTGGTCGCGGCCGCCACACTCGGCAGCCACTGAGGACACAAAAAAAAAGGGGCCCGACGCACAAGGCGTCGAGCCCCTACAAAGATTGTCCGGCGGCGACCTACTCTCCCACACCCTCCCGAGTGCAGTACCATCG